>JBARTN010000233.1:0-4787 GCA_049645265.1 Polyangiales bacterium
GTCGACGAGCTCTCGGGCGTAGTGCTGGGTTCCTTTGCCCGGTCCGAGGAGCTCGACTTGCCGATCTCCCGCGTAGCCGAGCGCGACCTCGAGCTTGCAGTCTTTGATGCGCTCGCCGCGTTCGACCCAGTTGGGCGCTGGAATCGTCACATGTAGGAACGGGCCGGCGCCCAAGGCTTCGGCGCGCCTTACGCATCCCGCGACGTCGCGGCAGGCAATCGCGTATTGCTGTGGGAACTTGAGGCCCAGTTGGTAGAACACGTCGCGCGGGATCTGTTCTTCGACATGGGGAAGAGAGAACTCCTTCAGCATGTCGTCCAACACGTGGTTGCTCGTTTCCATCTCGTCTCCCTAGAGGTAGCTCTTCGCGGCTTTGAGGGCGCGGCGAACGGTCGTGATCGCACGGTAGGCGTCGGGGACGCGAGGCTTCTTGCCTTCGACCAGGGCGTGGTGCCGTGAGTGCGCGAGGATGACCGGCGTGAGCGTCGGGCCGATGTACTTCATGACGTGGCGCGCCGCACCGAGCTCAGCCGACACTTCCTCGAAGTACTGCGCCGCGTCGCGACGCTGGTAGTCGAGGATCGCCTGAGACGTTTCGGAATCGACCCAGTCAGTCAGGAAGAGCGCGTCGCCAAACGCCGACTTCGGCAGGGGAGGGATCCCCATCGCGCCAAAGGCCATGTTCATGAACTCGTGGTACCGATACCGATTGCGTTCGCCGCCGCCGAGGCAAAGCGTGCGGCCGGCAATCTCGTCGACGACCAGTGAGTTGACGATGCCGAGGGCCTGGTCCTTGGGGTGCGTGAACTCGACCCGCATGTCCGGGTGCATGTCGAAGACGAAGGGGGAGAGGGCGCCGGGCGACACGGGTGGAGTCATTGCGATCCGAAAGATGACGGTGTCGAGGGTCGAGCTCCGGAGCATCGCCTCGCATTCCGCTTTTTGACGCGAGTAGTTGTCGCTCGGCGAGATCTCTTCGTCGGCTCGCCGCGGGCCGTCGACCTGGTCGTTGCGGCCCCAAATCGCGGCGGTAGAGGTGAAGGTCAGGCGTGGCGGCCGTGCTTGCGCTTCGCAGGCTGCGATGATCGCGCGGGTGGCGACCACGTTGACGGCGTATCCGGCTGCCTGATCGACGTCGGTGCCGGGCGGCACCATCGCCGCCAAGTGGATGACGTGATCGACGCCCGAAACGGCCTCTCGAACCAGCGCCTCGCTGCAAATGCTGCCGAAGCGCATCTCGACGGGGTCAGCCCAGCGCGCGGCCGTTTTTCGGGACCCGGGGCTGTCCAAATCCACCGCCCGTACCGAGTAGCCGCGCTGCGCCAGAAAGTCGACGACGTTCGCGCCGATGTTTCCGCAGGCGCCGGTGACGAGAACCCGCTTCACGCGAGCTCCTTCTTGAGCTGTTCGAGGGCAATGTGAAATGCCTCGACGGTGTGCTCGATGTCATCATCGCTGTGCGCCGCAGAGATGAAAAATTTCTCCGCTGCCTTGAGCACGCCCTGTTGAAGCAGAAGATCCGAGAAGCGGATGTTCTTGTAGAAGTCCGAACCTTTGGCTGAGCGATGGTCATAGGGTTCGTCTTTGGTGAACCAGATCTCGAATACGCTTGGGACGCCCGTGACACAGGCTTCGATGCCAGTTTGCGCGATCGCATCGCGAAGGCCCGACCGAACCCTGGTTCCGACTTCCTTCAAGCGTTCGTAGACCCCTGGCTTCTCGAGCTCTTCGATGATCGCGCAGGCGACGCTTGCGCAGACCGGGTTCGAGGAAAACGTTCCGGTTTGCATCGAATAGGGCAGCATTTGAAGCCGGCGCTTCGGGTTTGCGATGGCCATGATGTCTGCACGCCCGCAAAGAACGCCGAGCGGAAGGCCGCCGCTGATGACCTTGCCGATTGCACAAAGGTCGGGTGTGACGCCGTACGCGGCCTGTGCGCCGCCGAGCCCCATGCGAAAACCGGTCACGACTTCGTCGAAGATCAGCGGGATGTCGTAGTTCGCCGTCACTTCACGCACGCCTTGCAAAAAGCCGGGCCTGGGCTCGAAGGTTCGCTGGACCGGCTCGATGATGACGCCGGCCAGCTCGTCCCGGTGCTTTGCGATGATTTCGGCGGTGGCTTCGAGGTCGTTGAACGGTGCGATCAGCACTTCGTCTCTCAAGGAGCGAGGGATGCCGTAGGTGTTCGGGATCGCTTGGGGAAACGATGGCGAGCCCATCGTCCACTGATTGCTCATCATCGCGTAGTCGTTCATGCCGTGGTACGCGCCTTCGAACTTCAAGATCTTGTCGCGTTTGCGGTAGACGCGGGCCAGACGCATCGCAAAGAACGTCGCCTCGCTGCCGCTGCTGTGCAGGCTCAGCATTTCAGCGCAGGGCACGTGCTCGATGATCTTTTTGCCGAGCTTCACGGCGTGCTCGTTGATGATGAGGTGAGAGGTCCCATCTTCGGGAACCGTTCGGAGCGCTTCGAGCACCGCGGGGTGCGCATGACCCAGGACGTGCGGCCCCGAGCCGAGCAGGTAGTCGATGTATCGGTTTCCGCTCACGTCCCAGATGTGGCTGCCGCGGGCCTTCCCGACGCAGAAGTTGAGCTCCGGGTCGAAGGTGAGGCAGCGCGTCGACGTCGGGAACATCCGCTCGGCGTCGGCGATGAGCGCGCGCTCTTCGTCGGTTCGCTTCATCATGCGGCGCTCCTCTCTCGCTTGTCGAGCACCCGGGGAAACTGATCGAGGTACCCCGCGTAGCGCTCGTGAATCTGCGCCGGAGATTGACCGAAATCGTCGCGGGTGTAGTTGTGCGTGCCGAATTGCCCCGGCTTGTGGGCCTCCCGCCAGGCTGTGAGCGCGGTTTTGGCGCGCTCGGAGAACGGCTGATCGAACCGCGCGTACGCCTTGGCGACCGCGTCGATCGGGTCCGCCATGAAGTCGTCGAAGTAAATGTCGTGGAACTGATGCTCGCGACCCTTGCGAAGGCGCATTCCGTTTTCGACGGCCCGCGCCCAGGCTTCTTTCTGCTCGAGCGCGATTCGCCGCCGATCCACGTCCTTCTCGAAGAGCGACCGAAAGTGCGCGCAGAGGCTCACGTACGACGGCAAGACGTCCGCTGGGTCGCGGTGGGTCCAGATGATGCAGGCATCCGGGTAGGCCTCGAGGAGCGCGTCGAGGTTGCGCATGTGCACCGGGTACTTGAGGAGCCAGCGCTTGTCGGGCTCATACGACCCGATGAGCTGCATGATGCGTTTGTGGCGCTGGTAGGTCTCACGGTGCACGTGGTTCATGTACCAGTCCGAATAGGTCGGCACCGTCGAGACGACCTCGAAGCGATCGTCGCTGAAGCTCTGGCCCAGGATGCGACCCGATTCATCGGGGCCGTCGGGCATCATGAAGTGAATCGATTCGAGCATGCTCTTGCCGGCCTGATACATCATGTCGAGCTCGATGCGCGCGTGCCGAAAATCGGTCGCCGCCTCCCAATAGGCGCGGGGAGGGCGAGGCTGCGGGTGTAGCGCGAGCCAGTATTGAAGGCACTGCATGTCCGGGTTGGCGCCCATCAAGTAGTGCAGCGCCGTGCTTCCGGTGCGCACCATCCCGGTGATGATGATCGGTCGCTCGATGGCGATCTTGGCCGAGTCGGGACGCATTTCGAACCAGCGCTCGGTGTGCAAGCGGGCGGCGAGCAAGCCCACCGTTTGGTAGACGGCGGTCATCTTCCCGGTCGTATGAAGGCGCGCCTCATGGTCGTACGAGTAGAGCAGACGCCGAAGCCCTTCGAGGTAGCTCGGGTCCCCGAACTTGTCGTAGCCGTCGACGCCGCGGATCGCGATCTCGTGAAACTCCTGCTCGCGCGACGCGAACGACGCCCGGCTCAAGGGATTGAAGTTGCCGAGTCCGCTCATCGTCGAGCTCGCTCCGGCCACAAGAACCGCACCGCGGGGGTGAGCACCGCGCGCGCCGTGCTGAGCGCCGCTTCCTTCACGCCGCCCGGCAAGAGCCCGAGTTGGAGCTCGATGGCATCATCCGAAGCCCGAATTCCAGTAACGCCGAGGTAGCTCGTCGCCGCCGCGAGTGCCGCTTTCAAAAGCTCATCGCCCTCGATGGCGGGGGCCCTCATCAAGTCGATGACCACGTCCTGGCCCTCGGCGGCAACCACCATGTCGGGGAGCGAGACCATGTTGCCGATCAGGCTCGCCGGATGCTTCGTGTCGATCATCCCGGTGCGAATCGCATCCGCGAGAGGACCCGGCGCGTCGTCGGTCGTCGAGAGGGTCACCTCGCTCAGCCGGATGCGCACCGTTCGTTGCTCGCCCTCGACACGCACACCCTGTGCATCGATGCGGACCGAGAACTGGATCGGTGCGCCGAGCGCTTGGGCCTTGCCTTCGAGACGCAAGCCCGGGCTCTCCGCTTCGACCGTGAGCGAGACCTTCTCGAACATCGGACCGAGGCGACTGCGGATCGAGCTCAAAGGAATCGCGATTCGGCCGCCGAGCGCATGTGTCACGAACCTCAGCGCCTGCCGAGCGTCGAATGGGGGAGAGGTGGGCATCGGGCAGCCGCTACAATGGCACGGAACGATGCCCGGCTCACCCGCTAAAGGCAGCCCCGGGAATCGAAACCGGAGCTCCGAGAACCGTCCCCTAGCTCGCTAGTTGAGCGTACAGGTCGGGTTGACGCAGTAGCTGCTGCCGTCTTCGTTTTCGTCGAAGCAGGCGAAGCCGCCGGGGCACTGTACGTTGCTCTCGCAGGTCAGCTGGCAGGTGTTTGTCTCGGTGTCACAGACGAGCT
>JBARTN010000234.1:0-7150 GCA_049645265.1 Polyangiales bacterium
GCGGGCGATGTGGTTTTCCTTCGCCATCTTCTCGGCGCTCTCGCCCATCGAAAGGCCGGTGGAGAACTCTGCGATGGCCGGAGCCACCGGTATGAGGTCCCGGGGACGCAACCCCGCGAAAATTTGAGCGCGCTCGCCGATGCTCCGCGCCTTGGTCGCTGCTATGAGCGCTTCAGCGAGGCGCTTCGACACGGTGATCGGTACGTTACTCGCGCTGTCCGCGCCGCCCGCCAAGCCGGTGTCGATCGTGCCGGCCATGATCGCCTCGGCGACATTGACCGTCGACTGATAACTCGTCGCGCAGGCCCTCGAGACGCTGTAGGCCTCGATGCTCTTCGGCATGCCCGTCGCCAGGACGATCTCGCGGGCGATATTTGGCGCCTCCACCGAAGGTACGACCTGTCCGTAAACGACCTGCTGGATTTCGGTCGGGTCGAGCTCGAGCCGCTGCAACAGCTCCGCCACGACGATGTTCGCGAGGTCGAGTGCGCTGACCTCACGGTAAGCCGACCATTGTTTCGCGAAGGGCGTCCGCAGTCCGGCAACGATCGCCACCCGCTTTCCATTCGATTCCATGCGCTGATCTCCTGAAAATGAATCGTGATTCAGTGGAAAGACTGAGCCTGATTCCCTGCTCAGGTGATGTCAAGCACGCGTCCGAGCGTTGACCGGAACGCGGGGGCCCCTAGACTCAGCCCGTGCACCGACTCCCCCTCGTACAGAGTCGCTCGGCAGTCTACGAAGACTGGCCCGTTCGGCCCGATGATTTCAATGCGATCTCGCTTCTGCGCGACTCGCGGGGACGCCGCTACACGTATCTACGGCTCAGCGTCACCGACCGCTGCGATCTTGCATGCATCTACTGCATGCCACCGAGCGGGGAGGACGAGCATGCGATTCGCCGCGACCTGCTGACGTTCGAAGAAGCTGCACGCGTGGTGTCGGTCTTTGCCTTGGCGGGCATTCGGCGGGTGCGATTCACGGGCGGCGAGCCGTTGGTGCGCAAGGACATCGTTCGGCTGGTGGAGCTCGTGCATCGGCGCACCGAGGTCGAGCAACTCGTGATGACCACGAATGCGACCCGGCTCTCCGAGCTGGCGCGGCCGCTGCGCGATGCAGGGCTGTTCGGAGTGAACGTGTCGATTGATACGCTGGATGCCGGCCGGTTTGCCGAGCTCACGCGTGGTGGCGACCTGGGGCGGGTGTTGGCCGGGATTCACGCCGCCATCGACGTCGGGCTGGACGTGAAGCTCAACACCGTGCCGCTTCGGGGCCGCAACGACGACGAGCTGCAACGCATCGTCGATTTCGCCTGGTCCCTTGGCACAACGCCCCGTTTCATCGAGCTGATGCCGCTCGGGGAGGGCGCGAAGCTCCCGCAAAGCATGCAAATGAACGCCGCCGATGTGCTCGAAGCCCTCGGAGACAGCGTATCGCGGGACGCTCCTGAAGGAATTGAAGGCCAGGGGCCGGCACGGTACATGGCCGCCGCGAATGGTTCCGGTCATCGGGTCGGGTTCATCACGCCCATCAGCAATGAGTTCTGCGACACCTGTAATCGGGTCCGGGTCACGGCAATGGGCGACATTCGTGCCTGCCTGGCCTCGCGCCGCGCGATCAGCCTGCGCAACATCATGCGCGCGGGCGGCAGCGACCTCGATCTCGCCTGGGCGATGGTCTGGTCGCTCACCGGCAAGGACCGGGGGCATCACTTCTTGGAGCCCGAAGAGCACGAGCACGAACGCGTCGGGATGAGCCTCATCGGCGGATAGGCTACAGGGGGAGCCGTGTTGATCAGGATCATGCTGGCCTGCCTGTTTGCGGCGGCCTGCTCGAGCGAGCCGGAGAACCTTCGAGTGTGGACCCCCGAGGACCACGCGCACCTGCCGGAAAATCTAATCGATCGCAATCGCGTGCCGCAGCAAGAACGCCCCGACCTCACGGTCGGCGAGCTCTTGTGGCAGCGCAACTGCGCGCGTTGTCACGGGACCGACGGGCGTGGCGGCCCCGAGGTCAAGCTGAGCTTCGCCAGCGCTGCGTGGCAAGACGGCATCGACGACGCGCGGATCTCGCAACTCATCGTACGCGGCAATCCACCGACGATGCCAGCGTTTGGGGAGTTGCTGACGCCGGAGCAGATTGGGGAGCTGGTTGAGCATGTGAGGGCGATGGGCGGGCGGGGCGAGTAGCAGCGACAGCGGCAGCGCCAGTGTCAGTGCCAGTGCCAGTGTCAGTGTCAGTGCCAGTGTCAGTCTCAGCGCCAGCGCCAGTGTCAGTGCCAGTGCCAGTGCCCGCGCTACACGCTCTCCGACAAGAACTGCGCGATCAAATCCGCCACCGAATACACCCTCAAGAAGTCCCCATCCGCGAGCTCCTGGACGTGGGGCCTCGTATTGGTACACGCGATGCCCTCTAGCGCTCCGCTGTCTTGAATCCTCTCGAGGGACTCCTCTGCGAACACGCCGTGGGTGCAAACCGCGTAAACGTCGCTTGCGCCGGCTTCTCGATAGGCGTTGGCAGCCGAGATCAGCGAACCTCCGGTGCGGATCATGTCGTCGTAAATGACCACGGGACGGTCGTTGACGTCGGCGGCGAGGGCAGTGATCTCGGTTTGGGTGTCGGAGAGGCGGCGTTTGAAGACGAATGCGGCGTCGACCAGGAGATTGTTGGCGAGGCTCTCGACCCACTTGGCCCGGCCGGCGTCGGTTGCGCCGAGGACGAAGTCTTCGCCGCCGAAGTCTCGAATCGCCTGGAGCACGACGGAGCGGGCTTGCAGATGGACCGGACGAATGTCGCCCGAGAAATACTGCGGGATGCCTTCGGAGTGCAAGTCGATCAGAACCACACGGTTGCCGGAGCCGGCGGCAGGGATCGACGAGAGCAGCCGGGCACGGTTTTTCGCGGCGACGATCTCGCCGCGCTTGGAGGCGCGTTCCATCGTTTGATAACCGAACCAGGGGAGCACGAGGGTGAGGGTGTGGACCCCGAGGTGAACCAGGCCGCATGCGAGGTCGTAGATCTCGAGCATGTCGACGTCGTCGACTGTGCCGCCGACCACGGCGACGTCGCGAAGGGCGCAATCGGTTTCGATGCGACGGTATCGCTCCCCGTCGGGGAAGACTTTGCGTTCCACCACGCCCATGTCGAAATCACCTGCTCCGGCGATGTCCTCGCAGAGCTCTTGGTAGCGTTCGGTCGCGAAGAGGAGCATCGGTTGCTTCATGGCGCTGCTCGCATGACAACACAGCTCGCTTTCACACGCTAGTGCTTGGCCAAAACCTCGAGAAGGACGTCGGGGAAGTCGGTCATGATGCCGTCAACCCCGGTTGCGAGGAGCTCTTCCATCTCTGTGGGGTCGTTGATCGTCCAGACGTGGATTTGGACCCCATGACGGTGCGCCGCCTCCACGAATCGCGGCGTAATGACCTTCATCCCCCGGAAGACCGTCGGAATCTGCAGAGCGTCAAACGCATACACCGCGTACTTGGACAGGCCTGCCCGGGCGTGCGCCCAGAAGTGAAGCACGCCTTTGCGGCCGGCCGACGTGACCACTCGGCCCCGGCTGTGCTTGCGAAAAGCCTCGGTCACTTCGTCGTGCTCCGAGGCGACGAGGACTCGGTCATGGATGCCGTGGTGAGCGATGAACTCCCAGAGCCGCCCGGCCAAGGTCGGGTCATTGGGCTTGATCTCCAGATTGTAGTGAAGCGTCGGATCGGCCTCGAGCGCCTCTTCGAGGGTCGGAATGCAGAGGCCAGCATGTCGAAACGCGTAGCTTCCGTTTTCGATGAAGTGGTACCCGGCGTCGAGGCGTTGAAGCTCGGCAAGCGTGTGGTCGCGGAGGTTCCCCCGGCCGTCGGTCGTTCGTTCGAGCGTGGGATCGTGGAAGCAGACGAAGCGGCCGTCCGAGGTTTCATGGATGTCGGTTTCGATGTGCCGGTACCCGAGCTCGGCGGAGTTTCGAAATGCGAGCACCGTGTTTTCGGGCCATCGCTTGGCGCCTCCGCGATGTGAAAATGGAATCGGTGTCGTAGGGCCGAAAAAGGGGCGAGGCATCGAAGGAGCAGCATAGCGCTCTTTTCGCAGTGGGCGCGCAAGACTTGTCGGCAAGCGCTTTTGTGACCATCCTGCGCCCGCGAAGGGAACCCAGGCATGGCGAACGACTTGGCAGGGAAGGTCGCGATCATCACCGGCGGCGCGGGCGGCATCGGCAAAGCCCTCGGCGAGGAACTGGCGGCGCGTGGCTGCTACCTAGTGCTGGCCGATATCAACTCCGAGTTGCTCGAAAAGACAGAGGCCGAGCTTCGGGCCAGTGGGGCGCAGCTCGATGCGAAGACGGTCGACGTCCGTGATGCGGCTCAGGTACAGGCGCTCGTCGACGGGGCTCATCGGGAGCTCGGTCGCATCGATTACATCTTCAACAACGCCGGGGTGAACCTGTGCGCCGAGCTTCGCGACACCACCCTCGAGGACTGGAATCTACTGATCGACGTGAATCTCCGCGGCGTGGTTCATGGAGTGCACGCGGCCTATCCGATCATGCGTGAGCAGGGTTTCGGTCACATCATCAATACGGCCTCCGCAGCCGGTCTGATTCCAGCCGCGGCGGAAGGCGCCTACGCCGCGACCAAACACGCCGTGGTTGGATTGTCGTCGACCTTGCGCATCGAGGCCGCGAGCTTCGGAGTGAAGGTCAGTGTGGTCTGTCCGGGTCTGGTCGATACGCCGATCCTCGACTCGACCAAATACGTCAAGCTCCACCCGGACGCGCTCAGGAAGGTCTCGCCCGGTAAGCCGATACCGCCTCGAAAAGCAGCTCGGCAGATTCTCCGCGATGTCGATCGGAATCGGTTCTACATCGTGCTCACGGCGACCGTTCACGCGCTCTGGCGGCTCCATCGCTACGCGCCCTCAACCTCCCTGGGGATCGGCCGAATCGCCGTGCGTTTGTTTCGCCGCGAACGCATCGAAGATGATTGATCTCAGACGAACTCGGGACCAATCCCGATGACGCGCAAGGCGCGGTCGTGAATCCGGAAATCCGCCGGCCCGATGCCTGGGGCCTCTCCGTCGATGTCCATCCAAGCCGTGTTGGCGAGCATCTCGACCTCGACGTGCCTGCCGCGATAGGTGCTTACGATCGGAGAGCGGATGTGGGTTCCTTTGTAGAGCCCGACCATCACGGGAAGCCCTCGCAGCGTCGAGGTCGCGCGAATCAGCACTACATCGAACATGCCGTCGGCGACGCGGGCTTCAGGCGCAAACATCATGCCGCCCCCCGCCCATCTGCCGTTGCAGACGCAGATGTTGCTGATCTCGTGCTCACCCTCGTCTTTGCCGTCGATACGCAGCCCGATCCGCGCCGGCTTGTATTTCATCTGCGCGCGCAGCACGGCCTTGAAGTATTTCGCCTTGCCGCTGCTCTTTGATTTCGATGCTCCAACGAACCGGTCGACGAGGCCTCCCATGCCCATCGACGTGATGTTCAGAAAGAATCGCCCCTCGCGCTGGCCTTCATCGTGAACGTACTGGACCCAGCCAATGTCGATCGGGACTGCAGGCGAATCCCGAATGACCGCGCAGCCGGTCTCGAGCTCCTCGGCGCCGGGGATCATGCGTCGGAAGTCGCCGCCCGTGCCCGCGTGAAGAATACCGAGCGTGACCTCGTGATTGAGCCCTGATTGCATGATGCCGTCGACCACCTCGCTGTGGGTGCCGTCCCCGCCAAACGAGATGATCGTGCGTGCGCCGTCCGCGATCGCCTGCTTCCCCATTCGCAAGCCATCGCCCCGCGACTTGGTGAGCTGAAGGTTCACCGGGCCGAGGACTTCGACGATCCGGGCGCTCAGCGCCGGCCAGTTGTCCCCCACGAAGCCGTGCCGGGCCATCGGGTTGGCAATCACCAGGGTCTTGCTCGGATCGAACATCGCAGAAAGCCTCGTACCGCATTTCGGGTCTTTCGGGTAGAGTTGCGCGATGCTTGTGAGAAGACTTGGCGTAGTTTTCGTGATGGCGCTTCTTGGGTGCGGCAGCAGCCCGGCGTCGAGCGAATGTGAAGGGCTGCCCGCCGAGCAGTGCGGCCAGCCGGACGGGGGGCTTCCGGATGGCGGCGCGCCTCTGGAATCCGAGCTCGTGGTCGACACCGATTGGCTCGAAGCGCGGCTCGGCGATCCCGACGTTCAGCTGATCGACACGCGTGATTCGGGTTACGATGATTCTCGGATTCCTGGCGCGATCCATGTGCGGCCGGTCGAATTGGCAACGACAGTCGAGGGCATTCCGGCGCAAATGATGCCGCCGATGCAGGGGCAGCCGGTGCTGCGCGCAGCAGGGCTACGAAACGAGGTGACCGCCGTGGTGTACGGCGCGCCTCCGGAGTACGACCCGTCCCGAATCGTCTGGGCCCTTCGTTACTACGGTCACGACGATGTTCGCTACCTCGACGGCGGCTTCGCGGCCTGGGTGGCGGCCGAAGGGGCCCTCGACACCGATCCGCCGATCACAGAGTCGACGGAGTACACGATCGTCGGCGTCAACGAAGACCTTCGGGTGACCGGGGACTGGGTGCTTTTGCAGATCGGTGACGACCCTTACGACATGCCGGCGATCCAGCTCGTCGACGCGCGTTCGGAGGGCGAATACGCCGGTGGTCACATTCCCAGTGCGCGGAGCGTCAACTGGACGAGGAACCTGGACAGCGGCTTCTTGAAATCCGAGCCCGAGCTCGTGGCCTTCTACGAAGGCATGGATCCGACCAAGACGACGGTGAGCTATTGCTTGACGGGATGGCGAGGCTCGGTCGATTGGCTGACCTTGACCGCACTCGGCTTCGAGGACGTGAGGTTGTACGACGGGTCTTGGAGGGAGTGGGGGAACGGGGAGTTCCCCGTCGAGCAGTAGCAGCTCCAGTGCCAGTGCCAGCGCCAGTGCCAGTGCCAGTGCCAGCGAGACAACCGGCCCGCTAGCTGGTATCGGATCGCTGTGTCCGATCTTTTCCCCCGCCTGACCCACGCCGATTCACGCCTAGCGTTCGTGGTTGCGGGCGAGTCTTGGACCTACGGCGAGCTGGCCGGCGCTGCGCTCGAGCATGTGGCCTTACTCGAACGGACTGGCGTCACCGCCGGTGATCGGGTGGCGGTCTGGGCGCAGCCCG
>JBARTN010000235.1:0-1910 GCA_049645265.1 Polyangiales bacterium
TCCGATCCGCCGCGCGATGCGGCCTCGCTGTCTGTGGTGCTTGCTCACGCACATGAGTGCGCTCCGCGAGCTCCTCGCCACCGAGTCCACCTCGCACGACGCCTCGAAACCGATCTGCCATTTCTGCTCCGGCTTGATGCCAGCACTCCTCACCAAACGCGACTACCAAAAGCTCCTCACCGACCTCCGCCGCATCATCGGTGAAGGCAAAGAGGAAGCCGAACGCGCCGCCGCCCAGGCTCTCACCGAAAGCTACTGGGCCATCGGCAAACGCATCGCCAAAGAAAAGCTCAACCGCAACGCCGGCTACCACAACGCCATCCTCACCGACCTCAGCGCCGACCTCGACATCGGTGTCCGCACCCTCCAGCGCACGGTCACGTTCTACCAAACCTACAAACGCCTTCCGCGCATCGAAGGCCTAAGCTGGGCCCACTACCGCATCCTCATGCAACTCCAAGACCCAGCCGAACGCGCCTTCTACGAAGAGCTGGCCATCACCGACGCCCTCTCCGTCAAACGCCTCACCGTCGCCACCCAAGGCGACCACTACCAAAGCGCCCTAGACCAACCCAAAGGCAAACCCCTCACCATCCCGCGCCCCCGGGACCCAAGCTACCTCTACAAAGCCGAAGTCCGCGACGTCATCGACGCCGACACCCTCCTCCTCGACATCGACCTCGGCTTCGAAGTCATCCGCCGCCAATCCATCCGCCTCGCCCGCATCGACGCCCCGCCCCGCGACACCCCCAACGGCGCCCAAGGCCGCCGCTTCGTCCGCGAACAACTCGCCACCGCCCGCACCGTCGTCGTCAACACCCGCAAATACGACATCCACCGGAGGTACGTCGCGCACGTCTTCTACGCCTTCAACAACCGAGGCATCGAACACACCTTCCTCAAGGGTAGGTATTTGAATCAGGAGCTGGTGAACAAGGGGTTCGCCAAGGTGGTTTAGTTATTGACAGTTGTGTTAAGAACTAACTTGAGAGTCTGCGGCTCGAAACTCAACCACGGCGCCGCAGGCCCGGGCTGAGTCGGCGAACGTAAATAGTCTCGGCGTAGATTCGCGCCGCTTCGACCTGAGCTCCTGCAAGATCTTTCGCGTGCGTGGATCGGTGCTGCCGTCTGCCCGCGTGCGTGAAGCGAACCGTGTAGACACCCGTACGCCTGTCTCGAGTGAGCGACCATCCTTCTGATTCTGTCTTTGGTTTGAAGCCTGTAGCCGCTTACTTCACACGGCTGCGCCAGTAGCTTGGCTCACGGCTCGTGTGGGCAATCGCCACGATCGTCACAACTCCGTCGATTGGACCTGCGATGATCGAGTACGGGAACTTCCCGACCAAGAACGCTCGAAGCGGATACCCAGCGGGGGCGTTCTCGATCAGCGGACTGCTCTCCGGGAAGCGTGCAAGCTGCCGGAGTTTCTCTTCGTAGGCTTCCAGAGAAACGAGAGCGTAGCCTGGGCGCTCTCGTCCGAGGTATGCTGCCGCGGCATCGAGCTCCTCGGCCGCCTCTTGGAGAATTCGCGGCCAGTGCATCAATCCGTGTGCTTCGCTCGCAGCTCGGCGAGGTGCTCTTCGGCATCGAGGAACTTCGCTTCACCGCGCTCGATCTTTCGAATCCGGTCGCCGATCTCCACGCTCCACTCGGGGCTGAGCTGGACCGGGTCGAGGCTGTTGCTCAGCGCGCCAACCAGCTCCTCCCGCTCTTGCTGGGACAAAGCAAGCGCCTCTTCCAGGATCTTCTTAGCGGCCGATGTCACGCCCAAAGTTTACCGCACAGTGCCCTAGACGGCCAGATCAGCTCCGCTAAGGCACGTTCTCGAAGTAATCGCTATCGACCTGTGCGATCTTGAGAGGCCTATGCGTAACCCCGACGCCATGTTCGATCATGAGGCGCGCCAAGCG
>JBARTN010000236.1:0-39270 GCA_049645265.1 Polyangiales bacterium
GGCTGAGGGTCGCCATGAGACCGAGGACGGTCATGACCGGCCCGCGGTACTTCATGAAGTCGATATAGGTGCCGGGCTTGATGAATTCCATGTCAGCCCACCCGCAGCCGCTGAACGCGCATCCCGCGCACCAGCCAGTCGAAGAGCACCTTCGAGCAGAACGTGCAGGTGAAGAGCGAGGTGCCGATACCGATCAGCAACATCGTCGCGAAACCCTTGATGGGTCCGGTACCGAACTGCCAAAGGACGACGCCTGCAATGGCTGTCGTGAGCTGGCTGTCGAAGACCGACGAGTACGCCCGGGCGTAGCCTTGCTCCACCGCGGAACGCGGCGACTTCCCGAGCCTCAACTCCTCGCGGATACGCTCGGTGATGAGCACGTTCGCGTCGACGGCCATACCGACGGTGAGCGCGATGGCCGCAACGCCCGGCAGCGTGAGTGTGGCCCCAATGCCCGACATCACGCCGAGCAGAAGCTGCAAGTTCAACAAGACCATGGCGTCCGCGACCAGGCCCGCGACCTCATAGTACAGAGCCATGAACACCACGACGAGGATGATCCCCACCAGCGCCGCGAGAGCGCCCTTCCGAACGGAGTCCTGACCGAGCGTCGGGCCGATGAGCTGCTCGTTGGCAGGCCGAAGCGGCGCGGGAAGCGCGCCCGCCTGAAGCACGACGACGAGGTCTTTGGCCTCTTGCAGGAGCTCGTTACGATCGAGATAGGCGCCGAGCGTGATGCGGCCTCGCGCGCCAATCTGACCCTGGATGACTGGCGCGGACTCCACGCGGTCATCGAGAACGATCGCCATGCGCTTGCCAATGCTGCGGCCGGTGAGGTCAGCCATCCGCGAAGCGCCGCGCGTGTTCATCGTGAAATCGACCTCGGGACTGCCGCTCTGAGGGTCGAAGCCAACAGACGCGTCATCGAGGTCTTCGCCGGTCGCGTCCGCAACTCGGTACATGTAATAGGTGCGCCAGCCTTCGCCACCCCGCTCGGGGTCGGGCTCCTGCCGGCCGATGGAAAGCTCGTGATCGTCGGGCACGGGGAGCGTCGCGATGTATGCGCGAAGACGATCGCGAGCATCCTCGCCGAAGGCCTCGGCAAAGGTCTGAGCGCTCTGATTGAGGTAAATTCCCTCGGGCGGCGTCGTGAAGAGAGACCGCGAGTCCGACTCGTCATCGACGATCTTGAAACTCAGCTGGGCGGTTCGGCTGATGATCGATTTGATGCGCTCGAACGAGCTCTCCTGCGCGCCGGGGATCTCGATGATGATGTCGCCGTCATTGGGCCGCGCGATGACGGTCGGCTCGAGCACGCCCATGCTGTCGATACGATTGATGATGGTGCGCTCCGATTGGCGGACCGCCGTCTCTCTCATGTTGGCGAGCTGCTCTTCCCGCATGTGAAGGTCGACTACGAGGTCGCCGACACCACTCGCCACTCGAAGGTCGCGGAAATAGTCTTTCACCCAGGTCTTGGATAGCTTGTTTGCGTCTTCTTGGTTCGAAAACGTCATTCGAATCGCACGAACCGCGCCACCGTCCTTGTCGATTCGCTCGACTTTGCACCGCTGTCGAATTTCGTCGAGCTTGGCTCGGTCGATGTCGTCGACTTCCTCTTCGGGGACGATACCGATCAAGACGCCGCACTGCCGCTGTACTTGCTCGGCGATGCGGTCTCGACGGTCGCGAATGTACTCATCGACCTCGACTTCGTACATCAGTCGCAGACCACCCTTGATATCGAGGCCGGGGTTGATCTGATTTTCGAACGTCTCTTTGACGATGTCCGGGCAGGGCAACCATCGATCGACGCTAGGCCAAAGGGCAAGGAAGCCCAAGACGGACGAGCCGACAACGATTGCCAAACGAAAATACCAGCCTCGATCCATGATCCTCGCCTGTGCGTTCAGCTTTTCTCTTCGGGGGGTTGGTCCAACCCGGCAACGTGACTCCGCAGCACCTTGATGCGAGTGCGTTCCGCGATCTCGATCGTCACATCGCGGTCGTCGAGCGCCGTAATCTCGCCGCGGACCCCGCCGTTGGTTCGGACGATGTCACCCTTTTTGAGGGCGCCCATCATTGCGTCGTGCTGCTTGGCTCGCTTCTGCTGTGGTCGGATCATCAGGAAGTAGAGGACCGCGAACATCAACAAGAGAAAACCGATTTGCTCGGTTCCCCCACCACCACAGCCTATGGGCCCTGGCGCCGGTCCGCCGCCACCAGTCGAAGGCACGGGGACTGGACCGCCGCTTACGTCGGGCTGAAGCAAAATGTGAAACAAAGAGTACAGCACAACTAACCCTCAATGCGCGTCGAGCCCGGATGCACGCTGCTATCCGGGCTCCTCGAGCGCCGGCGTTTCTACTCCATGCCCCCGATCAGGTCAACTCACCGGAATCGTGGATTTATGCTACAAACGCGCGACCCCGGCTGGCAGGGGTGTTAGGGGCAGCAATGGTGGACAAAGTGGACAAGATCTGGCTCGACGGGAAGCTCATTCCTTGGGACCAGGCGAACGTCCACGTATTGACGCACACGCTTCACTACGGGCTGGGCGTCTTCGAGGGCATTCGCTGTTACAAGCTCGGAGACGGGCGCAGCGCGATCTTTCGTCTGGAAGAACACATTCGACGCCTGTTCGATTCTGCCCACATCTGTACGCTGCCGATGCCGTACAGCCAGAAGGAGATCGTCGAGGCCTGCCTCGAAACGGTCCGGGCCAACGGCCTCGACGAATGCTACCTGCGGCCGATTGCCTTCATGGGGGACGGAGAGATGGGGCTCGGCGCAAAGTCCAATGCCACCCGGGTGTCGATCATCGCCTGGCGCTGGGGCGCATACCTCGGAGAGGAAGGTCTTCGCAGGGGCATTCGAGCGAAGGTGAGCTCGTTTCAACGCGCCGGCGTCAACACCCTGATGTCAAAGGGCAAGATCAACGGCCACTACGTCAACTCGATCCTCGCCAAGCGCGAGGTCCAGGCCATCGGCTACGACGAAGCGATCATGCTCGACACGCAGGGCTACGTCTCGGAAGCCTCCGGTGAAAACATCTTCGTGGTCCGCGACGGCGAGATCGCCACGCCCCCGATGGGCGTCTCAATCCTCGGCGGCATCACCCGCAACTCGGTCATGCGCGTCATGCAGGACCTCGGGCTCACCGTTCACGAGCGATTGATCTCACGCGACGAGCTCTACATCGCCGACGAGGTGTTCATGGTCGGCACCGCAGCCGAGGTCACCCCAGTGCGCGAGCTCGATGACCGAAGCATCGGGATCGGCTCTCGCGGACCCATCACCGAAATGGTGCAGAGCGCCTATTTCGACGCGGTGCGCGGCGTGAAGGTTCCGGACCAAAGCTGGTTGACGATCGTCTGACCGGAGACCGTGACGGACCTACGGCCGCGGTCCTCCGCTCAGTCCTCGATAACGGATTTGTGAATGATGATCCGCCGGCAATGGGGGCACTGGTGCACTTCGTTTGCACGCTGTAGCTCTATCGTGAGCTGTGGCGGTAGCGCCATGCGGCACGCCGTACATGTGCCGTCGCTGATGATGATCACCGCATTCGGGATTCCGGTCTTGAGGCGTTCGTAGCGCTTGACGATCGTCTTCGAGACCTTGGCGGCAAGCACATCGCGGCCGACGAGCAGTTTGGCCCGCTGCTCCTCGAGCTCGGCGACGCGGGCCTTCGAAGACTCTTCGTCTGCCTGAAGAGAGGCCTTGGTCTCTTCGAAGTCTTTCTCACGCTCGGCGAGGGAAGCTGTCTTCGCTTCGATCGCCTGCGCGATTCGGCCGAGCTCGTCTTCGCGCTCCTTGATGGCGCGGCGATTGGCCTCGACCTCTCGTTCCCCTGCGTCGGCCTCACGGATGCTCGTTGCCTGGGCGACCTTCTTGCGAGCTCGTTGCAGACCTTCGTTCCGCTCCTTGAGCTCACCGCTCTGCTGGACTTTGAGCTGCTCGGCCTCGCTGAGCTGTTGACGTTCCTGCGCGAGCATGGTCTCCAGCGTCTGGACGCTGTTCCGCAGCTCTTCCAGCCGTTGCGGTATCTGCTTGAGCTCGGCGTCGATGTCGCGCGCCGAGTCATCCATCTCAGCAAGTTTTGCAAGCGCTACGAGCTCTTCGCGCAAGGATCGCCTCCGTGGTCAGCCTCAGTTGGCGGGGCTCTAGCGTGCCTTTGCAGCGGGTGCAAGAGAACGGGATCCGGTGCGGCCCCGTAAAGTCGGCGCTATCGCACCGCCCACGGGGCTCGCCCAAAACCGCGTCGCGGTTTTGGGCGGTAGGCCCACCTGGACTCGAACCAGGAACTACCCGGTTATGAGCCGGGGGCTCTAACCAATTGAGCTATGGGCCCTTGTCGCCACTTCTAGCGTGATCGACGGCTCAGCGCGAATGAAAGACAACATAAGATCGGAGAACGGCGCGGAACGGGCGTGCTCGGTCGCGGGGTACCCGCTCGGCTGTCTCCCTAAGACACCGCACGTCTGGCCTCGCCCCCCACTCCCTGTGCTGCCCATTCCGAGCCGTTCTCCTATGTACGTAGATAGTCCGTGCCTGCCGGAGCGGTTTGCAGAAGTGCCAACGTTGAGTTCTTCAGGTTCGGGGGGGCAGGCAACTTCGAGTTGCGGACGTCGAGGTGCGTGTGAGCAGCCGATGGCGCGGACAGGAGTCACCGGAGGCGTAGCAGCGCTACGTCGAGGATGACGGATGGAGCACGTCGGCTGATCGCGCGCAGATCGGCGTTCGCGGCCGAAGGCTGGCGGCCGCCCCGAGCCCCGTCAATTATCCATGAAGGAGCGGAGTTGTTTGGAACGACTTGGGTGGCGGAGCTTTCGGAGGGCCTTGGCTTCGATTTGGCGGATGCGCTCTCGGGTAACTTCGAAGTCTTGACCCACCTCTTCGAGGGTGTGGTCGCTCTTCTCGCCGATGCCGAATCGCATGCGCAGGACCTTTTCTTCTCGGGGGGTCAAAGTCTTGAGGACGCGGCGGGTCTGGTCTTCGAGGTTGCCGCCGATGACGGCGTCGACCGGGGAGACGGCGTTCTTGTCTTCGATGAAATCGCCGAGGTGGCTGTCTTCCTCTTCCCCGATCGGAGTCTCGAGGCTGATCGGCTCCTTGGCGATCTTCAGAACCTTCCGGACCTTCTCGAGAGGCATCTCCATCCGCTCGGCGATCTCCTCCGGATCGGGCTCACGGCCGAGCTCCTGCACCAAGTAGCGGGAGGTCCGGATCAACTTGTTGATTGTTTCGATCATATGGACCGGAATGCGGATCGTTCGGGCCTGATCGGCGATGGCCCGGGTGATGGCCTGACGGATCCACCAGGTCGCGTAGGTCGAGAATTTGTAGCCGCGCCGGTACTCGAACTTGTCCACGGCCTTCATCAAGCCGATGTTGCCTTCCTGAATCAGGTCGAGGAACTGCAAGCCGCGGTTCGTGTACTTCTTCGCGATCGAGACGACGAGACGAAGGTTGGCTTCTACCAGCTCGGCCTTCGCGCGCTCAGACTGGCGCTCACCTTCGGCAAGAGCCCGATACGTTTCGCGCAATCGATCAACGGGCTGCCCCACGGCTTCTTCCACATCGACGATCGCCTTTTGAGCATCGCGGATGTGCTCCTCGGAGAGAAGAATCTGCTCCTCGGATCCGTACTTGCGCTCAACCCGCTTCTCGACGGCCTTGCTCTCTTGCATGTCACGCACCACGCGCTTCATGTCTTTGAACTGGAGGCCACCCACGCGCGTCTCGGCTTCGTTTATCTCGCGCTCCGCCCGTTCGACGCGGCGCGTGTAGGCCTTGATCGCTGCGACGACGCGATCGATCTGCTTCTTGGTGAGGTTGAGCTCCCGCAGCAGTGCGATCCGCTCCTCGAGATGCTTTTCGAGCTGCGCCGTGTGTTGCTTCTTGCTCCGGTCGGACACCTTTTGCCGGCTCTCGAGCTCGCCGCGGACCTTCATCATCGAAGACTCGATGCGCTTGACCTTGTCGAAGACCTTGAGGGCGCGAACTTTCGCAGCCTCGAAGTCGACTTCCTCTTCTTTGTCCAAATCGCGGACGACGTCCTTGACGCGGAGCTTGCCCTTTCGGAGGGTCTCACCGATTTCCAGAATCTCGCTCACACCCACGCGGGAGTTGAGAATCACCAGAAAAATCTTCCTTTCGCCATCTTCGATTCGCTTCGCGATTTCGACTTCGCCCTCACGAGTGAGCAGCGAAACCGAGCCCATCTTCCGCAGGTACATCCGTACCGGGTCGTTCGACTTCTGCGTGTAGCTGTCATCGGCAGGAGGCGGAATCGTGGATGTGCGGCGCGCGGAGCTCCGCGTTGCTGCAACGGGAACTTCGCTCGTTCGGCTCTGGCCTTCAGGCGCGCCGTCGACCACGTCGATGTTTTCACTCTTGAGCCACACCATGAGATCGTCGATTTGGTCGGACGTCACCATATCCGGCGGCAGCGCCTCGTTCAGCTCGTCGTAGGTCAAATGCCCATGCATCCGCCCGCGTTCCAAGAGCATCTGAACTTCCTTGCGTTCGCGCCCTTTGAGCTTCGGCACTACGCGCGACACAGGTTCAGAGTCGAACTTGGATGAAGTCGATTCCTCGGTACGTACTGAGCTCTTGCTCGCCATCTTCACCTCTGCTTAGTGTTCGACTTGAGCTTGTGTGCACTGCGCGTCAGCTCCACAAACTCTCGAGTGAGCCCTGCCGCCAGCGCATCATCGCCAACTCGGCGCGCTTCAACGATGCGCTGTTGCAAACGGGGCAGCTCATGTTCGATGCATTTTTGTTCGAGAAGTGGAAGGCCCTCGTCGAGAATTTGACGCGCTTCCTCTAGGCCGTGCTCCTGCACAGCCAACTTCGCTTCCAACCACGGCCTGAGTTGATTGTCATTCAACTCATCGAGCAATGCCGTGACATTGAGCGATCCCTGCCTATCCACCATCTGCAAGATAGAATCAAAGATGGCGCGAAGATCAGGGCTGGTCAAAAGCTTCGGGAGCTTATCCACCCCTTCGTGATGAACCAAGGTCGGTTGATCGATCAGCAACGAAATCAACTTCGACTGTAACTCCGACACTGGCGTTGCAATCGGCTGCTGCACTGCGTCACGCCGAGCGGTGGGCCGATCGGGGGTTCGACCCAGACCGCGACGTAACTCGCGACGCACCAAACTTACGTCCGTGATCCCAAATTTGCGGGCAACGCGTTCAACATAGAGACCGCGTTCGATCGGACTTTCAACCGTGGCAAGAATCGGACCAAGTTTGGCGACCGACTCCGCCTTCGCGTGCGGGTTTGACTCTGAACTGGCGGCAGCGTCGTCGATTAAATACTCGATTATAGTGGGCGCGCTCACGATTCGAATTCGCAAGGACTCCGCTCCCTGCTCTCGGAGGAAGCTGTCGGGGTCAGCCCCCTGCGGCAGCGTCACGACGTGCGCTTCGAGCCCGGCTTTGCAGACGACCGTATAGGCTTCGCGAACCGCCTTACGGCCAGCCTTGTCGCCATCGAAGAGCAAGACCACCTTCTGTGCGAAGCGTTTGAGCAGCTTGGCGTGTGCTTCGGTGAAGGCCGTGCCCATGGGCGCAACCGAGTTCTGAAAGCCCGCCTGATGGAGCGCGACCAGGTCGAAATTACCTTCGCACAGAACACTCGCGTCTTCGCGGCGGATCTCGACGCGACCTTCGTGCAATCCGTAGAGGACTTCTCCTTTATGATAGAGCTGGTTCTCCGGGCTGTTGAGGTACTTCGCGGGAGGCTCTTTCTGCTCCTCCATCGATGGTGCAGGCGCGAGTGCCCGGCCGCTGAACGCGGCGACTTTTCCGTGCACGTCGGCGATGGGAAACATCAATCGGTGTCGGAAGCGGTCGTAGTGGCCACGGCCCGAGCGGCGCGGGACGATGAGCCCAACGGCTTCCGCGTCAGCGGGCGATGCACCGGCGCGTTCCAGGAAACGCACGAGCGAGTCCCATCCGTGAGGCGCATAGCCTAGGCGGAACTTGCGCGCGGACTCCTCGCTGATTCCGCGGTCCGAGAACTCTTTGCGCGCGATGCCGCCATCAGGATGCTCGAAAAGCTGCGCGCAATAGAACTCGGTCGCCTGCTCCATCAATGAGGCCAGGCGCTCGGACTGCTTCTTATTGCGTTGGTGCTCTGCCTCGTGCTGAGGATCGTAGACGGGCAACTGAACGCCGGTTTGCTCGGCGAGGTCGCGCGCGACTTCGGGGAAGGTCTTGCCCTCGACGTGCATCAAGAACGAGAAGATGTCGCCCGACGCCTTGCAGCCGAAGCAATGGTAGAAGCCGCGGCTCGGATGCACGTAGAAGGACGGCGTCTTCTCGTTGTGGAAGGGGCAAAGGCCCTTGAGGCTGTTGCCCGACTTCTTGAGCGCGACGTAGTTGCCGATGACCTCTGCAATGGGCGCGCGGTCGCGGATCTCAGCAATCTTGTCTTCGGAAATCACCGCCGCGTCTCGTCCGTGCTCGCCGTCCCTGCGAAGAGAGGGCAGTGTAGGCTTCGCCGGGTTCTTGGCAAGCGCTGCGGGCCGCTGTAGTTGTGGCGCAATGGCTCCCGCGCGCGCACCACTCCGGCGAATCCTATGGATGTATGCCCTGGTGTGCGCGGCCGTCTTCGCGGTTACCCGGCTCGAGTCGATCGCCGTCGTCGGGCAGTACGTCCATCTCGTCGTCGCGGCCATCTTTCTGCTGACCTCGATCCGGCTCACACGAGGCGACCCTTCACACTTCGGCATGTCGCTTGGTGGGCTGCTCGAACCGCCGGCGGACGACCGAGCAGCCGGTCCGCTCGGGCTCTTCGATCTCGGTCGCGCGATTCGCAACGCGCTCCCATCCGCGGCTGTCGAGCTCGGCGTCGCGCTTGGGATTGCAGCCGTCGTGTTCCCCCTCTACGCGGTCGGCTTCTACTGGTGGAATCAGCCTGCCGGTGGTTTCACGCTGACGCTCCCGCCCAATGCTGCGAGCTTCGTCTTGGCGCAGCTCATCGTGGTCGCCTTGCCAGAGGAGGCTTTCTTTCGTGGCTACCTGCAGACGGCGCTGAGCGACCTCGAGGAGATTCGGCTGCACGTGCTCGGCGCGGCGCTCGCACCGCGCGCATGGCTCCTTCAGGCGATCCTGTTTGCGGCGATCCACTTCATCGTCGACCCCCAGCCCGCCCGCCTCGCGGTCTTCTTTCCCGCGCTTCTGTTCGGATGGACGCGCGGATGGCGTGGTGGAATCGGCGCCGCGCTGGCTCTTCATGCGATGAGCAACCTTTATTCCGAGATTCTGGCGCGGAGTTGGCTATAACTCCGATATGCAGGTCACTCCGCCGGCTCCCACCATTCTCGCGGAAACCGTTCGTCGCGCGCTCTCCGAAGACATCGACCGCGGAGACCTGACCACCGAGGCATGTGTTGAATCGACCACGATCGGCAGCGCCAATCTCAATTCCCGCGAGCCCATCGTCGTCTGTGGGCTTCCAATTTTCGAAGAGGTGTACGCGCAGGTCGACCTTCTAGTCGATGTGGAAAGGCACGTGGAGGACGGTGATCACTGCGATGCAGGGACGACCCTTGCCACGATTTCCGGGCCAGCGACGTCGATTCTGCTCGGCGAGCGCGTCGCGCTCAATTTCATGCAACGGCTCACGGGCGTATCGACAATGACGAAGCGTTTCGTCAACGCCTTGCCCGAAGGTTCGCCCACGCGAATCACCGACACCCGCAAAACGACGCCCGGGCTCCGGGCATTCGAGCGCTACGCGGTTCGCTGCGGCGGCGGCCACAACCATCGCGCAGATTTGGGCGCTGCCGTCTTGATCAAGGACAACCACATCGCAGCGGCAGGCGGCGTCGGTCAAGCGATCCAGCGGGCGCGGGCCCATGCACCACATACCTGCCGCATCGAATGCGAGGTCGACACTCGGGGGCAGTTGGAAGAAGCGCTCGCCGCGGGAGCCGATATCGTCATGTTGGACAATTTCGACGACGAGCGGGTGCGTGACGCGCTCACCCTCGTAGACGGGCGGGCGCTCGTCGAGGTGTCGGGCGGCATCACACTCGGTCGCGTCGCTATCTTGGGCGCGCTCGGAGTCGACGTGATCAGCGTTGGCGCGCTCACACACTCGTCGCCTTCCTGCGATCTCGGGCTGGACTGGAGCTAGCTCGTGATCGAGGATGTGCAGCCCGAGCGACTCGGCCGGTTGATCCGTGGTGGCTGGGGCAGGTCGTTGACCGTCAAAGAGAGCACCGCGTCGACGATGGACGATGCCGCTTCGGCAGCTGCGGAAGGTGCGATCGACGGCCATGTCGTACTCGCCGGCCAACAAACTCGTGGGCGCGGAGCCCATGGGCGGCAGTGGGTCTCGCCCCCGAGCTCCGACCTCTATTTCTCCGTGGTCGCCCGCCCACTGGTCGAACCCGCGTCGACCGCATTGGTCACCCTTGCGAGCGGGCTCGGGGTTCGCGACGCGGCGGCGAGCTTCCTACCCGGCCGCGCCGTCCAGGTGAAGTGGCCCAACGACATCTGGATCGAGCGACGCAAGTGCGCCGGCATTCTCGTCGAAAGCAGGACGCATGGGATACGCATCGATTCCGTCATCATCGGCGTGGGCCTCAACGTGAATCGCATGCAATGGCCAGACGAGCTCAATGGCGTGGCCACGTCACTGCGAGCCGAAGCGCCCGGCCAAGAACCACTGGACCGCGCCGAAGTGCTGGCCGCAGTCCTCTTTCACATGGAGCGCTGGGTAAACCGGCTCGTCAAGGATGGCGCAGCGGCGGTCGTGGACGCCCTTCGACCGAGCGTCGCGCTTCTTGGCGAACGAATCCGCTTTGAAGGTGACGAAGGAGTCTTCGAGGGCATCGATCACGACGGCGCAGCCCTCGTGCGAACCCAGGCCGGCCTGCGTGCCCTTCACGCAGCGCACATCGAGCCGCTCGAGAGCTGAGCCGGGAGCTTGCCTGCGCGCGGCTTGCGCACCAATACTGGCCTGATGGCCCCAACAAACGAGCTCGCCTGGTTGGAACACTCCGTGGGCGTTCTTGCCCTCGACGACCGCGCAATCATTTCGGTCGCGGGGGACGACGCGCACGACTGGTTGCAGGGACAGATCAGCAACCAGCTCGAACACGTCGAGCCTGGGAGCTCCGTGTACGGCTTCGTGCTCACCTTGAAGGGGCGAATTTTGGCAGATGTCTACGTGCTCGTTCGCGAGGGCGAGCTTTGGCTCGATGTCCCGGCCGCGCAGGTCGATGCCCTACTCGAGCGCTTGGATCGATACATCATCATGGAGGACGTCGATCTCGAGCACCGAAAAGACTTGCACGTGATCGCCGCTCAGGGCCCGCGTTCGAACCAGCTACGCGGCGATGGATGGCCTGTGGATCGGCTTGGCCTCGGAGGTCGGCAATGGGTGGTCGCGGACCCAGAGCTCGAGTCGGAGTTGACGGGTCTGATCGCGCGCAGTCGTGAGTTTGGTGGCGGCGCGGTCAGCAGCCAGGCCTGGGCGCAAGCTCATGTCCTCCGCGGACGGCCCCGCTTCGGTGTGGATTTCGGCGACTGGACCTACCCTCAGGAAAGCGGCCTCAACCCGCTCGCCGTCTCGTTTAAAAAGGGCTGCTACATCGGACAAGAGACGGTCGTCATGCTGGAGAACCGGGGCAAGGCCCCCAAGGTCCTCTGGCGTTGGGCCATCGAAGGCTCCGTGGCCCCCGTGGCCAAGACCCCTATCACGGTGAACGACGCGGTGGTTGGCGAGGTCACGTCCGCCACCGTGGGTGAAACGGGTGTGCGGGCACTCGGCTTTCTAAAGCGGGGACACGAATCGGAAGGCCCGGAAAGCTTCGTGATCGGTGGGCTCCCGGCGCGGGCGCTCGGGCCCGTGGAAACCGGGCCGGGGGTCTGCCCGGAACCAAGGTGACGCTACGGAATGCTTCGCGCTGGCGCGATCCGCTCGCCGACCTTATAGTAATGTTCAAAGGAGCCCCATGCTGACCCTCACCCCCCGAGCTGCAGACAAAGTCAAAGAAATCCGAGACGCCGAAGGCCTGGCGGAGCAAGGGCTTCGCGTGCGGGTGATCGGCGGCGGTTGTGCGGGTTTTTCGTATGATTTGTTCTTCGAGAACGAAACGTCCGATTTGGATCAGACCTTCGACTCGTACGGCATTTCGATCTACGTGGACATGATGAGTGCTCAGTACGTCGAAGGCACCGAGATCGACTACGTCGAGGGCCTCCAGGGCGCTGGGTTCAAGTTCCAGAACCCGCAAGCAAGCCAAACCTGTGGGTGTGGCTCTAGTTTCGCCACCTGATTCCCCTGTAATTTCAGTCTGATGTCCCCGCTGAGCGATTTTTTGCTCAATTATCCACTTGCGTTTGTCTCACTACTGTCTAAGTGTCGGCTCTGCTAGCTAGACAGAAGATAGACAATGTTCCCGCCCGGTGGACCGTGACGTAACGTAAGGGTACACAGCGCATACAGGATATCACCATGCAGTCATCCGCATCCCTCGATCGATACATCCAGCAAGTCCGAGCCATCCCCAAGTTGTCTCGGGAAGCTGAACACGAGCTTGCGCTTCGCGCAGGCGAGGGAGACCAAGATGCAACCGATCGCCTGGTAGAAGCCAATCTGCGTTACGTGATCGCAATCGCGCTTCAATACCGGCGTTATGGAGTCTCGCTCGGCGACCTGATTGCCGAGGGCAGCGTTGGCCTGGTGACGGCCGTTCGCAAGTTCGATCCGCACCGCGGGACGCGATTCGTGACCTACGCGGGATACTGGATTCGCGCGTTCGTCCTCGAAGCCGTCGTTCGGTCGAGCACGATGATCGGCGCCGGCTCTGGGCCATTCCGCTCGAAGCTGTTCTTCCGACTTCGCCGCGAGCGCGCACGTCTGTCGAACATCATCGCCGATCCGGAAGAGCTGATCGCGACGCTTGCGGAGGATTTCGACACGACCCCGGCGAAAATGACGGAGCTGCTCCGCCGCCTCGATCAGCGGGAAATCTCACTCGATGCGCCGGCGTACCACGACTCGGATTCGACCCTGGTCGAGATGCTGCCCGGCACTGCCGAGCCCCAGGATCAGATCGTCGAACGCGAACGCCGGCAGAGCGGCATTCAGTTGCGGCTCGCAGGCGCGCTTTCGGTGCTCGACGACCGAGAACGGCTGATCGTCGAGAAGCGTATCTTGAGCGACGACTCGGCCTCCCTCGCCGCGCTCGGGCGCGAGCTCGGTGTGAGCCGGGAACGAGCCCGGCAACTCGAGGCCAGGGCGAAGAAGAAGCTCGCCGAAGAGCTCAAAGACCTGGCCCCTGCCGCCTAGCATACCTGCTCAGATGTAGGGTGGCGGCTCACCCCATGAGGGCCAATGCGATCTTAGCGGGGCCGGAGTAGCATGTAAGCCACGATGGTGTTCGAGGACGGGGACAGCACGGCACTGCGCCGTGAGGTGACGCAGGCGCTGGGGCAAGACGATCTCGTCGAGGAGCCCGACGCGGCGAACCCTCCTGCCCTACCCGGCGCTCAGGGGCCTCGGGCGGCGCAAAGGCCTGCGCTGTCAGAAGCGGATCGCACGCGGCGCGCCCGCGATTGGATCGCAGAGTGCGAGCGCGAGCTGGGTGAACAGCCGGACGTGCGGCGTGCAGCTCGACTGTACTTCGAGATGGGGCGCAGCTGCGAAGGGCCGCTCAAAGATTCGCGACGCGCCCTCGAATACTACCAGGCTACCTTGGAGCGGGCGCCAGACTACGTGCCAGCGATTCGCGCCACGCGCCGCCTCCTTCTCGGCGGACGAATGTTTAGCGAGGCGCTGCCGCTGTTCGACGCCGAGGCCCGCGTAACACGCCGGCCGAGCGACAAGGCGACGCTGTACCTGTTGAAGGGGCGTCTGCTCGAAGACGTGCTCGGCAATCGAGAAGCGGCGGAAGAGGCGTACCATACGGCGCGCGCATTGGATCGTTCGCACGCGGCGATCCTGCGAGCTACCGAGCAACGCTCGTTCGCCAAACAACTCTGGCCGGACGTCGATCGCAATCTCGCGGAGCTAGCCAATGCAGCAACATCGGATGACGCGCACCGCGCCGCGTTGATCATCCGACGGGCGCAATTGCTGGAAAGCCGTCAACAGCGTCCCGAACAAGCGGCCGAGCTCTACGAGACGGCGTTGCAACTCGACCCAAACGCAGTCATCGCGGTGCAAGCGCTGAAACGACTGTATTACGGGCAACGTCGCTGGCGCGACTTGATACGCACGCTCGAAGCCGAGGCTCAGTTGGCGACAGAGCCTGCCCTAAAGGCGTCGTCGCTCTACCGCGCGGCTCGCATCCATGCAGAGCTTCTCGGGAATCGGGACAGTGCGATCCAGGCCCTGGAGCAGGCGCGAAGCCTGCAGCCAAGCGATCCATTGATCCTAGGCGAGCTCGCCCGCCACTACGAATCCGCACAGCGCCTCCAAGCACTGGTCGAAACCCTCGAAGCGCTGACCGAGGCAACCGACGACGAAGCGGAGAAGCTCACTTACACGCAACGCATCGCGCGGCTCTACGAAGAGGAGCT
The DNA here is from genome assembly GCA_049645265.1 of Polyangiales bacterium. Classification (GTDB taxonomy): domain Bacteria; phylum Myxococcota_A; class Polyangia; order Polyangiales; family Houyiibacteriaceae; genus SG8-38. The sequence goes on from JBARTN010000236.1 coordinate 14,559, forward strand.
CCGCGACGTGGATCAGGCCATCACCTGGCACGAGCGAGCGGTTGAGCTCGACCCTACCTCCCTCTCGAGCCTGCAAGCATTGAGCCTACTCTACCGCATTCGCGGCGCCTGGCCGAAGCTCGTCGAGATGTGTCTTCAAGAGGCGCGGTACACCACCGATGCCGAGCGGCGAGCGGACTCACACGCGCGCGCGGGGGAAATCTACGAGACTAGGCTCAACGCAATCGACGACGCGATCGAGCACTATCATCGCTCGCTCAATGCGATGCCCGATCACCCCACGGCGTTCAAGGCTCTGACGCGGCTGCTTTCAGACGTCCAGAAGCCCAAAGAGCTGATTCAGCTCTACGAGAACGCGTTGGATCGAGCGAGCGGTTCGAGAGCGGTGTCGTACCTCCTCAAGATTGCGCAGATCTACGAGGACACACTCGACGAACCTGCGCTTGCGGCTCAAACCTACAAGCGGGTCCTGCAGCAGGACTCGGCGCACCTCACTGCGGTTCAAGCTTGGCAACGGTCCGCTGAGCGGGCGCATCGGCCGCGGGAGCTTCTCGAGGCTCTCGACTATGAAATCGAGCTCACCGTCGAGCGGGACCGATTGGTCGCGCTCTTGCACCGGGCCGGAGAGGTGCTCGACGAACACCTGGATGACCGCGATGCGGCCATCGCCCGCTACCGCCGCGCGCTCGACAAGGACCCCCGTCACGTTCCGACCCTGTCGAGCCTCGGGCGTCTCTACTACGCGGCGGGACGCTGGAACGACCTGCTCGAAGTCTACGGCCAAGAGCTCAGGCTCACGCCGAGCAAGCACCGCCGAGTGGCCCTTTTACAGAAGATGGCCGAGATCTCCCGCGATCGGTTGGGAAGCGACGACGACGCGCTCCGATATCACCGCGAGGCGATCAAGGTCGATCCTTCGCATGCACCATCGCTTCAAGAGCTCGCGCGTCAGCTCCGAGAGCGAGGCGATTGGGCGGATTTGGTGGACGTTCTGGAGCTCCAGCTTCGCAACTCGAGCTCGGTTCGGATCCGAGCGCGAGCAGCATTCTTGCTCGGCCAGGTCTACGAAGAGCATCTCGAGGATCGAACGAAAGCGATGACGGCATACGAGGCGGCGATCTCCGCGGATGCAAGCTACCGGCCCGCCGTTGACGCTCTGGCACGAGTTCGCGCCGAAGAGCACGACTGGACCCATCTGCTTTCTGACCTCGAGCGCGAGCTCAAGCTCAGCGAGGAGCCGACCCAACGTATCGCCTTATTCGCGCGCAAAGCACAAGTCTTGGAGCGTCAAGACAAGCACCGCCAAGCGATTCAAGCTTGGGAACAAGTGCTTGGGATCGACCCGGCGAATCTCGGAGCGCTCCTGGCCCTGGAGCAACTGTACCGGCAGGTTGGCGCATGGCAATCGCTGTGCGCCGTGTACGCGACGCAAGCCGAGGTGCTCGAAGATCCAAGCGGTCGAGTTGCGGCTCTCTACGAGCTTGCTCGCCTTCTGGAGCATCAGGGGCTCGGTGAGTACGACGATATCGTCGGAGCGTATCGACGCGTTCTGGAAGTTGCTCCTTCGGATTTGGGGGCTTTGCTCGAGCTCGAGCGCTTGGCCTTGGGCCGCGGAGACGCCGAGCTCCTGGGCGAGGTGGACTCCCTCATTGCGCGTTCCGCGGAGGATCCAGCTGTCGCAGCCGCCCACCGCGCGCGCCTAGCTGAACAGGTCGAAGGGCAAGAAGACACTCAGGCGATCGAGCAGTTTCGCGCGGCCTCCATCGCGGACCCGTACCATATCGGCGCCGCTCGCGGACTCACCCGCGTCGCAGAGGAGACCGACGACCCGACCGCGCTGGTCGACGCGCTCCGCCGGGAAGCAGAGGCCGAGCGTGATGCCAAAGCCGCTTCGGAGCTCTACGTGCAAAGCGCGCTGGTCCGCTTGGAGCGCATCGGAGACCACGACGGAGCGAGACGCGACTTCGAGCAAGCGCTCGAGCTCTGGCCCGATTCCACGGAGGCCGCAGAGGGTCTCGTCGACGTGCTCACGATCGACGCCGCCTGGTCGTCGCTGGTCGACCGGCTTTCCCAGGCGGCTTCGAGCGCGCGATCGGTGGACCGGGCGAGCGCGCTTTGGCTGGCGGTTGCGCGGGTACAGAGCACGGAACTCGACGAGCTGCCGGCCGCCATCCGCACACTGCAACGTGTTCTGAAGGTTCAGCCCCGCAACCTCGATGCGCTGGAGCGCCTCGCTCAGCACTTTGCAGCCACTCAGTCTTGGCATGAGGCGGTGGCGACGATGGAGCAGTTGCTCGCCGCCGCGCCGGGGAGCAGCCGCTTGCGAAGGGTCGTGCTCGACGTTGCCCGCCTGTATCGTGAGCGTCTGGACATGCCCGAGAAGGCTCTGCGTCACGTCGAAGCGGCTCTGGCGACCGAGCCGGCAGATCCCGCAGCGCTGCAGGAGCTTTCCTTGATTCACGAAGCGCTTGGACAGCTCCCCCAGGCTCTGGAGGTCACCCGACATCTGCTCGACACGAGCGAGGGGCGAGAACAGGGAGACGCGCTCGTTCGTCTTGGCCAGCTCGAGCACGCCACGGGACACTCGGAGAATGCGAAGCTCGCGCTCCAGCGCGCAGTCGTTCTCGAAGGACCGGGGAGTGACGCGGCGCGGACGCTCGAATCCCTTTGCACCAGCCCGAGCGACTGGCGGGCCTACGCGGACGCTCTGCACGAGCATCGGGCCAAAGATGACCTAGGCCGGGTGACCACCACCCTCGAAGTCGCCCGAGTCCTGTCGGACCACTGCCGGGACGAGCAAGCGGCAATCGATGCGCTTCGAGGCGGGCTCGAAGAAGGTGTCGGAAACGCGGACCTTCGACGCGAGCTGGCCGCACGACTACGCGCTCGAGGCGAACAAGCAGAGGCAGTCGAGCAACTTCAAGCCGTGCTGGCAGAGGAGCCGATGCGCGAGGAGATCTGGCGCGAGCTCGCGATTACCTATCAAGCGGACGGTCGCGCGAGGGAGGCGCGAATCGCGAGCTTGCCGCTACTTCAGATGGGCGTAAACGACGAGACGGACGACGCGCGGATCTCCGCGGTCGAACCGTGGCCGGCCAGGGTTCGACCGAGGTCACTTCGTGGCTCCATTTTGGAACAACTGGGTACGCCGCGTGCAGAGGACGCGGCGACCGGTGCCCTTCTGGCCGCGCTTAGCCCCGCACTCGCCAAGCTCTACCCCCCGGACCTCCAAAGCTACGGGCTCGTCACGCGAGACCGCCTCCCGACCGAAGCCAATCATCCGCTTCGGGAGATCGCGAACCATCTCGCCGCTGCGTTCGATATTCGTAGTTTCGATTTGTTCCTGCACCGCGTGCGAAACCGCGGCATCACGATCGAGTTCGGCGCCCATCCCGCCATGCTGGTGCCAGCGATCATCATGGAGAAGGATGCGCAAACCCAAACGTTCATGCTCGCTCAGCCGATGACGCAAATCGCCCGCGGCTATCATGCGATCGACAAGCTCACGCCCCGAGAGCTCGATGTTCTGCTGGCGTCGGCCGCGCGAATTGTCAAGCCAGACTTCGGTTCGGGCCTGACCAACGAAGAGTTCTTGGACGAGCAAACGCGAAGGTTGCAACGGGCGATTCCCCGGCGCGACCGCAAGTTGGTCCGCGACGCGGCCCTGGCGTATTCGCAAGCCAAGCGAGTGAAGTTCGACCGTTGGGTCCATGCCGCACAAAGGACTGCAATCCGCGCGGCCCTGCTTCTCTGCGATGACCTCGACCCGCTGGTTCAAGACGTGCGGAGCCTAATCGCGCCGGAGCGAGAAGCCGAGGGGGAAACCTTCGATGGACATCCAACGTACATCGATGCGCTGAAGTTCTGGGCGTCGCCGGCGGCGATGTTCTTGCGCGAACACATGGGAATGATTCCTTCCCGCTGACTTCGGTGCCGTCAGATCAGACGCTGTCGTGGGTATGCCGATCGACGCGGTAGACCAACCAACCAAAGGCGAGCCCGATGATCAGCACCATGGCGAGCCCCGAATAGAACGCAGAGCTCGCGAAGAAAGTGATGAGCCCATAGTCGCGAGTGAACTGCCTGTAGGAACCCACGACGGACAGGCGATTCCATGCGAGCGGCCATACCGACAAGGCGATGAGAATCGTGCCGACGGTGATTCGACGGGCCGCTATATCGCGCGAAGCTCGACACAGAGCCAAGCCGATCCGAAACCCGAGCGATGCCGCGCCCAGCAGGAGCAACCCCCCTAGGAGGCCCCAGAACCAGGGGGCGCGAGCCGTGTCGACCCAGTAGAAGAGAAACCAGTCACCATGAAATACGTAGAAGTAGATCGCGGTTGGTAAGAGGACCAAGGCAACGAAGAGGGCATAGGCAAGGAAGGTCTCCATCCGCCAAACCGGGTCCGAGCTGTGCCGAAGCTCGTCGCGGCCGGCGTGGGCCGAAAGCGCCCCGGTGGCAACGGCGATGAGAAGCAGGAAAAGTAGTGGCAACGTGTTCCCTTCCGAAAGGCTACGTCCCCGGTTCGTGGACGGTCAACCAATCGAGCACCATAGTTGGAGGATGCGAGGGAGTGCCTGGGTCGGTTTGCTGGGATTTATCGCCGCTTTGGCCGCGGAGGCGCATGCATCCGCCGACACCCTGAGCGATCTCAGCGCACCCTTTGCGACGGCGCTCCTGGACGGCAGCTACCTGGGCGCGCTGGGGCTCATCTTCCTAGCAGGTCTGGCCACGTCACTGACGCCCTGCGTCTATCCGATGATCGCGATCACCGTCAGCGTGTTTGGCGCGAGGCAGGCGGAAAGCCGCGCCAAGGCAGCGATGCTCTCGAGCGTCTTTGTTCTGGGCATCGCAGCGCTCTTCACGCCGCTCGGGGTCATGTCGGCACTGACGGGAAGCGCGTTTGGAAGCGCCTTGGCGAGCCCCTGGGTTCTCGGGGCTCTGTCGACCTTGTTCGCGGTGATGGCGTTCAGCATGTTCGGCTTGTTCGACCTCGCCCTGCCCTCGGCCTTGCAGAACCGGCTCGCACAGGCGGGCGGCTTCGGAGTGCGCGGCGCGTTCGTTCTAGGCTTCGTCAACGGGCTCATTGCCGCCCCGTGCACCGGGCCGGTTCTCGCCGTCTTGCTGACCTGGGTAGCCACGACGGGGAACGTCGCGTTTGGCGCGCTCGCCTTGTTCGTCTACGCGATTGGGATCGGCGTTTTGTTCTGGTTCGTCGGAACCTTCGCCATCACGTTGCCGAAGTCGGGGCGCTGGGTCGAGTGGACGAAGAGCGCGTTCGGAATCGCGATGCTCGCCCTGGCGTTCTACTACCTGCGCGGCGTCCTTCCGTACCCACGTCCGGCGGTACGTGACGAGACTTGGCTCGCTGTGGCTCTCGGGCTGCTGGCTGGAGGGGTCATCGTCGGAGCGATTCACCTGTCGTTCGAGAGCAAAGCGTGGGGAGCACGCGTTCGCAAAACGATTGGGGTAGCCGCATGCGTGGCGGGCGTTCTTGGCATCGTCGGCTGGGCGGAAGCGTTGCCGCCTGGCGCGCACATCCGTTGGATCGAGAGTTTCGACGCCGGTAAGGCGCAGGCGGTAGCCGAAGGGAGGCCCATGCTCGTGGACTTCGGTGCCGATTGGTGTGGAGCGTGCCAGGAGCTCGAGCGGGGCGTTCTGAGCGACCCCCGAGTCGTATCTGAGGCCCAACGATTCGTAACGGTGAGGGTAGATCTGAGCACCGAGCAAGCGACCGACGAAAAATGGGCACTGCTCAAGGCCTACGAGCAACCCGGGCTCCCCCTAGTGGTCCTCCATCATAGCGATGGTTCGGAGGCCTCTCGCATCACCGGAATGCTAGAGAGCGACGCGTTTCTGAAACTGATGGACGACGTTCGCTGATTTGAGCTAGGCCGTGCTAACCTCCGCGCGGGAGTGACGGGAATGAGGAAGAGCACCCTTACGAGACGCCAGATGCTTGGTCACGGCGTGCGCTTGGCCGTGATCGGCTCGACGCCTGCCCTGCTAAACGCCTGCACGAAGCCAGAGCTTCATTGCGAAGACCTGAGCGGGCTCCGCGAAGACGACTTGGCGCTGCGAACGCAGCTCGAGTATCGAGATCTCTCTCCGCACGGCGAAAGCAAGAATTGCGAGCGCTGCGCGTTCTACCTGGCGGGCAAGAAGGACGAATGCGGGCGATGCACCCTCGTGAAAGGCCCGATCCATCCCACGGGGTATTGCAACTCTTGGGCGGCGAAGGGCTGACCCGCCGGCGGCATGGCACTTTTCGAAGTACGAGGCCTGCGAAAGGCGTTTGGGCCACAGGCAGTTCTCAGCGGGCTCGACATCGACATCTTCGCTGGTGAGGTCATCACGATCATCGGAGAGTCCGGCTCCGGGAAGAGCATCCTGCTGAAAGCGATGATGGGCCTGATCGAAGTCGACGCGGGCAGCATTCGATTCGATGGTCAAGAGGTCACTGGCCAGACCGAGCGACAGTGGACGCAGACTCGCCGCCGCATCGGCATGTTGTTCCAAGAATCGGCCCTATTCGACTCGTTCACGGTATTCGAGAACGTCGCATACGCCCTGCGTGAGCAGACCACGATGACCGAGGAGGAAATCGCAAGCCGAGTGTCCGAAACGCTAGCCTTGGTCGCGCTACCGGGGATTGAATCGATGGCTCCTTCGGATCTTTCTGGCGGCATGCGCAAGCGCGTCGCCCTCGCGCGAGCGGTCGCGGTTCGTCCGGAGGTCGTGTTCTATGACGAGCCTGCTGAGGGGCTCGATCCCATCAACGTCACTCGTGTGAATCGTTTGCTTCTCGGACTGCAGGAGAGGCTGAACGTGACCTCGGTGGTCGTGACCCACAACCTCAAGGCCGCATTTGCGGTTAGCGATCGCCTCGCCCTCATCCATGACGGGGTGGTTGCAGCGACCGGCGCCCCTGAAGCGTTTCTCGATTCGGAGGACCCGGTCGTGCGAGAGTTCATCGGCGAACGCATGGGCAAGGTGTTGCGTGCAAGTTGAGTTCGTAGGTGCGGTCGGTGGCAACGTCACCGGCTCGAGGCACATCGTTCACACCGAGAAGGCACGCATTTTGCTCGACTGCGGCCTGTTCCAGGGACGCCGTTCGGAAACCATCGAACGCAATCGGAATTTGGGCTTTCGCGCGAGGGACATCGACGTGATGGTGCTGTCCCACGCTCACATCGATCACTCGGGCGCCCTGCCGCGCCTCTATCGCCAAGGCTTCCGGGGGACGATCTACTGCACGCCCGCGACTCGGGACCTCTGTGCCGCGATGCTCGACGACTCGGCGGAGATTCAGGCTCAGGACGCGGCCTACATCAACCGCAAAATCGAGAAGAACGGTGCCGACATGAAACCCGTCGAACCGCTCTACGACCAGAAGGACGTGGTCGGAACACTCGAGCTGATGGTTGGCGTTCCCTACCACCGACCCCAAACGATCGCCGAAGGGGTGACGCTGACCTACTACGATGCGGGTCACGTCCTCGGGAGCGCGATGGTTGCGCTCGACGTCGATGTGGTCGGAGAACAGCGGCGTCTGGTGTTTTCGGGCGATCTCGGGCGGCACAACATGCCGATCCTCCGCAATCCCGAGGTTCCTCCGGGTGCGTCGTGCCTGATCATGGAAAGCACCTACGGCGATCGGAACCACGACCCGATCGAGGAGATGGAGGACCGGCTCCACGAGGTCATCACCCGCACGATCGGCCGCGGCGGCAAGGTAGTCGTGCCGTCGTTTGCGCTCGAACGTGCCCAGGAGGTGATCTACTCGCTCAAGCAGCTCAAAGACCAAGGGCGGCTCCCGGATGTTCCGGTCTATGTCGACTCGCCCCTGACCGTGAAGCTGACGGACGTCTTTCGAATGCATCCGGAATGCTTCGACACCCGAACCCGCGAACGTCTACTCAAAGGCGACTCGCCGTTCGACTTCGAAGGCCTGCGGTACGTGTCATCCGTCGAAGATTCCAAAGCGATTGACCAAAGCAACCAGCCTTGCGTGATCATCTCGGCGAGCGGGATGTGCGAGTTCGGCCGAGTCGTCCATCATTTGGTCGCCACCATCGAGAATCGAAAGAACGCGGTGCTCATCGTCGGCTGGCAGGCGCAGCACACACTCGGGCGCCGTCTCGTCGAGCAGCGGACGCGGGTTCGGATTTTCGGCGTCGAGCGGGAACGCCATGCGGAGGTCGTCGTGCTGAACGGCTTTAGCGCACATGCGGGACAGGACGACCTTCTGGCATACGCCGAAGCGGTTCGCGCGGCAGGCCCGCTTCGCCAAATCGCCCTAGTCCACGGCGAGGACCCGGGGCGCAATACGCTCAAGTCACTACTCGAAGAGCGCGGCTTTCCTACGATTCACACTCCGGCCAACGGCGATCGGATCGACATCTGAAGCTCGGGGGCCTTGACCAGGCACGGGGTCTGCGCGCATCCTCGCGCGACTCGAAGACGGAGGAGGGGTTATGAGCAAGGGCGTGATTGGATGCGGGGTAATCGTGGTGATCGCACTGATCCTGGTTGCAACCGGGGTTGGAAGCTACAACCGCCTCGTCCAGCTTGATGAAGGCGTCGACAACGCCTGGAGCCAAGTCGAGAACGTCTATCAACGACGCGCTGATCTGATTCCAAACCTGGTGGCGACCGTGAAAGGCGCCAAGGAATTCGAGCAAGAGACGCTCACCCAAGTGGTGGAGGCCCGCGCCAAAGTCGGGCAGGTCAATTTCGAAACTGCGCCCGACGCGGCGCAGCTCGAGCAGTTCGAGGCAGCGCAGTCTAAACTGTCGTCCGCGTTGTCTCGCTTGCTCGTCGTCGTGGAGCGATACCCCGAGCTCAAAGCAACCGAGGCATTCCGTGACCTTCAAGCGCAGCTCGAGGGCACCGAGAACAGAATCAGCGTGGAGCGAAAGCGCTTCAACGATGCAACCCTGGACTACAACAAGACCCGCCGGCAGTTCCCGACCATTCTGCTCGCGAACATCATGGGCTTCGGCGACAAACCATACTTCGAGTCGACCCCCGGGGCGGACAAGCCTCCCAAGGTCGAGTTCTAGCGCGCGCCGTGTCCCGGCGAATCGAAACCTTCTTCTCCAAAGCCGACCGAGAAGCCATCCACGCTGCCACGACGGCAGCGGAACAAAAGACTGCGGGCGAGCTCGTCGTCTACGTGGCCGAACGCTGTGACCCGCACCCCGAAGTGGCTTGGAAGGGCGCGCTGGTCGGTGGCGCACTGGGCGCGGTCTGTGCCAGTGTGGTTGCTTGGCGTTTCGGGGGTTGGGGGGCGCCCGACTACTTGTGGATCTTGATCGGATTTCAGCTCGGTCTGGTGGCTGGCTGGATCGCGAGCCAGTTCGATGCGGTCGCCCGAAGGCTGATCGGTGAAGAGGCTCTAGATAGCCGCGTGGACGGCCGTGCGGCCGAGGCGTTCCTGGACGAGCAGGTGTTCGCCACCCGGGAACGCACCGGCGTCCTGATCTTCGTCGCTTTGTTTGAGCATCGAGTTTTGGTGCTCGCCGACGAGGGAATCGACGAACGCGTTGCCGACGAGGCCTGGGGCGAGATCTCGGGCGAGCTTGCCCTCGGGATTCGGCGGGGAACGCCGGCTCCGGCCTTGATTCACGCGGTGGAGCGCTGCGCTGAGCTCTTGGAGGCGCACGGCGTCCGGCCAGCAGATTCGGAGAACGAGATTTCAGACGAGCCGAGGTTTCGCCATGACTAGGGCTCGACAATTTCTGGCCGTCTTTGTTCTCTGCTCGGTCACGCTCAGCGCCTTCGCTCTGGCGGTGCCCAAGCTTCAGGGTCGGGTCAACGACTACGCGACCTTGATCTCGCCCGGAGCGGAAGCGCGGATCGACGACTTGTTGGCGAAGCTCGAGCAAGACAAAGGCGCCCAGGTCGTCGTGCTCACGATCGACAGCCTGCAAGGCGAGCAGCTCGAAGAGTACAGCCTGCGGGTCGCCGAAACTTGGAAGCTAGGCCGCGAAGATCCCGACGACGGAGCGCTTCTGCTCATTGCTAAGAACGATCGCAAGATTCGCCTCGAGGTCGGCTATGGCCTCGAGCCTGTGCTGACCGACGTGATGACTACGCGTATTCGAAATCAAATTCTGCAACCGAGCTTTCGCGCTGGCGACTTCGATGGCGGCATCGAGCGCGCGGTCGACGCGATCGACGGCTTGATCCGCGGCACGAGCACGCTGCCGCCACCGAGCCCGGACGACACGCCGGCCGATCTCCCGCCGAGGATGTTCGGCGCGCTTTGGCTCCTGTTCTTGGTCCCGTTCGTCTGGGTCGTGGTCAGCACCAATCCCTTCCAGTGGTTCCTCTACCTTTTCCTGATCCCATTCATCGGCGTGGGTGGCATCACCACGATCACCCCAAGCGCCGGCCCATTCTTCGTCGTCTTTTGGTTGATCGCGGCGCCGATCGCTTGGTCCTTCATCGGCCGGCGACGGAAGAAACAGAAGCGAGCCAGGGGGCGACGGCAGTCCGGCTGGTCGGGCGGGAGCTGGTCTTCCGGCGGATCCTGGTCCTCGGGTGGCGGTGGCTTCTCGGGTGGCGGTGGCGGGTTTTCCGGCGGCGGCGGCAGCTTCGGTGGCGGAGGATCTTCTGGAAGCTGGTGACCGCTAGGGATCACTTTCCAAACGGCCGTGCCAGTACACCCAGTTCGCCCAGGCCTCCGGGATCGAGCTCGCCGGGTCGACGCGAAAGGCCACCACGGGCAGCCACTTGGGTTTGACCGGAGGGCGTCGCAAGCGAAGGCTAGCCTGCCTGGGTGTGCAATTGCCCTTCTTCTCGTTGCAGCCGTAACAGGCCATCACGATGTTCTCCCAGTTCGTCTTGCCGCCCTGGGATTTGGGAACCACGTGGTCGTAGGTGAGCCCGCGAAGTCGATGGCGGACGCCGCAATACTGACACTTGAAGTCGTCACGCATCGCAACGTTGATCCGGGAGAACTTGATCGCGCGTTTGCGCCCCAAGATGGTTCGCAGGAGCCGCACGACTGCCGGCATCTTGATGGTGATGCTGACCGAGCGGACGTCTTCGTCGTATTCTTCGACGACTTCGACCTTGCCATCGAAAATCATGCAGACGGCGCGCTGCCAACTGATAATTCGATGGGGCTCATAGCCCTGGTCTAAGACAAGGGTCCGCATTACGTACGAGCATGCGTATAGCGCGAACGGGCGAAGAAGTGAACCGGATACATGTTTTCGCCTCGTGATGTGCGGTGAATCACATGCTATACGCCGCCATCTAAGTCCTCGTAGCTCAGTAGGATAGAGCAGTGGTTTCCTAAACCGAAGGTCGGAGGTTCGAATCCTCCCGGGGACGCCCTTAGGCGGTTGACGCGATCGCTTGACCTGTATTAGTCCTGAGTCGACTCAGGAGCGGCACCATCACTGGCGAACGACGATATCCGGCACCGGTCATTGCGGTTTCGAACCCTGCCGCAACGGCGCCAGGGGACCTCCCCCAGCAACCCAAAGCCAAAGGGCGGAGTGCCCTACCCGACGATCTCCTTTTTCGGAGCGACGAGGAGGCTGCGCGACGCCTGGCCCTCAAGAGCCTGGCGGCCGCGCGTACCGCGGAGCGCCGGCTGGACGATCGCTTCGACCGTGAGGCACTCCATGATTTCCGGGTCGCAATCCGACGGCTGCGGAGCCAGTTGCGCGCGTACCGACCACAACTCGATACCGCTGTGCGAGCCAAAGACCGAAAACGACTTCGGGCCATCCAGCAAGCGACGGGCGGGGGCCGCGAAGCCGAAGTAGGGCTCGAATGGCTCACCAAGCAACATGGCGACCTCGCACCCGAGCATCTCGCAGGGCTCAACTGGCTTTCGGCACTTCTGCTCGAACGCCGCAGGAAGTGCGCCGAGCAACTCGACTCCGAGCTGAGGGTGAGCTTCAGACGCACTGCCGAAAAGCTCGAAGAGCGACTGGCTGTCATGCGAAGCGAGCAGAATCTGCTCGCCGAGCAGCCCCATGTGAGCTTTGCGCGAACCTTGGCAAACCAAATCGAGGCCCACGCCACCGAGCTCTTGGTTAATTTGGGGCAGATTGTGAGCGTCGAACACACCGAGCAGCTCCACGAGGCGCGGATCGTCGCCAAGCGACTCCGCTACCTCCTCGAGCCAGTTCGAGCCTACGCAGGTGAAGCGCAATTCGTCGTGAAGCGAAGCAAGAAGCTACAAGAGCTGCTCGGCGACTTGAACGATGTCCACGTGCTCATGCGAGATATCGATCAGTCCTTCGAGGGTTCAATGCAGCAGAAGGCCAGTCGATTGCGAGACTGTTTGCGCAGAGGCGACCTCGAACGCGCGCGGCGTGAGGGCTCGGTGAGCGAATGGGCTGGCCTCGTCGAGCTCTATGGTCGCCTCGACCAAGAGAGGCGCGAGCTCGTCGCAACGCTTCGCGACCGCTGGCTTGGGGGCGACCTCGATGCGCTGGTCGCCGGAGCCCGAGATCTCGCCCAACAACTCCGCATCGCTGACCGGCCGCGCTAGTAATCGAGGATCGTCAACACTCGGCTCGGGGCTAGCTTTGCGGCGCCGTCGAGGTCGACCAAGTTTATGAGGAAGACGAACGCCGCGACTTCGGCCCCGCAGCGTTGGACGAGCTCTTTGGTGGCTAGCGCCGTGCCACCGGTGGCGATGAGGTCATCGACAATCACGACGCGGTCGCCGAGCTCGAGGGCATCTTGGTGAATCTCGACGGCATCGCTTCCGTATTCGAGGTCGTACTCTGCTCGATAGGTTGCCGCAGGAAGCTTGCCGGGCTTTCGCACAGGAACGAAGCCGACCCCCAGCTTGTCAGCCAAAGCCGCACCAAACATGAAGCCGCGCGACTCGATACCCACGACTGCATGCATTGCTTCCCCGTGGAGCGGCTCCGCCATGAGCTCGATGCAGGCGCGGAAGGCCTCGACATCGGCGAGGAGCGGCGTGATGTCCTTGAAGAGGATTCCCTCCTTGGGGAAGTCCGGTACATCCCGGATGCGCGCCCGAAGGAGGCTCACGCGGTCGTCGCTCATCGTTCCTCTTTGGATCCGGCCACGAAGGCTGCGACGCCTAGATGGTCTGGCTGTGTAGCCTCGATGCTGAGGGGCGTGACGGAGATGAACCCTTCGTCGAGCGCCTCGGTGTCCGCGCCTTGGACCGGCTCGCTCTTCGCGCCGCCTGGACCGCCGATCCACAGGTAGTGACGTCCGCGTGGATCGTCGCGCACCTCGACGTCATCCGAATAGAGCCGAAGCCCAAGACGTGTCGCGCGAACCCCCTTGGGCGGGACCGGCGGGAAGTTTATGTTCAACAGCATGGCTTGACCTTGCGGAGCTGTGGTCTGCAGGAGCTGCTTGCAGAAGCGTTTGGCGTACTGCGCAGCGCCTTCCATGTCGGCGGAGGAGTTCGACAAAGCGATGGAGCGCACCCCGCGCAGCGCACCCTCTCGCGCAGCGGCCACCGTGCCGGAGTAGTGCACGTCGTTGCCTAGGTTTGGCCCGTGGTTGATCCCGGACACCACCATGTCCGGCCTTCGTGGCAAGAGGTCCTTCAAGAAGAACGCGACGTACACGCAGTCCGCCGGTGTGCCGTCGACCGCCCAGACATGCTCCTCGACTTCGTGAAATCGAAGAGGATGATGGAGCGTGATCGAATGGCTCTTCGCGCTCTGCTCGGTTTGCGGCGCCACCGTGTACACATCGGCAAACGTGGCCAAGGCTGTTCGCAGCGCGAAGAGGCCCGACGCATCGATCCCGTCGTCGTTGGAAACCAAGAGGAGTGGGCGGTCTGACATGCGCTCAACGACCTATCGCGGAAGCGCAGTGCGGGCAAAGGGATTGAGATGCGTGGGCGAGGGCGGGGACTCGAGGCATTGAGGGAGGGCCGGCGGGCTTTCGCCCTCCGGTCCACCGTTGGTCGGGGCGACTGGATTTGAACCAGCGACCCCCTCACCCCCAGTAAGGTGCGCTACCAAGCTGCGCTACGCCCCGTCCAACCTCTCTACGAGAGGCAGCCGACTCTAACCCAGGGCGCCTGGAACGCAAACCAAAGACCGCCCAAAATGCTCAAACTGCGGCTTCAGGCCTCGGGCCCACGCTTGACCGTGACCGGGACCACCTTGTGCACCGTTACCTGAAGCGGCGCAGCATCGACGGGCTCGCTTCGTGCAGCGGAACAATCTTCGAGCAGCTCGGCCAGCTGCTGGCGCAAGCCAAGAAGCTCGGCGCGCAATCCGACCTCGCGCTGTGCGCGGGGCTCCGGAGGGCTGCTGCGCTGATGGCGACCCAGATCCCGGATGCGCTTGCGCGCTCCGGGAATGGTGTAGCCCTCATCGTGGAGGAGCTGGCGAATGAGCATCGCAAGCTCGACGTCTTTGCGGCTGTACTGCCGATGCGCGCCACGCGTCTTTTTAGGACGCAACGCTGGAAACTCGGTTTCCCAGTAGCGCAGCGCGTGAGGCTTGACGCCAACGATGTCCGCGACTTCGCCAATCTTGAAAAACAACTTATCAGGCAGTTGGGTGCGCCGTGTCATGGTTCCGCTCAGAAGTCTTCTTGTGAACTAGCGCCGTCCTCGTCCGTACGATGGGGGTTCAGCACTGTTTTGAGTACCTGACTGGGCTTGAACGTCAACACGCGGCGCGCGCTGATCGGAATAGGGGCGCCCGTCTGCGGGTTTCGGCCGATGCGCTCTTGCTTCTTGCGCACCACGAAATTTCCGAATCCTGAGATTTTGATCTTCTCTCCGTCAGCCAACACGTCTTTCATCGTGTCGAAGACGGCCTCTACGACCTCTGCCGCCTCTTTCTTCGAGAAGCCCCCAACCTTCTCGTAGACGGCATCAATGATTTCCGCTTTCGTCATTCGGTCTGTTCCTCCCAGAGGCCCGGTATGGCGGAGAGAAGCACAAATCGGTTTGAATCTCAAGGGTTTGGCCCGCCCCCGCCAATAGAAAGGTGCGTATTCTCGCACATCGTGAGATACCCCCTATCGGATGGTCGCTTCGAAGCGATCGCTTGCAAGCTTGGCAAGCGACGCATGGACTTCGTCTACGCGTTGATCGGTCAGCGTTCCCTCGGGATCGCGGTAGGTCACGCGGAAGGCGAGGCTCCGATGTCCGTCTGGAATTTGGTCACCCCGATACAGGTCGAACAGGGTGACTGACTCCGCCAGGCCCTTGGACGCTTCGCTCAGCGCGTCGGCGATCTCGCCTGCGCTGAACTGATCACGGACGAGCATCGCAATGTCGCGTGCTACCGCAGGATACTTTGGAAGGCCGCGAGCCTGCGTCGGTCCGAGCTCTTCGGATAAGGCGTACAGGCCTGAGACGTCTAGCTCGGCGTAGATCACTCGGCCGATAAGCCCGAGATCGTCGCCGACGTCCGGATGCATCTCCCCGACCAAACCGACCGGGCGGGACGCGAGAGTCACGAGCGCAGCACGCTTCGGATGCAAAAAGCTCGGGACCTCGGCGGCCGTGAGCTCGGGCGTCTGACCGAACACGCGCTCGACGATCGCTTGGATGACTCCCTTGCCGTCGTACAAATCGAACGATTGCTCGCCGCCGATCCAACCCGAGCGCTGCCCGGCCAGGGCGACCGCAAGCACGGTGTCTTCACGAGGAAGCGTGTCGTCAGTCGGCTGAAACGTTCGTGCGAGCTCGAAAAGCCTCACTTCGGTCGCGCCCCGACGCTGCGCGCGAGTCGCCGCAGCGGTGAGCCCTGGCAACAAGGACGTTCGCATCACCGAGCGTTCTTCGGAAAGCGGGTTTGCGAGCGGAACCGCATCGGTTGACACCCGGGCCTTCCGGAGGTCGTCGATCGACAAAAAGCCATAATTTACAGCCTCGTAGAGGCCAGAGGCCACGGCTGCCTCGCGAAGGCGATCGACGAATTTGAGGAGGCCAGAAGTGCCGGCTTCGGACGGATGGACGCGCGGGACCGCAGTCGGAATCTCATCGTAGCCACGCACGCGCGCGACTTCTTCGATCAGGTCGACCTCGCGCCCAAGGTCGGGTCGCCAGCTCGGCGCTTCTGCGATGAACGTGTCGTCCCCTCGCTCGACGACACGACAGCCGAGTGATTCGAGGATGTGGAGGCTTTGGTCTTTCGACACCGGCGTGCCGAGAAGCTGGCCCGCTCGGGCCGGTCGGAAACGGATCGACTTTGCTTCAAAGGGTGTCGCGATGCGATCGATGGCGGTCGTCGCTGCCGCTCCACCACCGAGCTCCGCAATGAGGGACGCTGCACTCGCGAGAACGCGTGGAACCGCTCCCGGATCGACGCCGCGCTCGAATCGGTGACTCGAATCGGTATGCAAGTCGAGACGCCGTGAGGTACGGCGAATCGATCGCGGATCGAAGTATGCGCATTCGATGAGGACGTCGCTGGTCTCATCGCGAATCTCGGTGTCGCGGCCGCCCATGACGCCTGCGACTGCGACCGGACCGTCCGCGTCACAGATGAGCAGATCGTCCTCGGTGAACGTGCGCTCGACTTCATCGAGGGTCGCCATCTTCTCGCCCCGCGTCGCGCGACGGACCACGACCTTGGAACCAGCGAGGCGTGCAAGATCGAAGGCGTGGATCGGATGACCCCACTCCAGCAAGATCAGATTGGTTGCGTCGACGACGTTCGAGAGCGCCCGCAGCCCGAGACTGTGAAGCCTGTAGCGTAACCAGAATGGCGAGGGAGCGACTTTGACACCCGAGACAAGCGCAGCTCCGTACCTTGGACAGCGATCGCCATCGGCGATCTCCACGGAAATCGAATGGAGCTTCGGCGTGTCCACCAGCTCGCCGTCGTTATCCCAGAGTGGCGCAAGTTTGGTCGTCGGCTCGCCAGCCTGGAAGGAACCGGCCGCGGCAAACGAGCGCCGCGGCCCAGCGGCCTTGCGGGACTCGAAGCCCACACCAAAAAGCACTCCGATTTCCCTGGCGATCCCAACGTGTCCCAGGCAATCGGGCCGGTTCGGCGTGAGGCCGATGTCTAGAATCACGTCGTGAAGGTCGAGAGCGTCGGCCACGCTCGTGCCTGGAAGCGCTTCGGTGCCGGGGTCGACGACGAATATCTCTTCTGCGTCGTTGCCGATGTCGAGCTCTGTCTCGCTGCAGATCATGCCGTTGGACTCGACGCCCGCGACCTTACGTGAGGCGATCTCCATCCCGTTCGGCAAAACGGCGCCGGAGCGGGCGAACAGAATCCGGCCGCCGGGCTCGGGCACGTTGGCCGCGCCGCAGACGACCTGTAGCTCGTTTTCTCCGTCGAAGACGGTGACGAGGGTCAACTTGTCCTTTTTGGGATGCGGGTTTTTCGCGCGAACCTCGGCGATGACGACACCAGAGAGGTTTTCGCCCTTCTCTTCCATCGCTTCGACTTCGAGCCCTGCGAGCGAAATGCGATGCGCAATTTCCGCGACATCCGCGTCGACGGGGCAGAGCTCTTGCAACCAACGAAATGAAACCAGCATCGCTCTTCCTAAAACTGCGCCAAGAACCGAACGTCGTTCTCGTAGAGGAGCTTGATGTTGGGGATGCCGTACTTGAGCATGGCGATGCGGTCGAGACCCATACCGAACGCAAATCCGGTGTACTTCTCCGGGTCGTAACCGACATTCTCGAAGACAACCGGATGAATCATGCCGCAGCCGAGGATTTCCATCCATCCGGTGCCCTTGCACACACGACACTCGGCGGTGCGCGCACGGTCGCCTTCCCACGCCCGGCAAAAGACGCAGCTCATGTCGACCTCACCGCCGGGCTCGACGAACGGGAAGTAGCTCGCGCGGAAGCGAACGGCGATGTGTTCATCGAAGAGGCGACGAAGGAACAGCGTGAGCACGCCTTTCAGCTCGGCGAAGGTGACGTCTTCATCGACGAGGAAGCCTTCGAGCTGAAAGAACATCGGCGAATGGGTGGCGTCGTCATCGCGACGGTAGACCGCACCAGGCGATACGATCGCCAGGGGGGGCTCGCGCTTCATCATCTCGCGTATTTGGATCGTCGAGGTTTGCGTTCGTAGCAGCACGCTTTCAGCATCCACGGAGCCGGCTGCCCGGATGAAAAAGGTGTCTTGCTCGTCCGTTGCGGGATGATCAGGGGGAAATCCGAGCTTGTCGAAGCAGTTCTCGTAGAGCTCGACTTCGGGGCCGTCGGCGATGTCAAAACCGAGCGAAACGAAGATGTCCAGCACGTCGTTCCGAACGCGTGTGATCGGATGGAGCCGGCCGGGCATCTGCCAACGACCCGGCAGCGTCACATCGAGCGCGGGACCCGTGAGCTCCGCATCGCGCGCGCCGCGGTGAATGCTTCGGAGGGCCTGGTCGAACGTCGACTGAATTTCTTGCTTGAGCGCGTTGGCCGCCCGACCGAGCTCGCGTCGCAGCTCCCCGGGCAGCTTGGGCATGAGCTTGAGGAGCTTTGTGAGCTCGCCTTGGGGACCGACGTAACGCCCGTTGATCAAACGAAGCTCGGGTTCACTACCCGCAGCCCGCAACGCTTCCGCGTAGGCGCCCCGGATTTCGGCAAGCCCGTTCTCGAACGTCTGAACCGCATCAGGCTCTGCCATGGCGCGTCCTGACTGTGTTAATCGATGGCTTCGACGACGGCTTTGAACCCGCCCGGATCGGAGTACGCAATCTCCGCGAGGACCTTGCGGTCGAGCGCGATGTTGGAGCGCTTGAGCCCCGAGATGAACTGGCTGTAATTGATGCCGTTGCTGCGGGCCGCAGCGTTGATTCGGGCGATCCAAAGACGGCGGTATTCACGCTTCTTCGTGCGGCGATGCCTGTAGGCATCCTGCCAGGCGTTGTGGACCTGTTCGATCGCAACGTGGAACGCCTTGCGGCGCGCTCCGTAGTAACCTTTCGCATGCTTGAGCACGCGATTGCGGCGGCGGCGGGCTTTGAAGCCTCGTTTTACTCTGGGCATTGGGCGTTCTCCTTAGAAGTCTTAGAGCTCGTAAGGAAGCAAACGCCGGATCCGTGGTTCGTCGCTTGGGTCGACCATGGAGTTCTTCTTCAACTTCCGAAGTCGATTGGCGGACTTGCCACGCATCATGTGCTGCTTGCCAGCCGTGGAACGACGAATCCGCCCTCCACCCGTGGCCTTGAACCGCTTCGCAGCAGCACGCTTTGTCTTCATCTTGGGCATTTGACTGTCCTCACTTGAAGCTCCCAAACCAGCGGCGCCCGCGGCCAGGGAGCGGAGAGCACGCTGTGTAGCGCGCGCCTCTCCCCGGTCAAGGGGACACGCTACGCCTCGAAAACGCGTGCGGTTTCAAGTGCTTGAGGACCATAGCGCGAAAACCGGAGCCGAGATGGGTTTTCGCGGTGTGGCTCCTAAGTATCCGAAAGGACTTCATTCTCGAGGGGGGAGCGGTTGTCCTCAGGGGGTCCCCTTGGTGGCTGCGGTATGATTGCTGATGTGAGTGAAGGCGGCTCCGATCGACGAACGGTTTT
This sequence comes from Polyangiales bacterium, assembly GCA_049645265.1. Taxonomy (GTDB): domain Bacteria; phylum Myxococcota_A; class Polyangia; order Polyangiales; family Houyiibacteriaceae; genus SG8-38. The sequence goes on from JBARTN010000236.1 coordinate 34,032, forward strand.
TGCGCTTTGCATCGCCCTCGGAGCAGCGCTTCTGCTGATCGCGTTCTTGCTGGGGCGTGAATCGGCGGGGACAGCAGCGCGCGAAGCTGTCTCCGCAGAGGACTGGCGGCCGGATGGCGTGGACCCTGATCAGGTCGAGCGGTCGACAGAAGAGAAGAGCAGCAGGCGCTGGCCCGCGTGGGCTGATCTGACGGACGAGAACCATTCCGAGGTTCGAGCGAGCGACTCGACCAGAGCCGTCGCCGAGCGGATCGAGGTGGAGCCCACGGACAGCTTCGCGTTGACCCACGATCGAAACCGGCCGCAGCCCCAGACCAGGCCAAACGCGCCGGGTGACGCACGATCCGATCAGCGGGGAGCGAGCGTGGCAGCCTACTTCCAACAGGTCGACCTCATCCATTCCGAGGAGGGTGCGGGGGATCCCAATGTGTTCGCCATGGACCTGATCAAAGGCGGCCTCGGAGGCGCTACTTCGGGGTTCGACCAGCTTATTGCGGATACGAAGCAGATGGAACGGGAGATGCAGAGCCTAACCCCGCCTTCGTCATGCGAGAGCTATCACGAAGCAAGCCTCGAAGCGCTCGTCGAGAGCCGGGAAATGCTCGAACGCATGAAAGAGGCAATCGTCGGTCGCGACATCGAACAACTCAATGCGGTCGCTCTGCAATCGAAAACGCTACAGAGCAAGGCGCAGGCGATGAAGGAAATGCGAAAACAGATCCTTACAGCGGGCGACGCGTATTGAGATCGACGTTCGCGACCCGGCCAAAGGCTACCCCCACGCCGATCGCGGAGGGTGCCAAGGTGGCCCCTATTTCACGGTGCTCACTGCTTTGACGCGTGGAGCGAGAATGGCGGTCATGGTGCGGCCTTCGAGCCGCGCCGATGTTTCGATCGTGCCCAAGTCATCCACGGCTTCCACGATGGCGTCGATCTGCCGCTGTGCGGTTTCCGGGTGAGTGATCTCCCGGCCTCGGAAGCGGACGGTGATTTTCACCTTATTGCCCTCTTCGAGGAACCGGCGCACGTGCTTCGTTTTGAACTCGAGGTCGTGATCGTCGGTCTTTGGACGGAGCTTGATCTCTTTGAGCGCAATCTGCGTCTGCCTCTTGCGGGTCTCTGCCTGCTTCTTCTTCTCTTCGTACTTGAACTTGCCGAAGTCCATGATTTTGCACACGGGCGGACTGGCCTTCGGGTTCACCTCGACCAAGTCGAGGTCGAGACCTCGAGCCATCCGACGTGCTTCGTCGGTGTTCAAGACGCCCAACATTTCACCCTCGGCTCCGATGACACGGATCTCGGGCACTCGAATGCGATCGTTGACGCGCGGACCAAAATCCCGCGGCCGATCGCGCGATCCAAAGCGCGGTCTAGCGATGACTATCTCCTCTTGTTGATTTCGTAGCAGAAGGTGGCTTGTTCTCCTGCGCGAGGCGGTCGAACACATCCGACAACGGGATAAACCCGAGGTCCTTGTTTTCGTCTCGCGAACGGAGCGCCAAGCCCTGCCCCTCTACTTCTTTTTGACCAATCACGCCAAGATACGGAATCCGCATCAGGCGTGCTTGGCGAATCTTTGCCCCCAGCTTGTCGCTGCCCAAATCGGCGGTGACCCGGAAGCCTCGTTCCTCGAGCTCTTGCTGCACGTTCTCGGCATACTCGTTGAACTTCTCGCTGACCGTCAACAGCGCGATCTGCTCGGGTGCCAGCCAAACGGGGAACGAGCCGGATACATGCTCGGTGAGCACGGCGAAAAAGCGCTCGATGGACCCCAAAATCGCCCTGTGAAGCATCACCGGCCGGTGGGTCGTGTTGTCCTCGCCGACGTAGCTGAGATCGAAGCGCTCCGGGAGGTTGAAGTCGGCCTGAATGGTCCCGAGCTGCCAGGGGCGACCAATCGCATCCTTGAGATGGAACTCGATCTTGGGCCCGTAGAACGCACCCTCGCCCTCGGCGATCTCGTAGGGCAGCTCTTTGGCTTTGACTGCTTCTTCCAACGCTTGTTCCGACTGATCCCAGACCTCGTCGGCGCCAAGACGCTTCTCCGGCCGCGTGGCGATGACGATCCGCACGTCGGTGAACCCGAAGTCACGGTACGCGTCGTACACCAGGTCGAGGAAGCTCTTGATCTCGTCCTGCACCTGGTCGAGCGTGCAGAAGATGTGCGCGTCATCCTGCGCAAAAGTGCGAACACGCGTGAGCCCTTGCACGACGCCGCTTCGCTCGAAGCGATGGAGGCGACCGAAGTCGGCCATGCGCATCGGGAGGTCGCGGTAGCTACGCTTGGTCATACCGTAGATCAGGCAATGACTCGGGCAGTTCATCGGCTTCACCCCGAAGCGCATGGACTCGCTGAACGCTCGGGTCCATTCCTCGGGGCTCTTTGGCGGCTTCTCTTCGACCTTCTGCTGCAGCTTTTCGAGGTTCTCGGACGTCGCGGCCATGTACATATTCTCTGCGTACGACGGCAAATGCCCCGAGGTGTGAAACAGCTCGTTGTCGAAGATCTGCGGCGTGATCACCTCGTCGTAGCCGTAGCGCGCGTAGAGCGAGCGCACGTAGCCTTCGAGAAGATTGTAGATGGTGGACCCGCGGGGCAGGAAGAAGGGCGACGCCGGCGCGTGCGGATGAAAGGCGAACAGCTGGAGCTCTTTTCCGAGCTTTCGGTGATCGCGCTTCTTGGCCTCTTCGAGTTGCTTGAGATGTGCGCGCAGCGCCTTGGGCGAAGCGAAGGCCGTCCCGTAGATGCGCTGGAGCATCGGGTTCCGCTCGTCGCCGCGCCAGTAGGCGCCGGCCACACTGGTGAGCTTCACCGCTTTCAGGAAACCGGTCGACGGAACGTGCGGCCCTTCGCAAAGATCGACCCAGTCACCGTGGCGGTAGAGCGAAATCGGATCGTCGAGCCGCTCGAGGTGCTCGAGCTTGAAGCCCTCGTCGAGCGACTGCAGAATACGGCGCGCTTCGTCCCGGGTCACGACCTCGCGGCGAAACGGGCTGTCGTCTTCGACAATCTCGGCCATCTTCTCTTCGATGGCACGCAGGTCCTCTTCCGAGAACGTCCCATCGGGCCTGGCGTAGTCGTAATAGAAGCCATCCTGGGTTGCGGGCCCGAACGCAACCTTGGTTCCCGGGAACAAGCGCTGCACCGCATCGGCCATCACATGGGCGCTCGAGTGCCGAATGATCGCGAGCGCCTCTGCATCATGGGCGCCAATGGCCTTCACCTCGGATGCCCCTTCGGGGACCGGGCTGTGCAAATCGTACAGTCGGCCGTCCACCCGGGCGGCGACCGAGTCGTTCCCTAGCGCGCCGCGCTCTTCGAGCACCTCGCGCGCCGTACGCGCTGTCGCTTCACTCGTCATCGGTCAGTGGACCGAAATATGTAGCTCGGACTCAAGATCGGGTCATCTCCGGGTTGGTAGGCACGGGCAGGATTGAACTGCCGACCCCTACCGTGTCAAGGTAGTGCTCTCCCACTGAGCTACGTGCCTGTTCATCATGTCCACCCAGGGTGGAAGCGGCGTCTTAACCCTGACCCCAAGGGGTGTCAACCCCGTAAAACCGACGCTTCGCGTCGCCCACGGGGCTGCGCCCCAACCGCACAGAAGGTGGGGCCAAAGCCCCGTGACGATGCTGTCGCTTCACGGGGTGGGCTTTGCTTATTGATTGGGGCGCTGATAAGCCGAGCGTTCGATGAGCGCCGATCCTTCGAGTCAAAAGGAGCCTAGCGGGCTGCGGCCGCTGCCATCGGTCAAGATGGCGCTACTGCCGAACGAGCTTCGGGCGCGCCGTACGCGCCGAATGGTTCTCGGGGCCGTGGTCGGGGCCATCGTCCTCGGCGTGCTGCTGCTCTGGATCGCACGCAGCGTCATCCCAAACGCCTGGGCATGGATGGAAGATGCACTCGGCCGCCAGGATGCTCAGCTTGCGGCCGACCTCGGGGTCACCGACGGCCTGTTGCCCGTAGACCTGGACGGCGGAGTCGAAGAAGAGCTCAGCGAAGAGGAAGCCCTCGCGCTGGCCCGATCGCGGCCGAATGCGCGCTACGAGACCCCGTTCGGAGGCGTGCCGAGCTTTCGTGGCGCGCTTCTAAACGCGGGGCTCGAACCTGACGAGTGCACCGCGATCGAACGAGCGCTCGAGCACATCGTCGACTTCCGGCGCTGCCGCCCCGAGCACAAGCTGATCGTCGAGCGCGATGAGAACGCCGAGCTCGAGCGTTTCGAATACCACCCTTCCGCAACGGAGTTCGTCGAAGTCACCCGTGGCGAAGATGGCGTGTTTCGCGCGGAGCAAATCAGAGTCAAGGTCGAGCGAACGCCGATCGCACGGGCCGGCTCGGTGGAAATCTCGATCGGCGATGGCCTGCTCGAGCTCGGGCTCCCAGCTGGGCTTGCAACGTTTTTCGTCGAAGCGTTCGAGGGCCAGATCAACTTTGCGTTGCAAGCGCGAAAAGGCGACGTATTTCGAATCGTCGTCGATGAAGAACGCGTGGACGGCGAGTTCCTTCGCTATGGCCGAGTGCATGCGCTCGAATACGACGGGCAGCGCACCGGCAAGGTGCAAGCGTTCTACTACGAAGCCGGAGGCACGGTTGGCCAGTTCTACGACGAGAGCGGCCGCGCAATGCAAGGCGGCTGGCTGCGCACCCCGCTCCGATACGACCGACTGTCCTCGCGATATAACCCGCGACGTTTTCATCCGATTCTCAAACGCACGATTCCCCACCTCGGGGTCGACTACGCGGCTGCCACCGGAACGCCGGTCTGGGCCGCGGCCGACGGGCGGGTGACCTTCGCAGGACGCAGAGGACCGAATGGAAACCTCGTGGTGGTTCGTCACAGCGGTGGCTTTGAAACCGCCTATGCGCATTTGCACCGCATCAAGAGCGGCATCCGCCCAGCCACCTACGTGAAGCAGCGCGAGCTGATCGGTTTCGTCGGATCGACCGGCCGCTCCACCGGGCCACACCTGCACTTCGGTCTCAAGAAGTACACGAGGTCGATCGACCCACTCACCGAGCTCAACGGCCCCGGCCTGCGAATGGCCTCGCGCGATTTGCCTTCGTACAAGAGCGTGCTCGCCGAATGGCAGTCGCTATTGGGAGGCATCGACAATGTGCCGGTCGTCGTTGCAGGCGCGGATGAGCCGCTCGTCGAGCAAGTCGACGAAATCATGGACTGACGCCTGAGCCAAGGCTAGGCTGGCCGCGGTGTTGGACCGGTCCGCCGCGCTCGAT
>JBARTN010000237.1:0-8456 GCA_049645265.1 Polyangiales bacterium
CGTAAAGACCGTCCCTCGCCTACTTTCAAACAGACGAGCTGGCCGGCTCGATCGCGCCTCGTCGAACTGCACCCTGTCGTTCCTCAAAACGTTGTCCGCCCGCGAGATATGAGCCGCGATGATCGCGAAGGTGACCCAGCGGACAGAGCTCGCACCCCTACGTGCGTTGCCGACGGTTCGACAAGCGCGAATCGAGCGCGGCATGCGGCTTAGCCTAGCGCGGTGCGCGCCGCTCAGGCTCACGCCCGACTTCGTGTGGGACCGAGACTTTGGGTCAGGCTGCGCATCGCGTGTAGCGATGATGCAGCCCGCCGACCAGCGGGAGGGCGATGACGTTTCCCCCGTCGGTGGACTCGCGCTTGCGGGGTTCGGGGGCGTCCTTGTCGAGCCCGAGGTGGGTCCGGTCTGTGGAAAACTCGGGCTCACTCGGCAGCAGGCCGACGAAACGGTGGCGATGGCCATTTCTGCGTTCGTCTTTGCATCCGTCACCATATCCTTTCGCAGAGCGTGCGCAGTCATGGTGTTGCGGTGACCCATTGATCGTGCCACTGCTTCTCCTTCAAGCTGCTCTTCTTTTTTCTGGCGCCTTGGAGTAGAAGACGGCAGCAATAAGGAGGAGGCGCCCATGGAAAAGGCGATGAGGTCTCGGCTGCAAGCTACGGTCACCCCTCCGGTTGCGGCCGCCGAGGGGCACGACACAACCCGAGAGTTCGGGGGAACGATCGGCGCAACCCTGCTGATGACAGTGTCACACGGGTTGATGCTTTACCTGTGGATGGCCTGGCGGTTCCATGACGGGGCCGTTTTCTATCCGACCGGCATCGCCGACATAGGCCCGTTCTTCGCCGGCACGTGGGAGCAGATCGTGACCTACGCCGCGCCGAGCTGGAGCGTGTTCGGGATGTACTGGGCCTTCCTGCTCGTCGAAGGTCTGATGGCGGCGTACCTCCCGGGGATCGAAATCAAGGGGCTGCCGATTCGGTCGCGCGGAGGCGAGCGGCTGGTCTACCGCTGCAACGCGATCTCGGCTTGGTGGATCACCCTCGTGGGGATGGCGGTTCTTCACTTCACGGGTGTCTTCCCGCTCCAGACGCTCTTCGACCAGTTCGGCTCGTTCATGATCGTCTCGATGATCTCAGCGAACATCGTCGCGATCCTGATCTACTTCGGCGCAAAGATCACCGGCAATGCCGAGCGAATGACTGGCAGCTTCTTGTACGATTTCTTCATGGGGGCTTGGCTCAATCCACGGATCGGGCCGCTCGATCTCAAAATGTGGGCTGAGGTCCGCGTGTCCTGGTTGATGCTGTTTCTTCTGACCGTCAGCGGCGCCGCCCACCAGTATGCAACGTACGGCGTGGTGACCACCCCGATGATCTTCATGATCCTCGCGCACTGGCTCTACACCAACGCCTGCATGAAGGGCGAAGAATGCATCCCCACGACGTGGGATATCTTCTACGAGAAATGGGGCTGGATGTTGATCTTCTGGAACCTCGCAGGTGTTCCCTTCGTGTATTGCTTCAGCTCGATGTACATCGCCTCGCGACCGCCGTTCGAGCATTCGATCCCGTACACGGTCTTCGTGTTCGCCCTCTTGGTCGGCTCGTACTACGTTTGGGACACGGCGCAGAGCCAACGAAACCGCTTCCGTATGCAACTCAACGGCAGCTACGTGAAACGCATGGCGTTCCCGCAACTCCCCTGGGGCACCCTGAAGAACCCGCGTTACCTCGAAACGCAAGCCGGGTCGAAGCTTCTCATCGATGGTTGGTGGGCTCACGCAAGGAAGATCCACTACACCGCCGACATCTTGATGGCCCTCTCGTGGGGTCTGATCTGCGGATTTGATCACTTCCTGCCATACCTCTACGTGGTCTTCTTCACGATCATGATCGTGCACCGGGCCAGCCGGGACATTGCCCGATGCAAGAAGAAGTACGGGAAAGACTGGGATCGCTACTGCGAAGAAGTGCCGTACATGTTCATTCCGTACGTCTTCTAGCCCCCCCCGTACAAACGACGCTCCGCATCGTCCGCGGAGCCTCGCCCTTTCGAGCACGCGCTTAGGCGGCCCGTCTTCCTTGGCTTGTAGATAGATCGACGGGCTCGCCCTCGGCGAGATCCAAGACAGCAGTCGCGGCGTCAGCTGGAAGCTCTTCGACAGAGCGAAGCTTGCGCTCCACCGCGCGCGTGCGAACTTCGGTTTCGTCGATCGTGCGGTCGATGGGGTTCTGAGGAGGCACAGGTGAACGGTTGAGGGAGCCGTTCGTTTACGACTTGTATATTTTGTTCGCGCCGACTGCACTCGATTTCTCCGTGTCGCGCTCCGCAATTCGTGTTATCGCATCCACCTTCATTCACGGAGAGGTGTCATGCAAGAGCAAGCAGTGAATCGGTTCTATTCGGACGATCGAACACGTGGCCGAGTCGGCGGAGCGATCAACGAGTACCTGGGCTTCTTCGACGAGTCGAATGGTGGCGACGTAAAGGCGCGCCAAGCTGGGTACGCGACGATGATCAACCACTACTATGATCTCGTCACCGACTTCTACGAGCAAGCGTGGGCCAAGTCGTTTCACTTCGCGCCGCGATTCAAAGGGGAGTCGTTCGACGCGTCGCTCGCGCGCTCGGAGCATTATTTCGCTCTCAGACTCGGCCTCGCTCCGGGCATGAAGACGCTCGATGTTGGCTGCGGCGTGGGCGGCCCGATGCGCACGATCGCCCGGTTCTCCGGGGCGACGATCGAAGGCGTCAACAACAACGACTACCAGCTGACCAGGGTGCGTCAGTACAACGAAGAGGCAGGCCTCGCCGACCTGTGCTCCAGCTTCAAGGGCGACTTCATGAACCTCGAGGTGCCGGACGGAACCTACGACGCCGCGTATGCCTTCGAGGCCACATGCCACGCGCCGGACAAGGTCAGGGTATTCAAGGAGATCCACCGCGCGCTCAAGCCTGGCGCCCTGTTCGCTGGGTATGAGTGGTGCATGACCAGTGCATTCGACCCGAACGACACGGAGCATCAACGCATCAAGAAGGGCATCGAAGAGGGAGACAGTCTTCCGGACATCGCGACGATTCCTCAGACCCTCGAGGCACTTCGCACTGCCGGTTTCGAGGTGATCGAGAGCCATGATGCAGCGGGAACCTGCGACCGGGAAACCCCTTGGTACCTGCCGCTCGTGGGCGAAACCGAGAGCCTGCTGGCCCTTCGACGCGGACGCGCCGGTCGGTTCTTGGCAGACCACACGATTCGAACGCTCGAAGCTCTGCGGATCGCGCCCAAGGGGTCGACCGAGGTGAGCAAGATGCTGAGCGCGGCTGCGGAGTCCCTCATTATGGGCGGCGAGCGCGGGATCTTCACCCCCAACTACTTTTTCCTGGCTCGACGACCGGCGGAATGATGGCCGGGGGGCGTTCAGGCGCCGCCACGGGTGCTCTCGGGGCGAGCTCGTCAGCGCCAGTTAGCGCAGTCAATCTCCCGGGCAGACCTTGCCCGGCGAGCTTCCGAGAAAGCGCGCGACGATCAACATGGTTTCGGTGCCGGGGCCGTCGGGGCTCGGTCTCGCATCGATTCCAACCTCGACGTCGACCAGAAGTCCGCTGCCAGGTCCGACGTTCGATTCACGATAGGCTTGCTCGAGCGCTGCGATGTCGCCCTCCTGTGACACTCGCCACTGTTGGCCCGTGATACAGACCTGGAAGCTGCCGACGGATCCGACGAGCGAGTAGTAGCCCTGCAAGCTCATCGTCCCAGAGGGATCAGGTGGGCGCGTGGGCGCGACTACGGCGGCGGTCTCGGTGTCTTTGCCCTTCTTGCACGCGGCAATCCCGAACAACAACGGCAGCGCGCAGACCAGCAACATTGCGGCTGTTTTCTTCATCCCTTCTTCTCCGCCGCTCACCGCGCCAAGATTCCTACGTACGGGGTGATCCACTGCTCCCGGCGCAAGAAAAAATTCCCGGCGCCGGACAGAGAATACTTGAAGCCCACATCAATGTGCACGCCCTGCCGTACCCGAAATGCGATTCCGCCCTTGGCCGTGAACCCAGGGGTGAAGCGAAAGACTTTGACTTGGGCGCAGTACCAGAAGTTGCACGCGAGCTCGGTTTCGCGAAAGCGCCACCAGTTGGCGTCGAACGTAATCGCCACGTAAGGAAGGATGGGAGACTTGTTCGGAACCTGGACCCGGACCTCCGGCGAAAAGTAGAGCCGTGTCACGGGGCTTCTGCCGAGGTTCGTTCCAGGCGGAACCATCGATGCGTTGTTTAGGTCGATCGGGGTCCACATCGCGCCCAGGTCCAGTCCAAACATGGCGTAGCCGATGTCGTAACCCCCGAAACCATGAAGGTCGGCGCCAGGCCGAACGACGTTCGTGTCGACGTCGCGAAAAAGCGGCACGCCGATGTTGAAGCCACCTTGAAGCCCGCGGTGGTGGCGCTCGGGCTTAGGCTTAGGAGCGGGCGCGGGCGTGGGTTGCGTGCTGTGCGGTTGGTTTGGTGAAGGAAGCCTTGGATAGGAGTAGTCCTGTGCGCGGGCATTTGCTGCCAGCATGCTCACCAGGGCCAGCGCCCAAAGTACATGCAATCGGTCCCCCACTCGTTCAACCCCGCACCCGGCGCGAGCCTACAATGACTCCGTCGTTCGGCCAAACAGGTGGTGTTTTTGCACAGCTAGTTGCTGGGACCAGGAAGAACGGCGGGATCCGCGCCGGGCTTGTCCTGGCGCACCCACTCGGTGAACAGCTGATAGAAAATCGCGAGAAGCACGGGGCCCACGAAGAAACCGATCATGCCTGCGCGGATCATGCCCCCGATCGCACCAGCCAGGATGACCAGCATCGGCACCCCCAGACCCCGACTCTCTTAGCCCATTGGGGGGTGCGAATTGCGCGGTGCTAGCTTGTTCATTCGTGTTCGGATAAGAATCGGTGCTCGGGCCACGAAGCGAACAATTTCGATCGGTTAGGGAGCGCTTGGGCGGGAAATAGGAAAAGAGCCACGGCTTCTGATCCTCTGGGGTGCACGCGTCTGGGATCTCATTGGCGATCGGGTCGACGTTTATCTACGGCCGGGGAGACGCAACGGGTGTCGTCCTTGACGTCAATAACCTAAGCCTTGGCTACACGCGTACGGAGGCGAGCTCGCGCATCATCTACCTGCATCTCACAGGCGTCACCAGGGCCGCCGAACAGATCGGCGACAAGGCCTATCGCAAAATCCGCAAAAAGAGAGGGGCGAGCCAGGAAGAAGAGCCGTAGCAGCGGCCTTACGGCATAGGTCCCTAGGTGGATCCCTCCTGCTGAGCCTCCCTGCGCGCCGCGATGATCTCGCCGCCGAACAACAGAACACGCGCCGAGAAGTAGAGCCAGAGCAGAAGCACGATCACCGAGGTCAGTGAGCCGTAGACCGCCTCGAGGCTGCTGACGTTGTCGAGATACAGAACAAAGAGAGCCTTGCCCACCTCGAACAGGAGGGCGGCGACCAGTGCTCCCGGAAAGATCTCTCGCCACCCGGGCCGCTCGTAGGGAACGAGCTTGTAGAGCACGGAGACCATCATCGAGATGGACACGAGGCTCGCCACGTGGCCGCCGAGAGACGCAAACACCCTGGTGTCGATCCCGAACCGCGTCAGGTCCACCTGAGTCACGACATCGAGGGCCATGGATGCACCAACCGCGACGAACAGCAAGAGCGACACGACGATGGTCATTGCGAAGTATCGCAGCTTGGAAAGATAGAAAGGGTGGCCTTTGGGCAAGGCGAGCGCGAAGTTGATGCCCCTGCTCAGGGCCCCAAACATTTTGCTTGCAGACCACAAGAGGCCCACGACGCTGGCCACACCCGCCACCCCCCGCAGTTCGATCAATGCCTCGATGTTGGTTCTCAGGAAGTCCGCACTTCCGGGGAACTCGCCGGCAAGTATCCGATCGAGGCGCGACTCGATGCTTGCGCGGTCCAAGAACAGGCTCGCGCCGGCCACGACTCCAACCAGGAGCGGAAAAAGGGAGAAGAAGCTGAAGTAGGCGATGCTTGCCGCCATGTCTTTGGCGTGGTCCTCGTTGCTTTTCTCGACTGCGCGCAGGATCACGCCGACGAAGGGGATCCGCCCAAGAGTATCCTTCCAAGACTGGGGTGCTCCGTTCATCCGTCGACCGTCGAGAGGTCTACCGTCACGCCGCTACTCCGGGGCGGCCTCGTTGGCTGGCGCGTTTGCCGGCAGGGTTTGCTGAAACGACTTCCACCGTGATGGGTCTCCTTCTGCACCCCAATTGCGCAGAACACCTTATAAGTTAGCTCTTTGAGCGGAAGAAAGGGCGTTTATAGTTACTTCCGCCTGTCGTTCCTCAAAACGTTGTCCGTCGCGAGATGTGAGCCGCGATGATCGCGAAGGTGACCCAGCGGACGGAACTCGGACCCTCACGTGGGTTGCCGACGGCCCGAATGCGCGAGTGGCGCGAGGCAGCCGGGTTCGGCCCGCCCAGTGCGCGCAGTTTAGGCTCGCGCCCGACGCCGGGGATCCAGACTCTCACTCAGGCTGCGTGTCGTGTGTAGCGATGATGCAGCCCGCCGACCATCGGAAGGGCGATGACGTTTCCCCCATCGGTGGACTCCCGCTCGCGGGGTTCGGGGGCGTCCTTGTCGAGCCCGAGGTGGGTCCGGGATCCGTGATTGTACTCTAGGTACTTCCGCAGGATGCGCCGTAGGTGCTGCTCGCCAAGAACGATGACGTGGTCGAGGCAGTCCCGCCGAAGGGTACCGATCACGCGCTCGCAGTACGGATTTTGGCACGGGGAACGCGTTGACCAACTGTTGGCCTGTCCACTGCGCTGACGGACCCTCGGTGACGTTGAAGTGCACGATGCGTCGGCGCTCGTGCTCGAGCACGAGGAACACGTACAGGATGCGAAACGTGGCTGTGGGCACGACAAAGAAGTCGATGGAAACGAGGTCCTTGGTGTGGTTGTGGCCTCATCACGCTTGCGGGAGTCCGGTGGCGGCAGGTTAGGGTGCCTGGTGCAATTCTGGTCGCCGCGGTCGCAGAATGGCTCAGAGACCTGGTCTTCCATGTTTGGATCGAGGCAGAATACAATTGTGCGAATGGCATCTTCGGGGCTACGCGACGTCGGCCGAGTGACAGACCGAGTGTTCTTGGGAGTCGAGCTATCGCGACACCGTGGGATCCTGATCTGCACGGCCTTGCTGGTATGGCTAACCGCCGTGCCCTCGCTAGCACTTGCTCAGACGGAGGGTACGAGCCCGGACACGTCCACAAAGCCAAGCTCGCTCACATATGTCGAAGCTCAGCCCGACGAAGATCGACGCCTTCAGCGCAAACAAAGGAACGTCACGATTGCCGGTTCCATCTTGCTCGGCGCGGGCGTTGCTGGCGGATTCCTTGCTGCGGTTGCTGGAAACTCAGGCGATGATCTCAGCACTGGGTTCGTGCGAGGAATCAGCGTTGGAGTCGCGTCCCTCGCGATAGGCGTCTCCGGTATCGCCCTACTCGCACGGCGGAGGGCGGTGAAGAAGGAGCGACAAAGGCTTCGGGCCATCGTGGGTCCTTCGTTCCTCGGGGTTCGGGGTAGTTTCTAGCGGCACAGGCCAGGGGCCCATGTCTCCTTCGGCTGCCGACTTGCCCGGCTCTAAGCGTTATATCGACCTGTCTTCGAGCGCTCGATGATCGTCGTCACTCAGGACGAGCTCCGCACGGATGGCGTCGAGGCCCTGTTGCAACCAGCCTTTGAAGAGCCAGATGATCGGAATGGCGAGCGGGTAGGCGAGGGGGGACGTCAGGCCGAAGGTGTAGGTCCAGGCGATGCGTGTGCCGCCTTCAGCCTCGGTGAAGTCCCAGTTGCGGGTGCCGCTCCGAACGAGCAAGGAGAACGGCAGTTTGGCCCCGCCCGTCCAGCCATAGCGATGCCTCACCGGAGGGTCGTAGTCGAGGATGACCTCCTCGAGGACCGTGCCGTCGGTCATGACGACTCGGCGCCTCGAGCCCTTGGCGAGACTTTGCCCTTCGTGCATCTCGATTTTGGTGATGCCCGCGAACGGCCCGCGCGGGTGAATGGTTTCGGGGGCGTTCGCGCTGTCGGTGGCGAATAGAAACACCTGCTCGCGCGGGCGGGGGATAAGAACCGAAGCCGAGGTCGAGATGCTCGTCACGGAGCCGGAAGCTAGCACGATCGGCTCTGCTTCAAGCGAGGCAAAGCGCGCCCACCGGGATGCCGCATCCCGCTTGCGGGGTCTTGCGGGGTTGCGCCCTTTTCGCGTTCGCCTCGGAAAAAAGCGGGATAACGCGCGCTGCTTGATAGCCTCCGGAGGCAGAAGTCGGGGGTTTCGAATCCCTTCGCGTCCGCAAAGGAAAAGCGGCCCAACCCGAACACAACTCCCACAATTTCTCCCACACACCACGAAACAACCAGAAACGACACGCAACACCCGGAAACATG
>JBARTN010000238.1:0-33077 GCA_049645265.1 Polyangiales bacterium
CGCGAGGCCGGCTCTCTCATCGACTCGATTCAAGAGCACGGGCAGCTCGCCGACCTGGTGGCCGCGAATCTCGACGCACCGGTCGAAGAGAAGTCCCAATTGCTCGAAACGCTCGACACAAAGGAGCGCATTCGCAAGGTCCTACGCCTGCTGACGCGTCAACTCGAGATCCTCAAAATGCGGGAGCGCATCAACTCCCAAATCAAAGAGGAGATGGGCAAGAACCAGCGCGAATACGTCCTGCGCCAACAGCTCAAGGCCATCAAGGAAGAGCTGGGCGAAGAAGAAGGCGATCAGGGCGACCTCGATGTCCTCGAGGAGCGCCTGGCGAAGGCAAACCTGGCTGGCGAGGCCGACACGGTCGCGCACAAACAGCTCAAGCGCCTTCGGCAGATGCAGGTTGGCTCGGCGGAATACACGGTCGTACGCACCTACATCGACTGGATCCTCGATATCCCGTGGAGCAAGCAGACCGCCGACAACATGGACATCGCGGCCGTTCGCAAGGTGCTCGACGAAGACCACTCCGGCCTCGAGAAGGTCAAAAAGCGCATCGTCGAATACCTCGCTGTTCGCAAGCTCAAGAAAGACAAGAAGGGCCCGATCCTCTGTCTCATCGGGCCGCCTGGTGTCGGTAAGACCTCGCTCGGCCGTTCGGTTGCGCGCGCGATGGGGCGTAAGTTTCACCGAATCAGCCTTGGTGGCGTCCACGACGAAGCCGCCATTCGCGGCCACCGGCGCACCTACGTCGGCGCCCTTCCTGGCCAGGTCATCCAAGGGATGAAGAAAGCCAGCACGATCAACCCAGTCTTCATGCTCGACGAGATCGACAAGATTGGTCACGACTTTCGCGGTGACCCTGCCGCGGCGTTGCTCGAGGTTCTCGACCCGGAGCAAAACGACACGTTCAGCGACCACTACTTGGAGATCCCCTACGACTTGTCGAAGGTGATGTTCATCGCCACCGGTAACGTGGGCGATACGATCCCGGCGGCGCTTCGGGACCGCATGGAGATCATCGAGATCCCGAGCTACACGCGTCGAGAGAAGGCGGACATCGCCCGAGTGCACCTGGTGCCAAAGCAGCTCGATGAGCACGGCATCAAGCCCGAGCAGGTCACCCTGCAGGACGGCGCCATCGAGTCGATCATCGATCACTACACCCGGGAAGCCGGGGTACGTAACCTCGAGCGCCAAATCGCGAGCGTCATTCGTGGCGTTGCGGTCAAGGTGGCGGAGGGCGAAACGGGCCCGTGGGTCATCTCCGATGAGGACTCCTTGCGGCCTTACTTGGGCGCGCCTCGCTTCAGCTCGGAGGTCGCGGAGCGCACGGCTGAAACCGGCGTCGCGACCGGCCTGGCCTGGACCTCTGTCGGCGGCGAAATCCTCTTCATCGAATGCACCCGGATGCACGGCACCGGCAAGCTTCAGCTCACTGGGCAGCTCGGTGACGTCATGAAGGAGTCCGCGCAAACGGCGATGAGCTACGTGCGTACGCGCGCCAAGGCGTTCGGCATTCCCGAGGATTTCCTCGAGACCAGTGACATTCACATTCACATCCCCGCCGGGGCCATGCCGAAGGACGGGCCGAGCGCAGGCGTCACCATGATGACGGCGATCGTTTCACTGCTGACCGGCATCCACGTGCGGCACGACGTGGCTATGACAGGAGAGATCACTTTGCGCGGCCGCGTGCTTCCCGTTGGCGGCGTCAAAGAGAAAGTTCTTGCGGCGCACCGCGCGGGCATCAAGCGAGTGATTCTTCCGGAGCGCAACGCGGCAGACCTCGACGAGGTTCCGGAGGAAGTTCGCGAGACACTCGAGTTCGTGCCGGTATCGAAGATGGACGCCGTGCTGGCGAACGCGCTGCTCGACCCGGATCGCCTCTCGCTGGACCTCAGCGACCCGCGTCCCGACAAGGGCGAGAGCGTTCAGGCGTCTGCCCCGTAGAATGGGGGCCGAACTCAAGTAATGGAAGGCGGACGCTTTCGGCTGTGGTACCTGATCCTGGTTCCCGCGATCCTGGTCGCGGCCGGCATCCTGGGGTTCTACACCTTCCGCTCTTCGCGTGAGTACACGCAGCTCGGGGACGAAACGATCGCGCAGTCGCTACTGAGCGTGGCCCAGCAGCGCGTGGAGCGGATCGAGCGTTACATCGTCATCTCGGACGGCACGGTGTTTCGCCTCGTCGATCCGAACGATTCGAGCACCATCGACTCCGTTTGGCTGCCTCAAGCCGAGGTGCAGACCCCGAGTGTCAGGTCGGTGCTTTTGCTCGACCCCAATGGCGACGTCATTCAGTGGGCGAGTAGGGAAGACAAGAAGACTCGGCGGGCCTTTCTGCGAACGTTTCGGCAGGAGCTGCGGGGGACCCTCGACCTCGACTCCTCCGAGCCGCAGGTCCTTCGACACGTCCACGTGAACGGCGACGAAGGCAGCTACCTCCTGTCCTACCGGGCTTACGACACGCGCGCTGGCCAGCTGACCTACATCGTGGCCGTTCACGACACACAGTACCTGATCGATGAAGTCTTTCCGACGATGTTCGGCTCCGATGAATCGACGCCGATTTACAACATCGTCGACGAAAGCAACCAACTGGTGTTCGGCCCTGACTTGTCGGAGGTCGGCGTCTATACCGTCGACCATCGGTTCCCGACAACGCTCGACGGCTGGCGTCTCCAAGTCGCTCCGCGCCATGCGGCGCTCCTTCAGGCCCAAGGACGCTCCCGCATGCGCGGAGAGGCGACGCTGCCTTTGATGTCGTTCGCGATCATTCTTCTAAGCGCGATCTTCTTCATCTACGCCGCGGAGAAAGAGCGTCGCCTCAACGAGCTCAAGAGCGAGCTCATGGCCAACGTGTCCCACGAGCTCAAAACTCCTCTATCCGTCGTTCGAATGTTCGCCGACATGCTTCGCTCCGACCGCGTCCCGAGCGAGGAACGTCGCAAGGAGTACCTGGACATCATTTGCCGGGAGTCCGAACGACTCACCTCGTTGATCGACAACGTGCTGGATTTCTCCGCGCTGGAGGGAGGCAAAGGGCCGTATCGACTGAAACAAGGTGACCTCGGAGAGGCCGTCGGCCGCGCGCTCGAAGCGTTCCGTTACCGGAGCGAGCAAGATGGCGTCGAGATTCAGCTCGAGAGGGCGGATGAGCTTCCTCCGGTGCTGATCGACCAGGAGGCAATCGCCCTCGCCATCATCAATCTACTCGACAACGCCGTGAAGTACGGCGGACAAACCCCGGTCGAGCTCGAGCTCATCGCCAAGCGCCACTCCGTCGACGTCGCGGTCCGTGACCATGGCCCCGGAATCCCCACCGACTCGCTCCGTCGCGTGTTTGAGCGCTTCTACCGGGGTCCCCACAGCAGTGCCACTCGCGGCTCGGGCATCGGTCTATCGCTAGTCAAGCACATCGCGCAGGCTCACGGGGGACGGGCGTGGGCGAAAAATGCCCCGGGAGGCGGCGCGGTCGTCGGCTTCTCGATTCCGGTCGCCGCTCTCTGAGCGAAGCATCTTTGCCGCTCCGCTCGACAGCGGGTATCTTCGCGGCGATGTCAGAAGATGGACGTGGAATTTTGCTCGTGGAGGATGATCCGGCCCTCGCGCTCGGGCTCTCCGACAGCCTGCGGTTCGAAGGGTATCGGGTCGTGCACACGGCAAAGGGCGAACAAGCGATCGAGCTCGCAGCGTCGGCGGACATCGACTGCGTGATCCTCGACCTGATGCTGCCCGACATCAACGGCTACCAGGTTTGCGAAACCATCCGCAAGACTGACCCGATTCTGCCAATCCTCATGCTCACCGCCCGGGGGCAGGAATCGGACAAAATCCGCGGCCTCGAGGCCGGCGCCGACGACTACGTGACCAAGCCATTTGCGATCGGCGAGCTCGTCGCCCGGATACGGGCGCTCTTTCGGCGCTCGGGAAGACCCATCCGTCCCTCCCAGGCCGAAATTCGAATCGGCGACATCAACATCGAAACCGGCGCGCAGACCCTCACGAGGGGCTCCGAGACGATGCATTTGTCGTTCTACGAAGTGGAGCTCTTGAAGTTCCTCTGGGAGCGCGAGGGCGAACCCGTCTCGCGAGACGAGATTCTCGAGAAGATCTGGGGCCTGGAAGCCGGCCCCAACAATCGCACCGTCGACAACTTCATCGTGAAGCTGCGCCGCAAGATCGAGCCGAAGCCCGATCGCCCGGTGCATATCCTGACGGTCTACGGGATCGGCTACAAGCTCGTGTGTTGATCGGGTGGGAACCGGGGTCACCACCTTCCTTTGGTACGGGCTATGCGGCGGCGTCGTAGCGCTCACCATCATCGTGAGCATCGGCCTTTTCATCTGGGGAACCCGTCGTGAGAAGCAGAAACGCCGCAATCCGCCGCCGTCTTGACCTGGTGCAAGCGGGTCGTTACAACCAATCCGCTCTAGACGGAACATTGGTGGACGAGGACAGTCTTTGCCGCGAAAAGAAGAACGAGGCGGGCTTGGCCGCCGGCTGGTAGTAGGCATCTACTCGATCGCCCTCGCCTACTTGGTCATCGTGGCCTTTGCCTCGGTCATTCCGCAGGTATTCTGGCCCAAGAGCGATGCCTCGTTCGATCTAGAGTGCGCCGACGGCCTGCTGCTCCTTCGACACGAGGTCGATGAGCTACGGCTCGCATACCTTGCCACCAATGAGACAGATGAAACCGAGCTCCAGAAATCTCTCGAATCGTGGGATCTACGGCTGAACGAGCTGGCCGAACGCTGCAACGAAGACCACGTACATTTGCTCAGTCAATACCGACACCGCGTCGAGCTCCGCCTCCAGAGGTACATACGAGAAGACGCGCCTCTAGCCAATCGCGTAACCGAAGCGCTCGGCTCGAAGTCGAATATTCAATCACCTCAGACCCCGGAGCCCAGTCCATGACCGAGCCGATCGAAGCCGAGCCAACCGAAGCCGAGCCAACCGAAGAGGAAGGCGCCAAGACTTTTGCGGATCTTGGCATACACGAGGACCTCCTCGAAGCGATCGATGAAATGGGTTGGGAAGCCCCGACTCCGGTGCAGCGTGACTCCTACCCGCTGATCATCGCTGGACACGACGTCATCGTGCAGGCCCGAACGGGAACAGGAAAGACCGGCGCATTCGGGATTCCGCTCGTTGATCGATTGCTCTCGGATGACGGGGACGAACAAGCCCTAGTGCTCGCCCCGACGCGAGAGCTAGCTCTGCAGAGCGCACGTGAGATCGCAAAGCTCGGAGCACGCCGCGGCATCGACACCGTTGCCGTCTACGGCGGCGCTTCGATGGAGCAACAAGTCCACGCACTCGAGAAAGGTGCGCGCGTAATCAGCGGAACGCCCGGACGCGTCCTCGACCACCTCAAGCGCGGGACGATCCAAGCATCTCGGCTGCGGGTTTTGGTGCTCGACGAAGCCGACGAAATGCTGTCGATGGGCTTCGCCAAAGAGCTCCACGCAATCATCGAAAGGCTCCCCAAAAAACGTCAGACCATGCTGTTTTCGGCCACTGTCGACCGCGCGATCAAACGCGTTGCCGAGAAGCACATGCACGAACCGAAGTTTCTGGGCCTCTCGGGAGACCACGTAGGCGCCCTCGGAATCGAGCATTTCGTCTACATGGTGAGTGGCGTCGGACGCGTTGCAAATCTGATCACCATTCTCGAAACCGAAGACCCGGAGAGCGCCCTCATCTTCTGCAACACCAAAGCCGAAACCGAAGAGGTCTCGGCCGCGCTGCAGCGTGCGGGGTTCAATGCAGAGTGGCTGAACGGCGACCGGCCTCAACGGGAGCGCGAGGAAGTGCTCGGTCGTGTGCGTCGTGAGGAGGTTCGCTTCTTGGTCGCGACCGACGTCGCTGCGCGTGGGATCGACGTGTCGCACCTCACCCATGTCATCAACTTCTCGTTGCCAACCAACGTCGAGCAGTATGTGCATCGCACTGGGCGAACCGGGCGCGCCGGGCGAACTGGCACGGCGATCACCCTGGTGGGCGCGACGGAGCTCGGGATCCTCTACTATCTCCGACTGCAGTACCGAATCTTCCCCGTCGAGCGGACACTGCCGAGTGAGGGCGAGCAACGAACTCGCCAAGAGGCCGACCGGATCGCGATGATTGACGCGGCCTACCCCAATGCACCGAACGAGCACGACCTCGCCTTGGTGCGGCGCTTCATGAGCCACGTCGACGCGGAGCGGATGCTCGCAGGCCTGCTCTCGGCGTTCTTCGGCGAAGAGACCGGAGATGTCGATAAGGTCGCCGCGACCCGGCGGAGGCGCGGCAAACAGCACCCGGACGATCACAGCATGGTAGATGGCGACTCCGAAGAGCCGACGCCCGAAATCGAGGAGGAGGCGCCGACGGCGACCCTGTATGTGAACGTAGGTCGGCGAGACGAGCTCAGGGCGTCGGAGCTGGGCCGCATGCTCCGAGATCGAACCGGCCTGAAACGCAAAGAAATCGGGCGCATACGGGTCCGTGACCAGCATTCGCTCGTCGATGTTCCCGAGGATCGCGCCCAAGATATCATCGAGTCGATGGTGGGCGCGATGCTTGGCGGCCGGGAGCTCGAGCTGGAGCTGGCCAAGGGCGACTGACCCCTTACCCCTCCTACAGCGCCTCGGGCCACTAACCCCAAATTTGGGACGCCCCGCTCCGTCGTCTATGTTGTTTTTCGGAGATGGCTCAGGGAATTGCTTCGACGAGGCCTGCGGCAACGGGGTTACACCCAGGGGCTGTGGTTGGGGGAAGATTCGAGGTCGTCGATCTGATCGACGAAGGCCCGCAGGGCGTCGTCTGGTCCGCCAAAGACCAGCAGACCAAGCGCCCGATTCTGGTTCGCGTCATCAAACCGAATATGGTCCCAGCGGCAGCAGAACCGGAGTTTCGGGAAGCCTGCCGGGCTGCAGCGACGCTAACGCACCGCAACATCGCACGTGTCTTCGGCGTAGGCCGCACTCCGAAGGGCGAGCATTTCGTCGCCAGTGAATGGATCGACGGGACTCCACTCTCGGATTTCATTCAGGCCCGCGACCGCGACGGCGATCCGATCTCGTTGCGTGGTGCTTACAACGTCATCGCGCACCTCTGCAGCGCGCTCAGCTACGCGCACCAAAAGGGCCCGCACGGAACGTTACGCCCGAGCGTCGTCTCTGTGACACGGGGCGGCCGCGTCAAAGTTCACGACTTCGGCGTCGGACAAGTGCTTTTGGGAGCCGCTGGTCCGAGTGCCTTCAGGGACTCCGACCACTCCTGCTTGGCACCCGAGGTCAAGCGCGGCGAACCCGCGACCGAGCGGAGCGACGTGTTTGGAATCGGCGCAATCCTCTACGAGCTCCTGACCACACGCAAGCCAGACTCCGACTTCGTCGCGCCGTCGGACGTTCGTGACGACATTCCACCGGAAGTCGATCGCGTTTTGCTCGACTGCTTGGCGTCCGATCCCGCCGATCGGTTCGACTCTCCCGAATCGGTGCGTAACGCCCTTCTACCTTTCGTGAAGGAGGCCAACTCGTCACCTCCGCCGCCCGACACTGGCTTCAGCGTCGACATCTCCATCATCAACTCGGTGGCGCCGCCTCCGGACGTCGAAATTCCGATGATTTCGTTGGTCCCGCTGGATTCGTTTTCGCCGCCGGAACCTCCTCGGCGCGGCCTGATGAGCCTGATTAACCAGCTCTCTTCGGATTCGAAGCAGCGATGGATGGTTGCGCGGGACAAGATGGACCACGGGCCGTTCAGTGCGCGTGAGCTCATCGAGCGGCTCAACGTTGGCGGCTTCGCTGGCGACGACGTCACGTTCAACATCGACACCGCCGAGCGCAGGCCGCTCCGAGAGTGGCCGCAGTTCCGCGAATTCATCTTGCAGCGCGAACACCAAGACACCGCAGCCGCTGAAGAGGCGGCCCGCGCCCGCGCGCAGAGGTCGGAAAAGCGCTCGTCAGCGATGAAGGTGCTGATCGCCGTTTCCGTCGTTGGCCTCGTGGTGATCGCGGTGGGCGGCTTCCTCTTGTCCCGTTCGAGCGACATGCGCGAGGTAGCGTCGACGGAGCTCGACGACCTGTTCAAGCTCGGCAAGATCACGACGGGTGAAGCCGGCCTGCTTCCGGACCGCCCCACGCGGCCACGAAAGCGCGGCTCGAGCGCTGCTCCGTCGGCCCGCAGCAGCGCGTTCTCGAGCTACGACGATGCGATGAGCCGCGCCATGGAGCTCGGCGATGCTTCGCAATCCGGCGGCGAGGGACGCCTCACCGGAGCTCAGGTCGCTGGCGCGATGAACCGCAACCTAAATCGCTTCTACAATAGCTGCGTGCTTCCCGAGGTGAAGAGCGGCGGCAAACCGGGGAACGTCAAGGTAGACCTCGCGATCGCGGGCGATGGCTCGGTGCTCGGCGCCACGGTCGACGGCGGCAGTGCCGGCTTCCAGGGCTGCATGGGCAACCAAATCAAGAACGTCCGCTTCCCGACGTTTGGCGCGCCACGAATGGGCGCGCGGTACAGCTTTACCGTCAACTAGACGTACAACCGGGGCGCGGCAGAACACGACACGGTGCTTACGGCTTCAGCACCGCCGCCACGTGCGGAATCCTAGCGAAGCTGTCTTTGTCGGCGGCCTTCTCGAGCGCGTCCTCCGGGCTGACTTTGCCGGCCGCCACGAGCTTCTCCAGGACAGAATCGATGCTTTGCATCCCGTGTGTTCCGCCGCTTTGAATCAGGCTCGTAAGCATGGAGGTCTTAGCCTCGCGGATCGCCGCGGCGACACCCGAGGTTCCGATCAGGATCTCCTGGGCCGCGATTCGACCGCTTCCATCTGCCTTGCGCAAGAGCTGTTGGGCCACGATGCCGGCTAGTGAGTCCGCTAGCATGCCGCGGATTTGCGGTTGCTGGCTCGCGGGAAACGCGTTGACAAAACGGTCGATCGTCGCGGGCGCCGAGTTGGTGTGAACCGTGGCGAAGATCAAGATGCCGAAGCTCGCGAGCTGAAGCGCCATTTGCATCGTGTCGCGGCCGCGTAGCTCGCCCACGAGGATCACGTCGGCGTTCTCTCGTCCGGCGCTGCGAATCGCATCGGCGAAGCTCGGCGTGTGATCACCCACTTCGCGGTGAGTGATCTGGCACTTCTTTGGCGTATGAACGAACTCGACCGGGTCTTCGATGGTGAGGATGTGTCCTTCGCGATTGCGGTTGATGTGATCGAGCATGGCCGCGAGCGTGGTGCTCTTTCCGCTACCCGTCGGCCCCGTCACGAGTACCAACCCTGCGCGCCTCTCAGCCAGCTCGACGACCGCGTGTGGAAGCCCCAGTTGCTCGGCCGTGAGAATCTCGCTCGGAATCGTTCGAAACACTGCGCCCGGGCCGGTTGTCTTGTAGAGATAGTTGGCTCGGAACCTGGCCTTGTCCTCGTATCCGTATGCGAAATCGAGGTCGCGATAGGCGTGAAAGTAGGTTCGCCGGTCCTCGTTGATGATCTCGTCCATGAGCCGCACGATCGTGGTGTGGTCGAGAGGCCGGTCATCGATGGCCACCAGCTCGCCCTTGGCGCGGATCATCACCGGGTAGCCAATCGAAAGGTGAAGGTCGGACCCTCCCCTTTCGAGCAATACGTCGAAATAGCGATCGAGAGCTGGCACGGCTTACGGGCCCTTCTTCGAAAAGAGGTTGCGCATGGTGCCCTTTGCGCTCTGTTCGGGCGACGCCTGGGGTTGTGACAAAGGTTGCTTCGGTGAGTGGCCGATGACGCGGGGATCGTCGGCGAAGGTCTTCGCGGTTTCGATGGAGATGACGCCCGAAGACACGAGCTCGTTCAAGGAGTCCTCGATTCGAATCATTCCGAACGCGCGACCGCGCTGGAGCAGGCTTGGAAGCTGGAAGAGCTTGTCGTCGCGAATGAGCGTCCACAGCGCCATCCCGCCAGTCAGAAGCTCGACCGCGACGACCCTTCCGTTCCCGTCTATCCGCGGGACCAAGCGCTGGCTCACCACGAACTTGAGCACACCCGCCAAGGTCGCTCGAACCTGGGATTGGTCGTCGGGAGGGAACATGTCGATCAAGCGGCCGATCGTCCTCGCGCCCGATGGCGTGCTCATCGTCGCGAACACGAGGTGGCCGGTTTCCGCAGCTTCGAGAGCCTTCTCGACCGTTTCACGATCGCGGAGCTCGCCGATCGCAATCACGTCAGGATCTTCACGGAGCGAGCCCTTCAACGCGGAGTGAAAGCTCGTGGTGTGGATTCCGACTTCGCGCTGACTGACGATTGCCTTCTTGATTGGATGAATCACTTCAACCGGATCCTCGACGGTGATGATGTGCACGCTCCGCTCGCTATTGAACAGGTCGACCAAGGCAGAAAGGGTCGTGGTCTTACCGGCGCCGTTGGGACCGGAGACCACCACCAAGCCCTGATGGTAGTTGAGCATCTGACGGAGCTCGCTCGGAAGACCGAGTGAGTCGAGGGTTGGAGGCTCCGGCATGATGAGACGGAAGCAACCTTTGAGGCCGCTTCGCTGCTTGTTCACATTGACGCGCAAGCGGCCAACGCCTTCCAACTGGCAGGCGAAGTCCGCGTAACCGAGCTCCTCCAACTGCTTGGCGTTGCGCTCGTTCAGAAGCGGCAGGACGAGACCGCATGCCTGTTCGTCGGATAGAACCGGCCCGGCGGCAGCCATGCGACCGGCACAGCGAAGTCGCGGCGGCTCTCCCGACATGATGTGAACGTCGCTGGCAGCTTGTTCACGCGCCTGCACGAGAAGCGCGCGCAGTCCGGCCGGTGCCTTGACCGGAAGATCCGATCGCACGAACTCACCGAGCGGCGAGGCTTCTGCCGGAGGTCGATACGAAACCTGGGGCCGCGGCCGCTCGATCGGGGGCGCCGGAATCGACGCGGGGGCGGCAACCCAAGCACCATCCTTCGCCGGCATCGGCGGAGGCTCATACGACTCCACCGCTTGCTTCTGCTCCACCGCGTCGGCCGGGAGCGCGATGCGAACCGGCTCAACGGCACCAATCGCTGCCGCAGGCAATTCGGTGTTCCGTCCGGCGCGACGCACCCGCAACAAGAGCATCTCGCCCGAGCGAACCATGGTCACGATGTACTCAATGCCGTCGATCAGGGTCGCGGTCGGGGCGGACGCACCATCTCGGATCGGAACTAGACTCTGCAGAGGCGTGTCACTTACCAGCCTGAGAATGTGCCTCGCGCTCATTGGTTCGCTGGTCACCACCCTGGGCTTCCCCCGCTTCTTCGCCGTCGCGGCAGCACCGCTTTGGAAAACAATTTCAGTCACATCACCCCTATCGAGGTAACGCAGGAAGTCTTGGAGCTGACTCACAGTTCCAAGGATATCGCTAAATTCCACTGTCTATCAAATCACAACGGGTTTCTGTGAGCCTCGTCTGCGCCAAGTTCCTGTGACGCTGGAAATTCAACAAAAGCGTTCGTTTGACAGCACTCCTCAGGCGTTGCTAGCGTTTCGTGTTCCGAAAAAGGCATCGATGGGCCTTGTCCGTAGGTAACGGAAAAGTGTAATATAAGTAGCATCATGTCCGAGGAAAAAGAGTCTTCCGTTCTCCTCAATCTTCGCGAGCTCATGAATCTCGAAGAAGATCGTGTCCGCAGCGAAGAAGAGGAGCGTCTGCAGCACGAAGCGGCGGAGCGTGAACGCATCGCGGCTGAGGCCCAGGCACGGCAGGAAGAGGAAGCCGCTCGACTGCACGCCGAAGAGGAAGCGCGGCACGATGAAGCAAAACGAATCCGCGATGCTGAAGAGCTGACCACGCGGGAACGCGAGGAAGCACAATTGCGCGTCCGATTGGAGCAGGAAGCACACGAGAAGGCGGAAGCCCACGCCCGTATGCTCGGTCACGAGCGCGAGCTGGCAGCCATTAGCGCGCAGCAGCGCAAGGGTGTCCACCCCGGCTTGCTGGCAGCAGCGGCTGTGTTGGTCCTTGGCCTTGGCGCCGGCTCCTACTTTGGATACTACAAGCCGAAGATGGAACAGCGCGAGGCTGCTGCGTTAGCGGCGAAGATGGACGCTGAGCGCGCCGCGCGTGAAGCTGAACAAGCGCGTGCAGCCGCAGAGCTCGAAGCGCAGAAGCGGGCCGCAGCCGAAGCAGAGCAGGCCCGCCTCGCGGAACAAGCAAAGCGCGAGGCACAGGCTGCCGCAGCGGCGCGCAGGGCCGCGGCTCCGAGCACTCCGGCGAAACGGAGCGGGAGCAAGAAGCGACGCAAGGCCAACACCGACGATCCACTGGCGGGGCTGGACAGTCTCTAGTCTGCACCGTAGCGTTGCTGCGGTGATTCATGGATGAGAACGACCCGCGGTCGCGCATCGCACTTGCGCTCGATGTTCCAGACCTCGAGGCAGCGAAAGCGCTGATCGAGCAAACACACGAGCACGTAGGCGCCTTCAAGGTGGGGCTGGAGCTCTATACCGCGGTGGGTCCGGCCGCTGTCGAAGCGGTCCACGCTGCTGGCGCCGAGTGTTTTCTCGATCTCAAGCTTCACGACATCCCTGCGACGATGGGGCGCTCCGTTGCCCGGGCAGCATCGATGGGCGTCGCCTACCTGACGGTGCACGGTGTCGCCGGGCACGAATCCCTTCATCAGGCTAGCGTCAACGCAGGCTCGACTCGCCTCTTGGCGGTCACGGTGTTGACCAGTCTCGACACTGCGGCGCTCCAAGCCATTGGCTTGGCTGGGGGGCCGCGCGACGCAGCGGACAGGCTGGCGAAGCTGGCATGGGGTGCTGGGCTTCGGGGCTTCGTGACCTCCGCGCACGAGTGCGCGACCTTGCGCGCCACACTCGGGAAAGAGGCGTTCCTGGTGACACCCGGAATTCGGCCTGCAGGCGCAGACGTCGGGGATCAGAAACGCGTGATGACCCCTGCCGACGCCATCGCAGCGGGCGCCGACCTGCTCGTCGTGGGACGGCCGATCCGCGATGCGACCGATCCCACCCGAGCCGCTGCGGAGATCGAGCGCCAAGTGCGACTGGCACTTTCGCAATGACCCGCGTGCTTGCGGGACGGCGGCCGGTACTCGAAGGTATGCGCGGCAATGCCAAGGTCCGCCAAATCTACACCGACCCGCAGCGCGCCTTTCCAGACATCTGCGAAGCCGCAGAAGCTCAAGGCATTCCGGTTGCGAACCGAGACCGGGCGGAGCTCGACCGGTTGAGCGATGATGTGAGGCACCAGGGGGTCGTTGCGCTTGCGGACGACTACCAGTTCTGCGAGCTCGACGAGATCCTTGCCCACGCCGAAGGTGCCCCTGCGCTCGTCGCCCTTGATCAGGTGACCGATCCCCAGAATCTGGGCGCGATCATTCGAAGCGCCGTGACTCTCGGCCTCGACGGCGTGATCTTCCCCAAACATCGTGCCGCTGGGATCACGAGCGCGGTCGTCCGCGCCTCGGCCGGAGCGACCGAGCACGCGTCGATTGCGCGTGTCACCAACCTTCAACGGACCTTGCTCTCGCTGTCCGAATCCGGAATGGAGATCATCGGGCTCGACGCCGCCGCGGAGATCGATATCCGCGATCTCGCGCCTAGCGCGGCCGGGCGGATCTTGGTGATAGGCTCGGAAGGCAAAGGCCTACGCCGAATGGTTCGACAACGCTGTGATATCGTGGTTCAGATCCCTCAGAAAGGTCCGATGGACTCGCTGAACGCATCAGTGGCCGCAGCAATCGCGATGTACGAGATTTCGGGGAAGAGAGTCGCGCATGACGGATGACAATCTCGCCCGCGAACAGAAAGAGGAGACGGTCCGGCGCGTCCTCATCCTGACCGGCGGCGGCGACGCTCCCGGCCTCAACGCAGTCCTTCGCGCGTTCGTCAAAACAGCGACAGGCCTGGGCCTCCAGGTCTACGGCTCCGAGGACGGTTTCGCTGGCCTGATCGAGGAACCAAATCGCGTCGTCCGGCTCATGCGCTCGGATGTTCGAGGCATCCTGCCGAAAGGCGGAAGCATCCTGGGCTGCTCCAATAAGGCCGACCCCTTCGCCTACGGGGCAACCAGCGCTGACGGCGACTCGAAGACCATCGACGTGTCCGAGCGGGTCCTGGCCAAGCTCAATGAGCTCGAGATCGACACGTTGGTTCTCGTGGGCGGCGGTGGAACGATGAATATCGGCATGCGCTTCGCAAAGCTCGGCGTTCAAGTCGTGGGTATTCCGAAGGCCATCGGCAATGACCTTGCAGCGACAGACCTCACCTTCGGTCTCGATAGCGCCGTCACCACAGCGACCGCAGCCATCGACGCGCTCCATTCCACGGGCGAGGCCCACGAGCGAGTCATGGTCCTCGAAGTAATGGGACACGATGCCGGCTGGATCGCGCTCATGTCAGGCATCGCAGGCGGCGCGGACGTCATACTCATTCCCGAGATCCCCTATGACGTCGATCGGGTGATCGAGAAGATCGCAGAGCGTTCGTCTCCCTCCGACAACTTCAGCATCGTCGTCGTCGGGGAAGGCAGCAAGCCCCTCGGTGGCACCGTCTCGAACATCACCGAAAAGCACGAGCATCTCCCCCAGCGCCTCGATGGTTCAGGTTTTCAACTGGCTCGGTTGCTCGAAGGACGCATCGATCATGAGATCCGGGTGACCGTGCTCGGGCATTTGCAACGGGGCGGCTCACCCTCCTCTTTCGATCGGATTCTCGGCACGCGTTTCGGGGTGCGTGCCGCAGAGCTCTGCTACGACGACAACGCAGGCCAAGTCGTCGCGCTGCGAGGCCAGGACGTGATCTCGGTGCCTCTCGAGGCTGCAGTGGCAAACCTCAAACGCGTGCCGCCCGACGGAGAGCTCGTTGCGGTTGCCCGCGCTCTTGGAATCGAGCTAGGCCAGGAGTGAGATGCCTCGCACCGCCGCAGCCTTGATCATCGGAAACGAAATCCTGTCCGGCAAAATTGTCGACACGAACACGACGTTTCTCGCGCGCATGCTATTCGAGCTCGGGATCGAGCTTCGGCGTGTCGTCGTCTGCCCGGATGAAGTCGAGACAATCGCGAAGGACCTCAGCGACCTACGCGCGGCCCACGACCTCGTATTCACCAGCGGCGGTGTCGGCCCGACACACGACGACGTGACCATCGACGGCGTGGCCGCGTCCTTCGACCGGCCGGTCGTTCGTTCCGAGGCGGTCGAAAAAATGATCCGCCACTACTACGGCAATCGTGCTACCGAGGCGCATTTCCGCATGGCCAACATGCCCGAGGGAGCCGAGATGATTCGCAGCTCCGAGGCTCCCTGGCCGACCGTCGTCATCGAAAACGTCTTCGTGCTCCCGGGCGTTCCCGAGATCTTCGAGCTGAAGGTCGCCGACCTCCGCAAACGCCTCGACCAGGGGCACGAATTTCATTCGCAAGCCGTCTACACCCTCAGCGGTGAAGGCGAAATCGCGAGCTTGCTCGAACGCATCGCCGAGGACTTCCCCTCGGTCATGGTTGGGAGCTACGTCAAATGGAAGGCCGAAGATTACCGCACCAAGGTCACCTTCGACGGAAATAATCCAGACATCGTCTCCAAAGCAGCCGACACGCTCATCGCAGAGCTAGACCCGGAGCAATTCGTACGTAGAGAATAGATCATCGGAGAACGGCTCCGGATGGGCGTGCTCGGTCGCGGGGTACCCGCTCGGCTGTCTCCCTAAGACACCGTACGACTGGCCTCGCCCCCCACTCCCTGTGCTGCCCATCCGGAGCCGTTCTCCTATGTAGATGTCTACGTACGGACGGGCGCGGAAAAACGCGGCCTGGTTACTGCCACTTCAGCTTTTGTTTGCCCGGATCCGTGATGACTTTTGCGTCTTCTGGATTGGCGGGTTCCTCTTCGGGCTCTTCACTGGCCATTTCCTGGGCTGCCTCCGCCGGGTAAAGCCTCACGGCTGTCACCGTATCGACGCGAACCAGCTCTGGCCCGGACTCGGTCTGGGTACTGATGCGCATCTGTGAGGTCGATTCCGCCTCCGAAAAGGGCGTGAAGTAGCCTAGGCGAACTGCGGCCGATCCAATGATCGATGCTTGGTAGGCCTCGAGCCGGCCGTTGCCGATGGACTGCGGCTGAGCGGTTTGGCGTGCCGTGATCTGCAGCTGAAGCTGATTGCGGTCCATCTTGTCGATGCGATAGGTCACGACCTGGTCGACCCAGACACCAGAGAACTGAAGCCGGCGCTCGACCTCCCATTGCGCCCTTGCCCCGAGGGGCTCGTCGGGAAAGGGCACCGTGAGGAGCGCGCCGCGAATGTTTCCAAGCATGGTGCGAAGCGTCGGTGGCACGTCTTCCATGCCGCGGAACTCTCCTCGACGGACTCGTCCTTGCACGTCCATTTCGCTCCAACCTTGTATTTGCAAGAGAGGCGCCAACATCCGTTCCATCTGCTCGCGCTGAGCCGGACTCATCTTCTCGGCCATCTTCGAGATCCGGACCTGGGTGATCTGAATGGGATGGCGGATGAACCCCTGCGGCGTCGGCTCGGCGGGGCCCATCTTCACCTCGAGTTGGACAGGCGGAATGCCGCTCTGGGCACCCTGACCAGCAGCTTGCATCGACCGCCCGCGCACGAGCTCCAAGAAAAGCGTCTCGGTTTGCCCGGGCGCAACCCTGTAGCGAAGCGGAACCCGCGGAGTCATCCCGGCATCGACGACCCGAATTTCAGGCAAAACGCGCTGCGGGGGACCAGGGTCGGCCACCTGCACCGTCTGAGGCTGGAATTTCGTTCGGCAAGAACTCGTCGCCAGCAACAAACCGGCGAGCATCACGATACGAAACATGGAATCTACCTTTCGCTCTTCGAAACTAGTCGTAGGACGGCCCGTCGCGCCGACATCAAAGGCTCCGTCTTTTCGGGCGAGACCAGCGCGATATCGGCTGCCGAGCTG
Organism: Polyangiales bacterium; assembly: GCA_049645265.1. Lineage (GTDB taxonomy): Bacteria > Myxococcota_A > Polyangia > Polyangiales > Houyiibacteriaceae > SG8-38. The sequence continues at coordinate 16,894 of JBARTN010000238.1, forward strand.
GTCTCGAGCGACGCTTCGAGCGCCAGCGGGAGGCCGAGGTCGGCAAGCGCGTGGCCCCGCGCGTGCATCTCGTAGCTGCGAACGTGCATTTCGAGCTCCGGGTTGAGGTCGGCAACTTGAGGAGCGGCGGCCTGCTGCACCGTGACCTTCACCCGGAATCGACCACCGACGCGATCGGTCAGCTCGTACCGCGTCACCTGAGTCACACGCGCGCTCCAAATCCGAAGGGGCCTTCGAACTTCCCAGACCGCGCCAATGCCTACGGGCTCCAGGGGCAATGGGATGGTGGCGATTGCCGAGCGCACGTTTCCGATCGTGATCGCAACCCGGGGGTGGATGCGTTCCTGGCCTTGCGCCCAGGGAACGTCCGCATCGACGACGATGCCTTGCGTGTCGATATCGAAGCGTCCACGCATACCGCGGAGCGCTTCCACTCCTTCCTCGACCTCTTGGGTCTGACGGTCGGTTACGCCTTCCGGAAGCACGGACTCCGCTTTGGAGATGCGCAAGATGTAGCGGAACCCTTTGGGGATGACGACGGTCGGACCCGCGTGCATGAGGAGCGTGAAGCCGGGGAGCACACCGAACGCGTCCTCGGAATCCTCGGTTCGTTCCGCCGAAGCCTCCACATCGCGGATATCCAGTAAAGCCTTGACGACGGTGTCGGGCGGAATCGCGTAGCGCAGCGGCTCGAGCGGCGCTTGCCCGGGATCGACCAGCGTGACCGAGAGCTCGGGCGGAGGAGGCGTGGTCTTGTTCTTCTTGCAACCAACGATGGCAAGCGCAGCGAGAAGGCAGGCACCCAGGATGATGTTCTTCATTTGTCGGCAAAGTCTCCTATGGTCCGGTGTCTTCTAGAAAGGAATCGGCCCCGGGGCAAGCATGGATCGACGCGGTCGGTCGAAACCCTGCAATCGCAGTCGCTCAATACCAACCGCCGATGCCGAGAGAGAAGGACCTGTACTTCCTAGCGATGTCAAAGGCAGCGCTGAGCTGCCAGCGGTAGTCGTCCGGCCAGAGCCCAAACACGCTCCACTTGAAGAGGCTGATGTCGCAGCCCAGCGTCCCGTGGATACGAGGGGTCGACTCGGCGAAGCGACTGGGCTCCATGTAACTTCCGGCGCGGATCTTCATTCGCGTGGGCGCAACCTCGGTTTCAAACCCGATGCGCGGTGAGATCGTGATCTTCTCCCCAGACCGTTGGACCGTTTGAAACAGAAACGATTCGACTCCAACACCGTTGTCCACCCGTCCGTTGAACCAAAGGTCGGCGGTGAGCAGGAAATAGCGACGCGGCCAGCCCCAGCGGTATTGCTTGCGAAGCATGTCCCAGGCCAGCTTCTTCACCTCTTTTCGGGACTGTTTGATCTTGGCATATTTCCTCGCGTATTTCTGCTCGACCGCTTGAACACAGAGCTCGACGTCCGGTCCGCCACGCGCCCGCACTGCCTTGATCTCTTCTTGCTCGCATTCCTTGGCCGCCCGCTTCCGCCGCTCGAGCCGCTCGAGGTCGTCCGCCGCCAGCGCCTCTGCGCTCACCCAGGGTGGATTCGAAGGTCGGAGACCGAACTGATAGGAAAAGCCAACGCTTCCCGTCGTTGGGATCTTCGTGGCCCGGGGAAGATAGAAGTCACCGACGACGATGTCCCCGTCGGGATTCGGCGCGACGTTTCCCCGAGTCTGAACCCCGGTGGAAATACGCGGGAAAAGCGATGCGCCGAGGCTCCAGCGCTTGTAGTGCGGCTTGAACATTACGCCGACCTCGGCGCCGAGCCCCAAGGCCTGATACACGTCGCCGTCGCTCACCGCGCGGTTCGATTGAAACGTGCGCTGACGCAAAATGCGCAAACCTCCGCCGATGATGAGCTGCCCATCGAGGAATCCGTATCCCGCCTGAATGTGAAAGGTGCTGAAGCGCAGCCGCAAGGTCTCTTTCTGCATCGTCGCAGGGTTGATCACGCCCTCGACTTTGATGAACTGCGTATCGATCGTCAGGCCGATGCCGAGGTTCCACATCTGGAAGTACGCGCCCGGAATTAGAAAGAAGGTGTTGTTCGAAACAGCTTCGGTGTTCCCCAGGACTCTTCCGCTGTTGTAGAAGTCACCCGACTGGAATGGATAGGTCGACCCGAACGCCAGCCAGTAGTCGTACCAATCCGGCCACTGTGGGCCCCGGTACGCGACCGCAGCGGGGTTTTGTAATCCGCCCTCCACGCCCTGGGCCAGCGCCGTCGCGGCTCCGGAAAGCCCAACGACACGGGACGTGCTGATCACGACTCCGCGCGTCAGGTCGATCGTATAGTCCGACGTGGTGATCGGGCTGCCACCGGGGCCGAGCTGGCCCTCAGCGCTCGCGGAAATCGATACGCTGCCCGCCAAGGTGAGCAGAACCAGTGTGCGCTTGATCGGTTGCTTCGCTCTCACCGCCGGTGCACCCTAGCCTACAAGCGGACGAAGCTCGGCTCACTAACGACCTCCGCCGATGCCTGACTTCGTAGCGCCTTGGAGGGCGCCCTTGTCCTCTTCGTCCAGGTTCCCTGGCTTCGTCGACTTCAGTCTTTCGACCTCCGCGTCGGCTTCGTTCGCGCGTTGTTCGGCTTCATCGCTCTGTTTGCGCGCTTCAATCGCCCGTTCTTGGGCGGCCTTGATGTCCGGGTCCGTCTCGGCTTCCATTGCCGCCAGTCGGGCCTCTCGCTCTACCTCATTTTCCGCTTCGATCTCTTCCTCGGTCTTCTTCTCCTTCACGGCCGTCTTCACCACGTCCGCGGTCTCACCGATGTCGCCGCCGACCGAGATGATTAAGATGCGCTCTTTGACCGGAACCCTGAGGAAATTGGTGTCGTTCTCGAAGGCCTCATTGCGGAAGTCGAGGCCATTGCCCGTCCCTTTGCCAAACAGCACCGACACGCCCGCCGAGAGCCCTTTGCCGTTCTTGGCCCCACCGACGGAGGCGCTAAAGCCGTAACGGTCGATCTTGACGGGCTGAATGAAGTTTCCAGAGCCCGCGGCGTCGGGTGCGCTGCTGTTGTCGGTCAGGAACCCGAATCGGGTGAACAAGAACTTGTTGATCTGAATCTCCGAGCCCAGCGAGATGTTCCAGGTGAAGTCTCGTTTGGTCGAGTCTGCTAGCAAAATACCGGAGCTGTTGGCACGGCCCTCGAGCTGCGGAGTACCCGGCGCGATGGAGCCGTCCGCGACTCGACCGACGAGCTGGAGGTCGGCTGCGACGGCCACCTTGCTGGAGATCACATAGGACACGCCAAACCGCAGCTCCCAGGGAATCGGCGAGCGAGCGCCGCTTTCAACCTTGGCGAAGACCGAGTCGGAGAGATCCGGATTGACCGGAGCGGTACTGGACCTCACGTCGGACAGCTCGAATCTCAAGTTGGACTTGCCGCCAACTTTGAGGCCGGGAGGTTGAAACATGATGCCGACGCGCCATCGCTTGCCGATGAGGTTCAAGAGACCGATCCGGAGGGTCAGGTCCCACGCGTTCATCTTGAAAACCGTGTTGCGGTTTATCTGGGAGGCATCGAGCACGCAGAACGGGATCGTGGGGCTCGTCGGACACGGGCTGCCTTGACTCGGGTCTTGAGTTCCCCCGATTGTGAGCGAGGTCGTTTCCACGTGTTGGATCACGCGGTTGCGGGCCAACAGGGTGATGCCCCAGGAAAAATGACGCGTGGGTCGATGACCGACGCCTGCCGCGAAGTAGCTGGCGCGATCATCTTGATAGAACTGGATGCTGCTGGTGCGCCCGAACTGGTCTTGAAAGTTGATGTCGCCGGCTTGCTCGACGTTGTAGAGCACGAACGCCGAAATCGCGATCTGCACCGCCTTTCGGCCATCGAGCTCCTCCTTCGCTTTGCCAAGGGCAAAGCTCGCCACTGCGAATCCCGGAAGGTTCGGGTTCGATTTCAGCTTGAAGTCCTCGACCTGGTCCTCCCCATCGGGACCATCGGGCCCGTCGCTAACGACCGCGCCCTTGATCGTGAGCGTCCGGCGCTGGAGCAACGACAAGCTGCCTTGAAGGAGCCTCGGCTCAAGCAAGGGGAGGCCGGCCGGGTTGAACCAAATCGCGGCTCCGTCGGCGGCATATGCGGTGTACGCGGCAGCCATGCCGCGCGAGCGCTCGCCGAGCTGGAGGGTCTGATAGTGGGTGCTGTCCGCTTGCGCGTTGCCGGAGCTTGGCCACAGCAAGGGCGCAAAAAATGCGGCGAGAAGACCGAGACGTACCGCCGCGACGAGGTCACCACGCATGTCGCGGACTCTATCCCAAAGCACCGCCGCTGTCCGCCGCAAATGACCCATGGAGCGAAGCAACGACCCCTTTAGGGCGTGTACCAAATCGGCGAGCTGTACGCGCGTTCTTGAATCACCGGAGGCTGGCCGGTCTCGTTCGGGTCCATCCCGAGCGTAATGGCGTCGTACAGCGTGTGTCGAGCGGTTGGGATCTGGAGCACCCTCAAGTAGTAAAAAGCGCGCATCGTGGGATTGAAGTCCGGGTCTTCCCAGAAGGCCGTCATCGACGGCGCGCCAAGGGTGCTCGGATTCTCGCCGGTCGAGAGATCCACCTCGCTCGCGATCGGGATCGCCTGACCCTTATCGTCGTATTGGCGAGTGCCCGCGAGCGCGACATCGAAGACCTTTTCGTGGGCCTCCCCGTCGGCGTCCACCCAACCCTTGACGATCTGCATGCGGGCGAGGTTCGCGCCCTTTGGATCCTTCACCGCGTACATCAGAAACCTCGGTGCTTTGCCGTCTGGGCCCTTGGTCAGGTCGCTGCCCATCGGGTGCCCGAAGAGGTAGCCCAGCTGAACCATCTCCGAGGACTTTGCGATCTTGCTCTTGAACGCCCAGCCACCAAAGAAGCGAAGCCGAATCCGCGGGCCGGTGGTCGCATAGACCTCCTTTCGCTTGAAGGCCGCAAAGATCGCTGTGCGCGTATTCTCCTCGGCCCAGACGGCGGCGAGCCCCGCGGCGCTCATATCACTGCCCTTCAAGTCTGCGGCGATCGGGATGAACGTAGACTCCGGAGTCGAATCGATCGCGAACTTTCCCCAGAAGTTCGATTCCTCCGCAGAAGCAAGGCCGGTGTGCGAGTCGGTCGAGCCGATCATCCCGACCTTGTACGGGTTGGCGCCCGTTCTGTCCTCGAGCTGGAGGCCACGCTTCAGCGCCGCGCGAACGTAGTCGCCCTCGCCAGGCTTCGCCTCCCCGCCCCCAACTTTCAAGAGATGGGAAAACCGTTCGAAGTCGGCGAATTGATCCTGCGGCGACAACCGGGGATGGGTCTCCGAGTCGCCTTTGATTTGCGTCACCTCAACGACGGGCTCCCAGCGCATCCGTGTCCGGGCGTACTCCGCCGTGATCGGCCGCCCTTCGCTATCCACCTCATCGAACATCAAGCCGCCGCTGATGTTGGAGTTGTGGGGAATGGCGACGAAGTCGGTGCCGACCCGCTCGCTGGTCTCGGCGAGCCAGCTCCATAGATCCTCGGGCTTGTCGCTGTCGAAGGAGCTGAATGGAATCAGTTGCTCCGCCTTTTCAGCGCCGTCCGCCATGAGGACGACGCGATGCAGATTGTTCCCATTGGGGGTGGACGTCCACTCCCAGCCGATGAACGAGGTAAACGCACACGGCACGTAGTGACGTTGCGCCGCCTCGACGATGTCGCCCCAGGCAGCACGCTTGACGCGTTCGGAATCGAAATCCCTGACGGGTGCGTTGTCGTTGATCGCCGCGCCGAACTCCTGCTCGAAAACCTCCGCCCCCCTGCCTTCGCGCATCATGGCTACCCACTTCCGCCCCGTCGCGGTTGCGGTGAGCTCGGGGTCACCCTGCATCAGCCTCAACGGGACTCCGAGCATCTCGGCGTGGTCGGCCACGACGAGGAAATCGAGGGGCGTGTGGATCTGGACTCGGGCTCCGGTTGAGGGATGTACGACCGGCAGCCCTTTGGCCCAGCGGTAGGCGGTGTCGGGACCGGCGGAGCGATTTTGTAGAAAGTACGCGTCGGCCGAGTAACTCGTGTGCACGTGCGTGTCGCCCCAGTAGAGCCGCGTCGGTTCCCCGGCCATGGCGGACGTCGCGGTAGGTGGCGCGCCAGAGCAGCCCACTGCAAAAACCATGAGCAAGAACAGCATCGTCTGTTTCACTCGCGCGCCCACTAGTACTGAATCCTCACGCCGATGCTCCAGCTGAACCGTCCGTCGTCGGTCGTCTGAACGTAGATGTAAGGCATGATGCCCATCATGAAAAACAAGAACCGGTAGCCCACTCCCACACGCCCCTGCGTGGCGGTGCCTAGATCGTCGAAGAGCGCACCCGCTTGCATGAAAACTTTCAGATTTCGAATGGGCCACCAGCCAATTCCGCCGCCGACCCACCAGTCCTGCGGGCCTTTGAAGAGGTTACCGAGCTTCTCCCCCAGCACTTCGAAAGACACGGCATTGAACTGGCGATCGATGTAGTACTCGTAGCCGAGGCCCCAGGTGAAGGCCTTGCCGTCCTCTTGAGGCGTGCGAGTGGTGCCAAAGTCCATGTGGATGTGGTGGCCGCGTTCGCGAAACTTGAGCTTGTAGTTCTGGAGATCGGCCGGGGTGGGTGCGACGCCCGCCGAATTCAGAATCGCCAGCATGAGGGCCATCAACATCGCTTACCCCTGTCCGCCCTTTTCACACGCGCCAACGACGTCTTTTTCGCGCATGATGCCGTCCGTCCTGCAACGGTCACACTCCGAAGGGCGGAACCGAATGATCGTCCCCTGGACCCAGCGGCCCTGGATGTCGATGGTCGGGATCACGGCATGGCCGCCCAGATTGCAGACGTACTGGTCAACGGCCTTACGGAATCGCTCTTCGTTGGGAGGCAATTGTCGAACCGAAAACGCGTCGATGTCAACGACGCCGACCTCTTCGTAGGGCTCGACGATTCGATTTCGGATGACCCGGTACTCGCAGCCGGGGCCTCTTGCCGCAAAGGTGCCGCCCGTTTTCCGTACCTCGCCTGCACCGCCGCAGCCGAACAGGCTCAGCACGGTCAGGCTAGTGATGAATTGACGAAGGAGCACTGAGCTTGGGCCGGAGAGTGCCATTTGACGGCTCGGAGCACCACCCGTAGAAGAGTGCATGTTCTCGTCGGCCGAAGGAAGTTGCATGAAACGACTGCTAGCTCTCGCGTTGGAAGCCCTGCTCGTCACGTCCTGTGGATCGAACGGCGGGCCACCTCCTTATGCCACATCGGCAGCGGTCCGGGCCGAGCCGTCGCAAGTCTTCTGGGGCGATACGCACCTGCACACGAGCTATTCGCCGGACGCGTACTTCTTCGGCAACACCACGGCGGATCCCGACACTGCGTACCGCTACGCCAAAGGCCTGCCCGTCGTTCATCCCTACCACAGGGCGAAGATTCAAATCGGGACGCCGCTCGACTTCCTCGTGGTGGCCGATCACGCAGAGATGATGGGCGTACCGCTGCGGCTCTTCCAGGGCGACGCATCGCTCACCAAGACCGCTAGCGGAAAGCGCTTCATGAAGATGATCGAAGCCGGGAAGGGCCAGGCCGTCTTCCTCGAATTCGTGGGAGCCATCAACACTGGCAAGCCCTACGAAGACCTGAATGGCGAAGAGATCCGACGCTCGGTCTGGAGTGACATGGTCGGAATCACAGAGCGTCACAACGTCCCAGGCAGTTTCACCTCGTTCATTGGATGGGAGTGGACGTCGACGCCCGGTGGGAAGAACCTCCACCGTGTCGTCTTCATGCCGGAGGGCGGCGAGGTCGCCTCGAAGTTCATTCCATACAGCTCCTTCGACAGCAACAAGCCGGAGGACCTCTGGGCCTGGCTCGAGGAGACCTCTTCCAGCACCGGCGCAACGTTCACCGCCATCCCGCACAACTCCAACATCAGCGGCGGCCTGATGTTCAACGACGTCGACAGCGAGGGCCGGCCGATCACCGCCGAATACGCCCGCACCCGGATGAAATGGGAACACGTCGTCGAGGTCACTCAGATCAAGGGCGACTCCGAGACCGATCCTATTCTCTCCCCCAGCGACGAGTTCGCCGCGTTCGAGCCGTTTAGCCATGCGATCGACGCCGAGACCCTGGGGGAAGGCGCCAAGGCCAGCGTCGCGCCCGGCGACTTCGCGCGCTCAGGCTTGCTACGCGGCCTCGGACTCGAGGCCAAGGTCGGGGTCAACCCGTACAAGTTCGGCATGATCGGGTCGACCGACTCGCACACGGGGATGTCTTCGGCCGAAGAGGACAACTTCCACGGCAAGACGGCTTTCGATTCGACGCCCGCGAACACCTTTGGGACGTTTCTCGACATCAAGGGATTCGGGGCGGACATGTCGGCCGCAGGGATGGCCGGCGTCTGGGCTGAAGCCAACGAGCGCGTCTCTCTCTTCGACGCCTTCCGGCGCAAGGAAGTGTACGCGAGCACCGGTCCACGCATTCGCGTCCGTCTTTTTGGCGGCTGGGGTTTCTCCACGGATGACGCCGGCAAGAAGGACCTCGCACGGATCGGCTACGCGAACGGGGTCCCCATGGGCGGCGACCTGACCCAAGCCCCTGAAGGAAAGGCCCCGCGCTTCTTGGTCTACGCGATCAAAGACCCGGTTGGAGCCAACTTGGACCGGATCCAAATGGTGAAAGGCTGGCTCGACGAAAACGGTGAGCCACAGGAAAAGGTCTACGACATCGTCTGGTCCGACAGACGAAGGGTCGGCAGCGACGGCTTGCTCCGGCCGGTTGGTAACACCGTCGACGTCCAAACGGGCACCTACACGAACTCGATCGGTGACGCGCAGCTTTCGGTCGTGTGGCAGGACCCCGACTTCGATCCCGACGCGCGTGCATTTTACTATCTGCGGGTGCTCCAGATCCCGACGCCACGCCACACCCTCTACGACGCGATCGCACTGGGCATGGACCCCGCGGAAACCGGGCACCCATCCACCATCCAAGAGCGAGCCTACTCCTCCCCCATTTGGTATACGCCCTGATGCAAAAAAGGGGACGGTCCCCTTTTTCAAAGGGTTAACCGGTTTTGAAGAAGTTTCTAAAAGAGCCGCTGGTGCATTTCCTCGCGGCGGGTCTCGGGCTGTTTGTCTTGTTCGGTCTCGTGAATCGCGGCGACCAAGATTCCGACCCGAACGTGATTACCGTGGACCAGGAGGCGCTGCTTACCTTCATTCAATATCGAATCAAGGCCTTCAATCCTGACCTCGCCGAAAAGAAGCTCAACGCCCTGTCGGACGAGGAGCTTCAACGCCTGATCGCCGACTACGTTCGGGAGGAAGTCCTACATCGGGAAGCGCTCGCGCTCGCGCTCGATGAAGACGACTACATCATCCGCCGGCGCCTAGTACAAAAGCTCGAGTTCATCACCGAAGGTTTTGCCGAAGCCGGGGCCGACTTGGATGAAGCCGCGGTTCAGCGCTACTTCGACGCCAACAAAGCCGACTACTACGTCGAGCCCTATGTGACGTTCACCCACGTCTTTTTCCAGACCGAAGATCGACCGCGGGAGCAAGCCCGGGCTCTAGCCGAAAAAGAGCTGCAGAAGCTGAACCGGAACGTCGTCCCTTTTTCCGAGGCGCCGCAACACGGCGACCGCTTCCTCTATCACGTGAACTACGTCGAGCGGACACCCGACTACGTCGGCAGTCACTTCGGCCCACCGATGACCAAGGCGCTTTTCGAGCTCGAGCCAAATGACTTCGTCTGGCGGGGCCCATTCGATTCGGCCTACGGCGTGCACCTCGTCCTGCTGACGACGAACGAGCCAGGACGCGAGCCGGAGCTCGCTGAGCTCGAAGGGCGCGTCCGCGAGGATGCACGAAGGGCGAGGGTTCGAGAAGAGACTGAAGCGGCAATCGCCGACGTCGTCGATGCCTACGACGTCCGAGTCGTCTACGAACGCAATCCTTCGCCGCTGGTCCCAGAAGGCTCGGGCGACCGGTGACCCGCGCGGTAACCCTGCTTGCACTGGCGCTTGCGGCCACCGCCATGATCACTAGCGCGGTGCGTGCCCACGAAAGCCGCCCCCTCTACATCGAGGTCACGGAAAAGGCGCCGCTGGTGTTCTCGGTGCGATGGAAGATCCCGCCTTCCGTCGACGTGCGCAACGCGCCGGAGATTCTCATGGCCGAAGGATGCGTCGCGGTGACCGGCGAAGCCTCCGTAACAGCGAACCGCGGAAGCGTTCGTCGCCAAACCTATCGATGCGAGGTCGATCCTGCGGGCACCGCTCTCCAAATCCGGTACCCGGCATTCAACCCTTCGGTCTCCGCGCTGGTCCGCGTTTCACGGCAGTCGGGCGAAACACACTCGCTCTTGGCTTCCCCGGAGCAAACCGAGGTCATCATCCCCGAGGTCGAGACCTTCGGCGCAGTGGCGCGAGACTATCTCACGCTGGGCGTGAAGCACATTCTCGGAGGCTACGACCACCTCCTCTTCCTCGTGTGTCTGGTGCTCATCGCAGGTACGGGCCGCCGAATCCTAATCACGATCACCGGCTTCACGATCGCGCACTCGATCACGCTCGCGCTCAGCGCCCTCGGCCTCGTCCGCGTGCCTATCCCCCCAGTCGAGGCGGCCATCGCGCTGAGCATCGTCTTCCTGGCTGTCGAAATCGTCCGGGGCGACAAAAACAGCCTGACGTACCGCTACCCCATCGCCGTCGCCTCGTCGTTTGGCTTGCTGCATGGTTTTGGATTCGCCGCCGTCCTCGGCGAGGCCGGCCTTCCGCAGACCGAGATCCCGACCGCCCTGCTCTTCTTCAATTTCGGCGTTGAAGCAGGACAGATCCTATTCATCGCAGGAGTCATCCTCGTCTATCAGCTCGCCCGGCTCGCCGTGCAGGCGTTCACTCGTCGCGACCTCTCGATCGACTCGGTTCGGCCGCTTCAGACAGCGGCGGCGTACGCAGTCGGTTGCGTCGCGTCATTCTGGATGATCCAGCGCGTCGCAACGTTCTGGACAGCCTGACCCGTCCCGTAGCGCCCCGAGAGCACCGGGGTCGATGAACCGATCACTCGGAGACGTCGGGCTCGACCGGCGTTGGCTCGGCCGGCGCCGCTTCGATGGGCGCGGGCGAGCCGGAGTCCATCTTGCCCCGCTTCTCGGCCTTCAGTGCCTTCTTGTCTCCCCGTTTGCCTCTGCCTTTGCCAATCGGGGGCGGCACCTCGTAGTCCGACTTCAGTGGCGTCACGATTCCGTCGATGGTCCAGGTGTCGGAGTCTGGGTAGTAGACGTAGACCGCCTTCTGCTCGCAACCGCGCACCGCGATCTGCGTGGCCATTTTCCGCGCGCCCTCGGTATCGACGACGTTGAGCTTCAGCTCTTCCTTCGGGCAGTCGAGGTCGAACGCCGCGCGGCGAGTCACCGTCGTGCTCGCCTTCTTGTTGTGCTTGCAGGCGGTGCCCGCAGTTACGAGGAGTGCGGCAAGAGCGAGACGTATCAACACGCCACTGGTTATGCACCGCGGAACAAAAGTGCGCCAGACCTTTTTTTGGTCGCTCGATCCAGGAGTAGGTGTCGTATTCATGGCTCGTTTTCCTCTCTTCGCATTCCAGTCGCAATGTTCAGGCCGACGAGCCTCGCGATCATCACCGCTAGATAGAGCGCCCCAAAGACCCCTTCGAACACCGCCACGGGGCGGGCCAAGCTAGACGCCGGCACGATGTCGCCGTACCCCATCGTCGTGAGGCTCACGAGGCTGAAGTAGAGCAGCGCGTCGCCCAGCTCCTGGGGACTGGCCCCATCGGGGATCCCGGAGAACGACCCGGGTTGGAAGAGCTCCAGGATTTCGTAGAGATACGCGAACGCGACCGCCGCCAAAAGGTACGCCACAATGGCACCGAAAATCGCGTTGACCGTGACCTCGCGTTGCCGGAACAGCTCCCTCACGACGATCACAATCGCCAGTGCGATCCAGACCACCGTGGTCAGCGCGGAGGCGAGCTCCAGCCCGAAACCACCCCAGAGCAAGGCGCTCCATCGCGTGGCCAAGGTCAGCGCGGTGAGCCCGAGGAACGGCCATCGCTGGCCGCCGCGCGACGCCGATGAATAGGCCCCTGCGATCAGCACCAGGTCGAACAATGCCTCGACGCCGTACGCCGACCCCGCTCGGGTCGCCACCGGCGCACAGATGACCAACAGGCACAGTACCAGCAACAACACGCCGTAGTTGGGCGCCACACTCGCGTGCGGAAGAAGGGAGAAGCGATTTGACATTGCCCGGCTGTGGAGCGAGTCTCGCAACCTGGGCGCAAAGATCAAGCCCCACGTTGAGTGTGGAGATGAGCGAAGACTCCAATGGCGCCGCCGGACGCACGCAACTGCGACGCCTCGAGACCTTTCTCGATGTCGCGTACGCGGTCCTGTTCGTCGATTTCATCATGTACCTCCCGCACACGGAGGACATGGCCTGGGAAGCGCTTCCCTACGGCTTGCTGTCGCTGCTGATCGACCATTCCACCGACCTGCTGAGATTGATCATCGCGGTGGGCCTGACGCTGATCTCATGGAACCTGACGCACAAGCTCCTTGGGCTGCTAGACCGAACCAATCCGAGGCACACCCTGCTCTGTCTGTTACAACTGATTTTCGTTTGCTTGTTTCTCTTTTTCGCGATCGCCGACCCTGCGCTCGAGAGCCTGTCTTCACCGGTCGGCCAAAGCCTCTCTCTCGCTCTTTCGGGCTTCATCGGAATCGCCGGCTGGTCCTACGCCCGAAAGAATGGCTTGACCCACGCTGACCTGAGCGAGACCGAAAAAGATGAGGTGCTCCGGAGCGGGATCATCGAGCCGGTCACCGCCTTGCTGAACACCGGCTTCGCGTTCATCGGTCCCGGCGCGTGGACCGCGGGCTGGTTCGTCATTCCCATGGTCTTGGTCACCACACGAAAGCGGGTGGAGCAGAGGCGACAACGCGCTAAGGTGAGCCCATCATGAGTAGGCTTCATGCGCTCACCGTGCTCGCCCTCGCAGTGGCCCTCGGCTCATGCGGCCAGGGGATTGACGCCCCCCCGGCCCCTGATCTTCAGCCGGTGCTTCAAGCCTATGCAACCCCCACCGCCGTCGTCGACGGCGCGATCATGAGCGAGTTCGCCCAGGAAATCGAGGACGCTGCGAGAGAGATCGAGGATTCGGAGATTTTTGAGGAGATCTTGGACGTCATCATCGAAGTTCAACAGGAGCTCAAGAAAGCCACCGCGGGGACTTGCAGTGGTGGAGACGATGATGGCAGCACCTGCGACGTCGGCGACGACACGGCTTGTCCAAATGGCACTTGCGTTGCCACCGGCCTCGTTTTCGGTGCGACTTGCAGTGGTGGAGACAATGATGGCGGGGCCTGCGACGTCAACGACGACACGGCTTGTCCGAATGGCGAGTGCGGTGGTGGGGTGACCATTCCAAGTCCCACTGGGGCGATCCGGGTCAACTACATCTGCCCAGGCTTGGACCCAAGGCAATTCGATGACGGCTATGAAGCCGACCCCGACCCCGCCAACGGCTCGATCGATCTGTTTATGACACTGGACAGCGCAGGGATCGGCCGGGTCGTCTGGGGCACGGCGGCCAAGTGCCTTTACCTCGTGCCCATCGACGGCGACAATTGCGAAGCTTCTGGATGTGTAGAATCATCGTACGACGGAGGCGTTGCACTAGACTTGGGCGACACCGTTCCGCCCGATGAGGATATCACGCAGCTGCTCGTCACTTTCGTCCTGGAGGGAACCATCGGGTTAGACGACATCAACTTCCCCATCAACCAGAGCTTTCGTGTCAAACTAGCGGACACCACAGAGCTCGTGATCCTGGTGGACATCGGGGATCCGGCGTTGACGGAGACCTTCAACTATATTTTCCAGGGAGATGCGCAGTTGATCCGCGACAAGAACGGCGTCTTCGGATGCAGCCTAGAGAGAAGTGAATGCTTCGACGACTCAGGAATACTCTTCTCCTGGTAGCGCTCGTCGCGGCCGTGACCTCGGCGGGGATGGGGCTCCGTCCCAGCTCGGCCAGGGCCTATCACACGTACGAAGAGCGACTGCTCAACACGACCGCCTACAGCCTCCATCGGCGGCGGATCCGCATAGGCGTGATGCAGCTGAGCTACGGGATCATCGACCAGCTACAAGTCACCACCTACACGATGCCTTGGATTCTCGGGGCGATCTTTCAGACCGTCGCCCCCAACCTCGAGCTCAAATCGACCTTCTACGACCGCAGACGCCTGGCGCTGAGTGTTTCGGCCGGATTCCTCTTAGGTACCATCGAGGCGTCCGACGACTCCAAAGTACGGTATTTTCTTCTGCCGGTCTCCTTCGCAGCGTCGGTGCGGATCAATTCCGAAGTGAGCACACACTTCGGAGCACTGTACACCGCCGTCAACGGGGATGCAGATTCCAAGCCGGGAGGCGACTCGATCGAAGGCGGAGTCGTGGTCGATTTCCTTCAGCTCTGGGGGATGGTCGAATGGCGGCTCTCTCGCGTGGTCGCCTTCACGTTCACCGTAAGATGGGTGCCTTATGTCAGCGACCTCGCGATCAACGGCACTCTCGACTCAGATAACCCGGACATCGCCGTCCAGCTCGAGGCTGATCTGAGCGAGTTGCGGAACGCGTTCGCCGTCATCCCCGGCTTCGTGTTCTCCTGGGACCGCGCCAACATCCGGCTTGGGGTCGGCTACAGCAGTTTCTTCGTCGAGGGCTTCTATCTCGTGATCCCCGGGGACGTGCTCCGCAACATCGCCCCCGAATTCGACATTTTTGTGCGGTTCTAGCCCCCTCGACGAACGCAAGTTGAGGTAGTCTCCAATCGATGGACCGGACGGCGATTGACGAGCTTCGCGTGGCGCGTGGATGGGTGCTCCCGGTCGTCTTGCTCGTGTCGGGGCTGACTGGGCCGGCGGAAGCGGCTCACGCGCAGCACCCGCTCGAGCCTCCGATCACCTCGAGCCCGCGCGAAACCTTGACCACCTTTCTCACGTCGGTGGACGAGATGTTGGTCCTGATACGGGACGCGGGCACCGGCAAGCGGAGCCGCGAAGGTTTGCAGCGGCTCACGGAATACGACACCCGGTCCAGACGCACGCTGGACATGAGTGGAGTGGCGCCCGAGGCCCGCGTGGAAACCAGCGCGAACGTGCAGCTTTACCTCTACGAGGTCTTGTCCCGGATCGAGCTGCCTTCGATGGACTCGATTCCCGACGATGACGCGATCGCCGCGAACCCGGAGCTCGACCGCTGGACTCTGCCGCATACCGAAATTCGCATCCGCCGGGTCGCCGAGGGCCCGCGACGTGGCGAGTTCCTGTTCGACCCCGAGACCGTCGCCAGGGCGAAGGACTTCTACGAACACACGAAGGATCTACCGTATCTTCGGCAACCACCCCTCGAGGACTTCAGCACGTTTCTCGAGGTCTACGGTGGCTGGAACGTTTCGATCGCCTGGGTCGATGAGCTGCCCGCCTGGATGCGGCACGTGGCATGGGGCCTAGCCTGGTGGAAGTGGATCGTCCTCTTCGTCACGGGCCTTGCGAACCTGGCCCTCCTCGTACTGGTGCACCGGTTGACTCGACGACGAGCGGATGAGCTGCGCTCCATGTGGCGATACTTCGCGCGACTGGTGCTTCCCCTCACGGTCTTCGCATCTGCGGTTGCGGTCCTTCCGTTCGTCTTGGCCGAGATCAACGTCACCGGAGCCGTTGCGAACGCCTTGCGACTGTCGGCGACCGCGGTTGCGTACTTGTCCCTGGCCTGGGCGTCCTGGTTGTTCGCGGTCGCTGTGGGAGAGGGCATTGCGACCAGCTCGCGCATCCGCGCCAAAAGCCTGGACGGGAGCCTGGTCCGATTGACCGCGCAGGTCATCGGGATGGGCGCCGCCGTGGTGCTGGTGTTTCGGGGTGGGGGTCAGGTTGGGATCCCCCTCGTAGGTCTCGTCGCGAGCATCAGCATCGGCGGGCTTGCCATCGCGCTCGCGGCGCAGGACACCCTCAAGAGCCTACTCGGCAGCCTGACGATCCTAGTCGACCAGCCTTACCGGGTCGGCGAGCGAATCATCGCCGGAAAGTACGATGGCGTCGTCGAACGGATTGGGTTGCGGTCCACTCGGATCCGACAGTTGGACGGCAACGTGACCTCCATTCCGAACGAGAAAATGGCCACG
>JBARTN010000239.1:0-2937 GCA_049645265.1 Polyangiales bacterium
GAATCAATCTTGTTCTCAGATGCCTGATCGGAAACGTACGTTGTCAATATAAGGGGGTCGTGCTTCGATGAATCCAATCGTTCTTGTTTCATTTTACGTTTTTATAGTTGGCGGTTTCAAAATTGAACTGCAACATCCGGTCATTTGGGGTGACAATCCGGTTTTGTCGGTGCGGCGTCAAGGTTGCGTTTGCGAAGCATTCCGGTTGCATTGAGCGTGGCATCGCGCACAGCCGCCCTCAAGGCGTGGCCTGGCGATGTCGCGCCTGCCGCCGGGCCGAGAGCGACGGCCAACCTTGACCGCGTCCGTGCACGACGCCAAGGAGCTACCAAGCCGGAAAAGGAAAGTTCGCGCGGCCCCCTTCTCGGGGCCGCCACTCGCGACATCAGGCAGAAGACAGCTCGGCCATCTGCTGGTCGTAGACTTCGAGAGGCATGCGGAAGCCGAGGATCTTGCGTGGCCGGGTGTTGAGCTTGTACGCGATGGCGTCGAGGTCGTCTTGCGTCAGCCCCGAAAGGTCGGTGCCCTTGGGCAGATACTGGCGGATGAGGCCATTGGCATTTTCGTTAGAGCCGCGCTGCCAGGGGCTGTGGGGATCGGCGAAATAGACGGCGACGCCGGTTGCCGCCGTCAGGTCCTTGTGCCGGCTCATCTCCTTGCCCTGATCGTAGGTCAGCGTTTTGCGCAGCGGCTTGCGCACACGATTGAGGATCGCGGTAAACCCCTCGAGGGCGGCCTCGGCAGTGGCGCCGTCCATGCGGGCCAGCAGAACCAGGCGGCTGGAGCGCTCGACCAGCGTGCCGACGCAGGATTGATTGCGCGCGCCCTTGATCAAATCGCCCTCCCAATGACCGGGGATCACGCGGTCCTCGATCTCAGGCGGGCGCACGTGCAGGCTGACCATGTCTGCGATCTGGCCGCGCCGGTCCTGTCCACGGCTGCGCGGGCGACGCTTGGCGTGGCCGTGGCGCAGTAGCGAGATGAGATCGGTGCGCAGGTGACCTCGCGGCAGCACGTAGATTGCGGTGTAGATGGTCTCGTGGCTCACGGTCCGGGTGCTGTCGTCGGGGAACACCTGCTCGAGCCGTCCGGCAATCTGCTCGGGCGACCAGCCCTCGCGCAACTCGTCCTGCACGACGCCGAACAACGGGGTATCGACACCGAGCTTCGGGTTGAGGCCGGGAGCGGCGCGCAAGGCTCGCGCCCGTTCGTCGGCGACGATGGCATCGTAGGGCTCATGTATATCGCCGCCACCAGGTCGATTGCGACCAAGCTCGCGGCTGATCGTGGAACGGGTGCGGCCCAGATATCGGGCCACCGTGCTCGCGGACAAGCCCTCGGCCAGCATCACCATCAGCGTTGTCCGCTCAGCCGCCGACAAATGATTGTAGGGAACCTCGAACAATACCCGGTTTTGTCGTTCTTGATGGCGTCAGGTCAACGGTGTGACCATGGGTGGGGCCGTTCGGCCCCTTTTCTCCGCCTCGCCTGTCGCTGCGAGGCCATTGCACGCTACGCAGCACAGACTCCCCCACGCAACCAACTCAGGCGGGCGCTGGCGCCATCCGCTCAAGCTGCACCAATCGGCTGATGTTGTAGCCGAGGTTCATCATGCCGATCTTGAACTTCGCCCGCGCCATGCCGATGGTGCGCACGACCTTGCGACCCATCGAGTTCTCCTGGTGGCCGAACACGTGCTCGACGCGGGCGCGCACCTTTGAGCGCATCGTGTTCGCTGCCATCTGCGCCTCAGACAGCGGACGGTTGCGTGCCCCGCGCCGGTGAATGCGGCTCTTCAGGCCCCGGCCCCGAAGCCTCGCCTCGATCTCGGCCGAGCGGTAGGCGCTGTCGGCCCACACATCCTTGGCCGTGTTGGCGTCGTCGAGAATGTCGTCGAGGTGCTGGCTGTCGTGCGGCGAGGCGTCGGTGGCGGCCCACTTGCGGATGATCTTGTGCGCCTTGTCGACGCCGATGTGGTTCTTGTAGCCGTAGTAGCTTCGGCCGTGCTTCTTGGTCCAGCGGGCATCCTTGTCTTTCTGCCGGTTTTTGGCCGGTTTCTTCTCCCAGTCCTCCGGCGTCTGGCCGGCTTTGACCTGGTCATTCTCGTCCCGGCTGTTGCGCTGCTTTGGCGCCGACACAATCGTCGCATCGATGATCTGGCCGCCGCGCGCGAGATAGCCCTTCGCCTGCAAGTGCTGGCCGAAGCGCTCGAACAGCTTGTCGATGAGACCCGCCTCTACGAGGGCCTCGCGGAACAGCCAGATGGTGGTGGCGTCGGGCACCGCGTCCTCGAGGCCAAGGTCGAGAAAACGCATGAACGACAGCCGGTCGCGGATCAGGAACTCGGTCTGCTCGTCTGAGAGATTATAGAGGCTCTGCAGAACGAGGATCTTGAACTTGAGGATCGCGTCATAGGGCTTGCGGCCGGCGCGGCTCTTGCGCTCCTCGGCCTTCTTGCCCGTCGCGGTCTCGATGTCGGCGCGGAACGCCTCCCAGGGCACCGTCGTCTTGACCGTCTCCAGCGGATCGCCCTTGGCGCTCAACGCGTCGAGCCGCCGCTCAAGATCGAAGAAGCCTGCCTGTCCCATCGTTCGCCCCACCTATCTGGCCACCGCATCGTGCGATCAGTGACTCAGATTCGGGCGCGTCGATCCAGGGGTATTTTTCGAGGTGCCCTTAAGACGATACCACCTCACCAGAGCATCGGTGCGTTCCTCACCGATCTTCGAAATGAACTTAGACAGGTCAGCCTGGCCCGAATTCGGTTTGTGCGCACGAATCGAGCAGAAGTTAAAGCTCAGCTTCAGTCAGCAAGATCGAGCGCCTCACAACAAATGATGTCGCGTGCAAAAGACTTGCTCGAGCTGTCTCGTCGTGAGACCATCGGTATGGTGCGCATGGCAAACGCCATGCGAAATATTCGTGAGATTATTGAGC
>JBARTN010000240.1:0-5879 GCA_049645265.1 Polyangiales bacterium
CGCCGGTGGGTACGCGTTGTTCTCCCGTCCCGAAGCTCCGCCACCGCATTGCTTCAAGCAATCATCGATGCGCTTCTGTCGCCCTGGGTCGTTCGGGTCCGGAATGGAGTGGCACGCCCCGAGCGAAAGCAGCACGGCGGCGATGAATGCGATTCGAATCATCGTCTTCGGCTACTCGCCAGCCGGAACCGATTCGGCCACCTGCTTGAGGCGAGCAAGGCCGTCCTCGTAATCCGCCCCGACCCAGCCGTCCATCATCTTGGCAAAGTACCCGCCCAGCGGACCGGACGCGGTTCCGCTCAAGCCCCAGGTTACCCGAACCCCGTCGTCGCTCGGCACGAACGTCCAATCCGCATTCGGCTGCCCCATGTCACCGAAGTCCAGCTTCATTTCGATTCGCGTCGGAGGCTCGCTGAGCGTGATCGTCTGCGTACCGTCACCCGACTCCTCACTGGTCCAGGTCACCGTCGCGCCGACCCCGTCGTCGGGCCCCGTGAACTCGTTCTTAATCGAAGGGTCCCGCGCAATCCAAGGCGACCAGGCATTCCACTTCCGCAGCGAGCTCACTTGATCGAACACCACCTCCGGCGAAGCATCGATCTCGATCGATCGCTCCACCCGAAAATCCTTCGGAAGAAACGCCCCGATCCCCATGACGATGACGACGAGACCAAGGAGCACCAATGCCGTCACTTTGAGAGCGCGCATAACCACCTCCGCGCCGCGACTCTACCCGACACCCAAAAGATCCCCAAGAGCGATGTCGCGCTTTCCCGCGCCCCGGTTCTCAGTCGACCGTCTTTCGAATCCGGTCGATGACCGCTCGGAGCTCCGTGATGTAGGCCGATTGGACGCCCGCTGCTTCCATCTTGATCAAGGTCTCTTCGAGTTGCTCGATCTCTTCGGATCGTTGGTCGCGCAGCGACTCCACCATCTGCGCGAACGAGTGATACAGCTCTTGAAGCTCGTCGCCTTTTCGAATGCCGGTGTTGATCTCCAAGCGGCCCTCTCCCACATGCGCGAAGAGCCGCCTCATGCGGTAGGTCGGCCCGACCACGCGGTGGGTGACGATGATGCCGGTGAGGCCGAGCACCAGCGTCAGAATCAGCACGCCAACGATGATGGCGTTGCGAATCTCCCGATCCTCCTGTTTGGCAAACTGCTCGAGGTCGTTCGCCGTCTCCGCATCGAGATCGGGCTGCGCCGCGATCTGCGCCGTCAGGGCTTCGGTCTGGCGTTGCGAGAATCGGTACGCCACCAAGCCGAGCCCGCTCGCGACCGACACCGTGACGAGCAGCACCATGCCGGTGTACTTCAGCTGAAAACGCCGATCGAGCAGGTAGTTTCGCATCTTGCGTTGTTTCTTATCGCCCATCGGATTTCTCACTTCCTACGCCCATGGTTCTCCGCCGGTCAAAGGCTTCCTTTCGATTTCGTCGCCTCGAGCAAGGTGGGCAGACGGCGTAGGGCGCTGATGAAGGCGCCTTGAACCGCCTGCTCGGCGCTTTGGTCGCTGTAACGGCCTGTCGCCGTCGCCGCGCCACGCAACATGCCGCGCATGTCCCGCCCGGGGTACGACAGCACGATGATGGAGACCACGGCCCGCACGCCATCCCGAGTGGGCTCCAAGGTGACGATCGAGCTCTCCAGGTGATACCCGCTCAGCCTTCGCTGGACGACCTCCCGCTTCGCGTCTGCCGGCGTCAGGTCGTCCGGAGCGAGCTCGATCCCGCGGAGGGTCAGCAGCTGCTCGGACAAGTAGATCCGCGCATCGAATAGCATCTGACGGGAAACGCGCTCCGCCTTGGCGCCCGGCGTGCCGACCGACAACAGGTACTCGGTCGGGCCCGGCCCTCGCTCTCGCTGGCCCACGGCGCTCAGCGCCGCCGCCGCTTCAACCGCCGCCCGTCGCACGGATTTGTTCCCGTCTCGGATCGCCCTCTCGACCACGGGAAGGGATTCTTTCGACTCCAATCGCCGTAGAGACGAGATCGCCGATACCCGTACTGCCGGATGCTTGTCCCGCACCGCGCGTTCGAGCGCTTCTAACGAGCGGCGGGTCGGCTCCAATTGCCCGAGCGACAACGCGGCCTGGGCGCGTACACGAAAGGCCGGGGAATCGCGAAGCAAGTGGACGAGGTAGTCGTCACGGCCATCGGCTGTCGCCGTGCTCGTCCAAAGGAGCGAGGCCAGCGCTAGTGCTTGCCACAGATGCCATCGGCCCATGTGCCCCTTCAACAGCTCCCGCCCTTCCCTACATTTTCAGTATCACAGGTGAGGAAGCGCCACCGCAACCGATTCGTCTGTGCAGCCGCGTTGACTGCCCCGTGTCCGCGTCTCTATATTGCGGCGGTCGCAACGGCCATCCGGGGGCTAACAGAGGTCGCATGGAGTCACTACAACTAGATTTGAACAACCCAACGACGCTCGCGGCGATTGCGGCGGTCGCGGGGTTGATTCTGCTTGGCATCCTCATCGGGTTCGTGCGTGGGCGAAAGAAGCACGCGCTTTCCGAGGAGCCACCACCGTTGCCCACACCCGAGGCCCTCGAGGACGACCGCCCGAGGATTCGCCTCGGTGAGGCCCGTGAAGCGAAACCCGAATCGACCCTGCCCCTTCAAATCGAAGACCTCCTGACAGGCCCACCAGAGGCCCCGGTTGCGCCTGCCCCTGCCCCCGCCCGTGCGGGGCGCGTCACACCCCCGCCGGCTCCACCGGCCGATCTCGGAGCCTTCCGGACCGGGCTCAAGTCGACTCGCGGCAATCTGATTTCGCGCCTCGCCGGCGTGTTTCGGAGCGGCCGTGAGCTCGACACCTCGATCCTCGACGAGGTGGAGGAGGTCTTGATCACCGCGGACGTCGGGGTACACACGACGGAGCGCGTGCTCGAAGCGCTGCGCACGCAGATGAAGGGCGGCCAGCTCTCATCGGCAGACGATGCCTGGGACGCGATCCGCGAAGAGGCTCGGAGCATCCTGGCAACGAGCGGCCAAGGGCTTGCGCTCGCCGCAACGCCCACGGTGATCTTGGTCGTCGGCGTCAACGGAGTCGGCAAGACGACCACCATCGGCAAGCTTGCGAGTCGATTCGACCGACAAGGCAAGAGCTTGCTTCTTGCCGCGGGTGACACCTTCCGCGCTGCCGCGGTCACCCAACTCGAGGTCTGGGGCCGGCGTGTCGGCTGCGAAGTCATCAAAGGCAAAGACCGCGCCGATCCCGGTTCGGTGATCTTCGACGCCATTCAAACCGCAAAAGACCGCGGCATCGATCTCGTGATCGCCGACACGGCCGGTCGCCTGCACACGAAGGTCCCGCTCATGGATGAGCTCAAGAAGCTCGGGCGCACCGTCGAAAAAGCCCTGGGCCGCCCGGCCGATCACGTCTTGCTCGTGCTCGACGCCACCACGGGCCAAAACGCGATTCAACAGGCTCAATTATTCAAGGAAGCGCTCCCGCTGAGCGGCATCGTCCTCACCAAGCTCGACGGCACGGCGAAGGGCGGCGTGATCCTCGGGATTGTCAACCAGCACCAGGTGCCGATCGAGTTCATCGGGGTCGGCGAGAAGGTCGAGGATCTCAAGCCCTTCGCCACCGAGGCCTTCCTCGAGGCGCTTTTCGAGGCTCCGGAGGCCCTCGAGCCCGCCGAGGAGGCCCGAAGCCTGGCTTAGCTCCGTGCGACTCGGCGGAAATCCGTCGAAAATCGTTAGCGGATTTGGTAGTGCGATATTCACCGTGATATAGTCTTGTCGTCCGATCGAAAACGGATAGTTGTTACGTGATTTCAGAGAGTTGCCACGGTGGGGGCCGGGGCGCTCAGGGGGGAAGGCCAAAGGCCGATGCGAGAATTGGGGGGGATTGCGCTACTGATGGCGGCGCTACTGATGGCGTTTCCGACGGCGGTCCAGGCCCAGATGGAGTTCTCCCTCGACGAAGTCGACGAGGAGGACGCCGAGCCGGCCAAGGATTCGAAGAGCCGAGGCGATCTCATCGAGGAGCTCGCTGGTGGCGACGATGCTGATTCAGGGCCGACGGAACCAGCGCCTCAGCGCGAAGAGATCGCCGAGGAGATCTACGCCGTCCAGCAGATCTACGCGCTTCGCCTGAAGCGTCTGGAGCTCGCGCCGTCCGTGGCATTCACACTGAACGACCCGTACCTGAAGCACTATGGCTTGGGCCTCGCGCTCAATTACTGGTTCACCAACGTGCTTTCCGTCGGCCTGAACTTCATCTGGTACGACTGGGGCACGAACCCCCTCGAGCGAAGTACGAGCTTCGTACCTCGGATTCAGAACCAGTTTCGTCTGAGCGTGCCCATCAACGACTGGCAGTTCGGGCTCTGGGTCAATTTCACCTACGTGCCCTTCTACGGGAAGTTCAAGGTCCGCAAGAAGATCTTCCAATGGGACGCGTATCTCATCGGCGGCGTTGGGTTCATGCGTACGCAGCCGATCCCGGTTTTCGATGCCGAGATTCGTCACTTCGATTGGCAAACCAACGTCGCCTTCAATGTCGGCGCTGGCCTGCGCATCTTCCTGACGCGTTACCTGACTTTCTTCACCGAGTTCAGAGCGTACATGTGGCCCGACCAATTCGAAAACACACAAGTTGCACCGGGAGCAGCGCGCTTCGATTCGTCGACCTGGCTTCAATCGGGCTCGTCGTTCGTCGCGAACACGTCCATCCAGGTTGGCTTCACCCTCTTCCTACCGATTAAGTTCGAGTACCGGCTACCGAAATGATGAAGCTCGCACCAAAGACGTTTTTGCGAATCAACATCTTGGCAGCGCTTGCGCTCTTCCTCGTCTTGGGCGACGGCCTGCGTGAAGGCGCGGGCACGGCGAGTGCTCAAGACGTGCAAGTTAGCGGGCCGCTTGCCGGCGCAAGTTCCGTGAAGAAGCTCCGCCTCTGGCGCGCCATGCGTCTGCACGTCGAGCCCTTCTTCGCGTTCACGATTGGCGACGAATATGCTCGCTCGCTGATCGTCGGCGGCGAAGTTCGGTTCCACTTCGTGGATTGGTTCGGTATCGGCGGCTGGGGCGGGTACTCCGTCGGCCAGCTCGACATGAATCTGACCGATGAAATTCAGGCGAAGGGCGTCACTCAAGATCCCAACCGCTTGGATCTGCCGAGCCGTGAGCGCTTCCCGGACCAGGTTGGTCGCGTCAATTGGTGGTCCGGCGTCGAGGTTCACTTCATGCCCTTCCGCGGCAAGCTCGCGATGTTCCAGAAGGTCTTTTTCGATGCAGACCTCGACTTCTTCGTGGGTGCCGCTTTCGTTGGCGTCGAAGAACGCGCGAACACCGAAATCCGGCGAGACTCGGTCACGACGCCGCAGTACTGCACGCCCATAGGCGCCACGACTCCTCAGGACCCGGGTTGCCTCGAAAGCCAGCTGGCTCGCTCGAACCGCACGGTCATCGCGCCGTCCTTCGGCGTCTCGTTCAACGCTTTCTTCCGCGACTTCCTGGGCATCGCCCTCCGATGGCGAGGCATCCCGTTCAAGTACAACACCGGCGGCACCGACAACAACAACGACGGTCAGATCGACAGCAACGACCGCTTGAAGCAGTTCAACAACATGTTCACCGTCGGGCTGATCTTCGTGCTACCGCCGAAGACGAAAACCACCGACTGAGCTCCTACCGGGACGCGAAAAAAGCCGCGACACGGGGCTGCGTCGAACGGCTCGCGCTGCCGCGGGTGTTGGGTGGCCGGGGGGCGGCTGCAGGGCTGGTTTGGTTTGGTTACACCGCCCGCCCACCCCCACCCGTAGTCCTCCCTGCCGCGGCATTCGCTTCGCTTTGCCTTGGCGGCGCTTTGCGCCGGGCTTCGCCTTCGGCTCGCGCTGCCGCGCATGACTTGGGGAGATGGTCCTTGAT
>JBARTN010000241.1:0-30930 GCA_049645265.1 Polyangiales bacterium
AAATTCTGCTCGCGGTCAATGAAGAGGTCACCGAGGCTCGCATCGACGCGCTCAGCGAAGCTTGCATCAACGAGTTCAAGGTGCTCTTCATCGACGGTCTCAACGTCGGTTCGTATCTCCGCGACACGCTGCTCGTCGACAAGGTGCAGTCGCAAGATGAAGGCATTCTCGAGATCTACCGACGCCTGCGCCCCGGCGACCCGCCCACCCTCGACACCGCGAGAAACCTCTTCAACAACCTGTTCTTCAATCCGGAGCGATATGACCTGAGCCAGGTCGGGCGTCTCAAGTTGAACTACAAGTTCTACAGAGACGTCGAAGAGGAAGAGCGGCCGGACCTCGGTCATACGGTTCTCACCAACACCGACATTCTCGATACGGTCAAGAACCTAATCGAGCTCAAGAATGGCCGCGGCTCGGTCGACGACATCGACCACCTGGGCAACCGCCGCGTTCGAGCCGTCGGCGAGCTGATGGAGAATCAGTACCGCATCGGTCTCGTCCGTATGGAGCGCGCGATCAAGGAGCGCATGAACATGTCTCAAGAGATTGAGACGCTCATGCCGCACGACTTGATCAATGCAAAGCCCGTAAGCGCGGTCGTGAAAGAGTACTTCGGTTCGAGCCAGCTCTCGCAGTTCATGGACCAGACCAACCCGCTCAGCGAAGTGACGCACAAGCGGCGTCTGTCCGCCCTGGGGCCCGGGGGGTTGACGCGCGAGCGCGCGGGCTTCGAGGTTCGAGATGTTCACACGACTCACTACGGTCGCATTTGCCCGATCGAGACGCCGGAAGGTCCGAACATCGGCCTCATCGCGTCACTTTCGACGTACGCGCGCGTCAACGAGTACGGTTTCGTCGAGACGCCCTACCGAAAGGTCGAGGACGGCATCGTGCTCGACGACCACGTGCGTTGGTACTCCGCCCTCGAAGAGGAGGGGCACTACATCGCCCAGGCGAACGCGAAAATTGAGCACCTGAGCCGCAAGCTCGAAGGAACGCTGATCAGCGCGCGCTTCAACGGCGAGTTCGTGATGGTTCCGCCAAATACCGTTCAGTTGATGGACGTCTCACCGAACCAGCTGGTTTCGGTCGCCGCTTCGTTGATTCCGTTCCTCGAGCATGATGACGCAAACCGCGCCTTGATGGGCTCGAACATGCAGCGTCAGGCGGTTCCATGCGTGCGAACGCACGCTCCGATCACCGGGACGGGCATCGAGGCCCGGGTCGCGCGTGACTCCGGTGTGTGCGTGGTCGCGCAGCAGGACGGCGTGGTCGAGTCGGTCGACGCGACACGAATCGTCGTCAAGGCCGAAGGGCTTGCGGGCGCATTCCCTGACATCTACCGCCTCAACAAGTTCCAGCGCTCCAACCAGAACACCGCCTACAACCAAACGCCGATCGTTGGCCCCGGAGACCGGGTCAAGGCTGGCGACGTCATCGCGGACGGCCCGAGCACCGACCGCGGTGAGCTCGCACTCGGCCAAAACGTGATCGTCGCGTTCATGCCCTGGGGCGGGTACAACTTCGAGGACTCGATCTTGCTCTCCGAGCGGATCGCCAAGGACGACGTCTACACATCCGTCCACATCGAGGAATTCGAGTGCGTCGCTCGCGACACCAAGCTCGGCAAGGAAGAGATCACGCGAGACATCCCGAACGTAGGCGAAGAGGCACTCAAGGACCTCGACGAGTCGGGCATCGTCCGAATCGGCGCCGAGGTCAGCTCTAGCGACATCTTGGTGGGCAAGATCACGCCGAAGGGTGAGACACAGCTCTCGCCCGAGGAGAAGCTCCTTCGCGCCATCTTCGGCGAGAAGGCTGGCGACGTCCGCGACACCTCACTCAAGGTGCCGCCCGGGGTGACCGGCATCGTGATCGACGCTAGCGTGTTCGCGCGCAAGGGTACCGAGAAGGACGAGCGCTCGCTTCAAATCGAGGAGACCGAGCGAGCCAAGCTCGAAAAGGACATGGCGGACGAGATCAAGATCGTTCTCGACTCCGCGCATGATCGCGTTCGCAAATACTTCGTAGGCAGCACCACGACGGCGAAGCTAGTTGGCGACAAGGGCGCAGAGCTCCTCGCCAAGGGTGCCAAGATCACGAATGACGATCTCGATGGGGTCCCGCACAAGTACTGGGCGCACATCGAGGTCGACAAGGACAAAGACAAGACCGACGCGATTCTCGAGCAGGTCGACGATCAAGTCGATGCCGTCAAGATGCTGTTCCAGGAGAAGCTCGACAAGCTCGGCAAGGGCGACGAGCTTCCTCCGGGTGTCATCAAGATGGTGAAGGTCTACGTCGCCATCAAGCGCAAGCTCCAGGTCGGCGACAAGATGGCCGGTCGCCATGGTAACAAGGGTGTCGTCAGCCGGATTCTTCCGGAAGAGGACATGCCGTACCTTCCGAACGGCAAGCCGGTCGACATCGTACTGAACCCGCTTGGTGTTCCGAGCCGTATGAACGTCGGTCAGATCCTCGAAACGCATCTCGGCTGGGCCGGCTATCTGCTCGGCACACAACTGCAGGAGATGCTCGAAGCCAGGGCTAGCGCTTCGGAGCTCCGTGAGCGGATCCGAGCGATCTTCAAGGGCGGCGACATCGTGAATGTGCTCGATGCCCTTCCGGATAGCGAGGTCGCCGAGATGGCCAAGAGCTGGAAGCACGGCCTTCAACTGGCTACACCGGTTTTCGACGGCGCGAGTGAGGAAGAGATCAAAGATCTCCTCAGGCTCGCGGGAGTGCAGGACAACGGTCAGACGGTGCTCTTCGATGGGCGCACCGGCGACGCGTTCCACGAGGACGTCACCGTGGGCATCATGTACATGCTCAAGCTGCACCACTTGGTCGACGACAAGATCCACGCACGAAGCATCGGCCCGTACTCGCTCGTCACGCAGCAGCCGCTGGGTGGTAAGGCGCAGTTCGGCGGGCAGAGGCTCGGTGAGATGGAGGTCTGGGCGATGGAAGCCTACGGTGCGGCATACGCGCTGCAGGAGTTCCTCACCGTCAAGTCCGACGATGTGCAGGGCCGCACCCGCATGTACGAATCGATTGTGAAGGGGGACTACCAGCTCGAAGCCGGACTGCCGGAGAGCTTCAACGTCCTCATGAAGGAGCTTCAGGCACTTTGCCTGAACGTCGAGTTGGTCGAGACCAGTCAAATGGGGCGCAGGTCGGATGACGTCCTTGCCGCGGAGGAAGAGTAAGTCATGAAGGATATCTTCAGCTTCTTCGAAAAGCCGAAAGACCCGCTTGCGTTTTCAGCGATTCGCATTTCGTTGGCCTCGCCGGAAAAGATCCGCGAGTGGTCACACGGCGAGGTTCGTAAGCCCGAGACGATCAACTACCGTACCTTCAAGCCAGAGCGCGACGGCCTCTTCTGCGCGAAGATCTTCGGACCCGTCAAAGACTACGAGTGCATCTGCGGCAAGTACAAGCGCATGAAGCACCGCGGCATCGTCTGCGAGAAGTGCGGCGTCGAAGTCATCCAGAGCAAGGTTCGCCGCGAGCGCCTGGGTCACATCACCCTGGCTACTCCGGTTGCCCACATCTGGTTCCTCAAGAGTCTTCCGAGCCGCATCGGCGCGATTCTCGACATCACGCTCAAGGACCTGGAGCGCGTGCTCTACTGCGAGAGCTACGTGTGCCTCGATCCCAAGGAAACGCCGCTCGAGCGCGGTGAAATCCTCACTGAGGATCGCTACCACGACATGCTCGACGAGTATGGCGACGACGCCTTCGATGCCCGTATGGGTGGAGAGGCTGTTCTCGAGATGCTTCGGGATCTCGACGTGCACGCCATGGCCGAGCAGCTTCGCTTGGACCTCAAGGAAGCGACGAGCGAGGCGAAGCGCAAGAAGCTCGCCAAGCGACTCAAGGTCATCGAGGCCTTCCGCGATTCGGGCAACCGCCCCGAGTGGATGATGCTCTCGGTGATTCCTGTTCTTCCGCCAGACCTGCGTCCACTGGTTCCTCTCGACGGCGGCCGCTTCGCGACCTCGGATCTCAACGATCTTTACCGTCGCGTGATCAACCGAAACAACCGTCTCAAGCGGCTCATCGAGCTCAACGCCCCGGAAATCATCGTCCGGAACGAGCGTCGTATGCTCCAAGAGGCTGTTGACGCCCTGTTCGACAACGGCCGTCGTGGCAAGACCATCACCGGTCCGAACAAGCGACCGCTCAAGTCCTTGTCCGACATGCTCAAGGGCAAGCAAGGCCGCTTCCGTCAGAACCTGCTCGGTAAGCGAGTCGACTACTCCGGCCGTTCGGTCATCGTCGTCGGTCCCACGCTGCGTTTGCACGAGTGCGGTCTTCCGAAGAAGATGGCCCTCGAGCTCTTCAAGCCGTTCATCTACAACAAGCTCGAAGAGCGCGGCTACGTCACGACCATCAAGAGCGCGAAGAAGCTCGTCGAGAAAGAGAAGCCCGAGGTTTGGGACATTCTCGAAGAGGTGATCACCGAGCACCCGGTGATGCTCAACCGCGCGCCGACGCTCCACCGTTTGGGTATTCAGGCCTTCGAGCCCGTGCTGATCGAGGGCAAGGCCATTCGGCTCCACCCGCTGGTTTGCACTGCGTTCAACGCGGACTTCGACGGTGACCAGATGGCGGTCCACGTGCCGCTTTCGGTCGAGGCTCAGATGGAAACCCGCGTGCTCATGATGAGCACGAACAACATCCTGTCTCCGGCTAGCGGCCGACCGATCATCAACCCGACGCAGGACATCGTTCTCGGCCTCTATTACATGACGCGCGAGAAGACCTTCGGGAAGGGTGAGTACCGCGACGGTCAGGAGAAAGAAGGCCAGTTTACGGGCATCTTCGCTTCGGCCGACGAGGTGCGCATGGCGTACGACCAGAACATGGTCGGGCTCCACAGCCGCATTCGCTACCGCTACAAGGGCGAGATCTACGACACCACCGTCGGTCGCGTGCTCGTCAGCGACGTTTTGCCTCCGGGGATGGAGTTCCCGTCGGTCAACAAGGTCCTCGACAAGAAGTCGCTCAGCGCGCTCATCGACGAGTGCTACCGAGCCAGCCGCAACAAGAACACCGTTCTTCTCGCGGACCGGCTGCGGACCATGGGCTTCGAGATGTCGACCCGCGCAGGCATTTCGATCTGCATGGACGACATGATCATCCCGGATTCGAAGAAGGACGTGCTTAGCGCCGCTCAGGAAGACGTCACCACGGTCGTCGAGCAGTACCAGGAAGGTCTGATCACCGACGGTGAGCGATACAACAAGGTCGTCGACATCTGGGCCGAAGCTTCTGACCAGGTCGCCCGCGATCTGATGGAAGCGATCGGCACCGATGAGGTCACCGATCCGGAGACGGGCGAGAAGAGCACGCAACCGAGCTTCAACTCGATCTTCATGATGGCGGACTCCGGCGCTCGTGGTTCGAACCAGCAAATTCGTCAGTTGGCCGGTATGCGTGGCCTGATGGCCAAGCCGTCTGGTGAGATCATCGAGACGCCCATCACGGCGAATTTCCGTGAGGGCTTGACCGTCTTGCAGTACTTCATCTCGACACACGGTGCACGTAAGGGTCTGGCCGACACCGCCTTGAAGACGGCGAATTCGGGTTACCTGACGCGTCGTCTCGTCGACGTGGCGCAGGACGCCGTCATCACCGACTACGACTGCGAGACACTCGACGGAATTTGGGTTAGCAAGCTCGAAGAGGGCGGCGAGGTGGTTACGCCGCTCGGTGAGCGCGTTCTCGGCCGAATTGCGCTCGAGGACATCACAGATCCCGTCACCGACGAAACGCTCGTCGAAGCCAACGAGGAGATCGACGAAGCTCGTGTGGCCCGCATCGAAGCGGCTGGTATCGAGCGCGTGTTGATTCGCTCCGTCTTGACCTGTCAGAACCGTCGCGGAGTATGCGTGATGTGTTATGGCCGAGACCTCGGGCGTGGCTACGAAGTGAACATCGGTGAGGCCGTTGGCATCATCGGCGCTCAGTCCATCGGTGAACCTGGTACGCAGCTCACCATGCGGACGTTCCACATCGGCGGTGCAGCTGCTCGCGGTAAGATCGAGCAGAGCTCCATTGAGTCACGCTCAGGCGGCGTGGTGAAGTTCGACAACACCAAGCTCGTCACCAAGGCCGACGGTTCGGTCGTCGTGATGAACCGCCACGGCGCGGTGACGGTCATCGATGAGTCGGGTCGTGAGCGTGAGCACTTCACGCTTACCTACGGCGCGTTCATGAAGGTCAAAGAAGGTGATCGCGTCGAGCGAGGCACGATGCTCGCCGAGTGGGATCCGTACGCCATTCCGATCCTCACCGAGGTTCACGGCATCGTGAAGTATGGCGACGTCGTCGAAGCGGTGACAATGGACGAGAAACTCGATGAGGTTACCGGTCTTTCCCGGCGCGTCGTCATCGAGTCTCGTGATCCCAGCGCGCGGCCACGTATTTCGATCAAGGACCCGAAGACTGGTGAGACGCAGAGCACGGGTGCGGGCGAGAACATGGCCCGCTACTACTTGCCAGTTGGCGCGAACATCATCCCCGGGGATGGTCAGGTCGTCGAAGCCGGTGAGATCATCGCGAAGATCCCGCGCGAGACCACGAAGACCAAGGACATCACCGGTGGTTTGCCGCGTGTTGCCGAGCTCTTCGAGGCTCGCAAGCCCAAGGACCACGCGATCATCAGCGAGATCGATGGCATCGTAATCTTTGGTAAGGACACCAAGGGTAAGCGAAAGGTCATGATCACGCCGGAGGTAGGTGAACCGAAGGAGTACCTCATCGCCAAGGGCAAGCACCTGACCGTGAAAGACGGAGATCACGTGCGCGCCGGCGAGCCTTTGATGGACGGCCCTGCAAACCCGCATGACATTCTCAAGGTCAAGGGTGAAAAAGAGCTCGCGGCTTGGCTGGTCGACGAGATCCAGCAGGTCTACCGACTGCAGGGCGTTGCCATCAACGACAAGCACATCGAGGTCATCGTTCGCCAGATGCTTCGACGTGTTCGGATCAAGGAGACAGGCGACACGCGGTTCCTGCCGGACGAGCAGATCGAGAAGACCCTGTTCGAGCGCGAGAACGAACGGGTCATCGCCAAGGGCGGTCAGCCTGCGGTGGCAGAGCCGCTCTTGCTCGGCATCACCAAGGCCTCGCTTTCCACCGAATCGTTCATCAGCGCTTCGTCCTTCCAGGAGACGACCAAGGTGCTCACCGAGGCCGCGATCAGTGGCAAGCTCGATGAGCTTCGAGGTCTAAAGGAAAACGTGATCATGGGACGGCTGCTTCCCGCCGGTACGGGCCTTGGTGCGTACAACAAGATCGACATGGTGGTCGCGGACGATGCAGTGAAGGCGCTTGCACCGGCGCGGGCCTTCCTCGAGCCAGAGCCCGTTGCTGCCGCTGCCAGCGAAGAGTAGTCAGCTCGGGGACTCCCCGACCTAGATTTCGTCTAACTCACGACGGCGGGGCCGTGTAGAGTTAGCGAAGCGGAGAAGGGTAATGAAGAGCTATCTATTCGAAACGGACGAGCATCGCGCGCTGCGTGAACAGGTGCGGCGGTTCGCGGCTTCCGCGATCGCGCCGCACGCGCATGCATGGGAAGAGGCCAATGAGTTTCCTCGCGACCTCTATCAGCAGTCTGCGGCAGCCGGCTTCCTAGGGACTGGGTATCCGGAGGAGCTGGGTGGTGACGGCGGCGACTTGAGCCACGTCGTCGTGGCCGCTGAAGAAATGGTGATCGCCGGGAAGTCGGTGGGAACCTGCGTGGGGCTCGGCAGCCACGGTATTGCGCTGCCTCCGATCGTGAAGTTCGGGACCGACGCGCAAAAGGAGCGCTACGTTCGACCGACGCTCCGCGGTGACAAGGTTTCCGCGCTCGGCATCACCGAGCCGGGCGGAGGAAGCGACGTCGCGGCCGTCATGACGAAGGCGGTCCGCGACGGCGACCACTATATCGTGAACGGTGCCAAGACCTTCATCACTTCCGGCACGCGCGCGGACTTCCTGACCACTGCGGTGCGGACCGGAGGCGAGGGCCACGGCGGCATTTCGATGCTGATCATCGACAGCGACACCCCCGGCTTCAGCGTGGCCAGCAAGCTCAAAAAGACCGGCTGGTGGGCCAGCGACACGGCCGAGCTTGCGTTCGAGGACTGCCGCGTGCCGGTGGAGAACCTCATCGGTCAGGAGGGTGCGGGCTTCCTGATGATCATGACCAACTTCGTCACCGAGCGACTCATGCTCGCGGGACAGTGCGTTGCGATCGCCGAGCTCGCCTATCGGGAGTCGGTCGAGTACGCCAAGCAGCGACACGCGTTCGGCAAGTCGCTGTCGGGCTTTCAGGTGGTCCGGCACAAGCTCGCCGATATGGCTACCGACATTGCCGCTGCACGCGCACTCACTGGAGAGTGCGTCACACGCTTCCTCAATGGAGAGCAAACGCCGTCCTTGGCGGCGATGGCCAAGAACACGGCAACCGACATGTGCTCACGGGTCTGCGACCAAGCGGTTCAAATCCACGGCGGATACGGCTACATGCGCGAGTACGTCGTAGAGCGCCTCTATCGCGATGCCCGCCTCTACCCCATCGGCGGTGGCACCCGCGAAATCATGAACGAAATCATCAGCAAGGTGGAGGGCTACTGAGCAGGGGGGGGAGAGTGTCCCCCAATGATGAAGTCGGCGATGATTGCGGAGAGTTTTTCTACGAAGGCTGGGCCGATTTCCGTGTGGTGCTTGGCGGCGATGCGTTGGACCGACTCTGCAACGGTTTCATCGGCGCGTTTCCAGGCACTGAGGAGGTCGGCAGCCAAGGGGTTCAGCGTTTTCGTCGACGCTCGGTGATCGGTATCCCGGTAGACGCAGAGGAAGGTTGGTTCGGGCTCGTATCCTGCGGCCGGTGTGGGCGCCTTGTGGACCGGATACTCGAGGCGGATGACCTCGACGGCAGGGCTGAGCACCGGCCTTCGATCGAATGCGAACTCGGTTTCGGGTTTTGGGTCCCTCGGTGCATGCCGCACATTCCAGCTGGCGATCTCGAAGCGCGCGAGCTCGGCCAGCCAAGACACTTCGGTGTCTTGCCAGATGGGAATCGCGAAATCTGCCAGCTCCGCGGGTACGGCGCGCAGGTACCGTGTCTTGGGCCCGCCCGCGCTCAGCCACTCCGCGACGGTACGACGAAAGGCCCGGTCTCCGATCGCCGCTTTGGTGCGAGCGAATGCGACGTTGATCACCTGGACGAGCCTGTTCTGGACGAGCTCTCGATACACCAGCCAGCGCTCGGGGGACCCCAGAAGCTCGAGGTCCGCCTCACTCGGCTCGGCGTCAAAGCAAACGCGCTGCATGGCTTTGGCGCGATCAGCCAGCATGTTCGTCCTCCGTCGCGCTGCGATAGATCTTCCAGAGCACATCGACCTCCGCGAGAAGCTCGTCTAGTGGCGGCACATTGTTGTCCCGCTCGAGCAATACCGGCACCGGCCCGATCTTTCGCAGCGTGTAGTCGAGGAGTTGATACACCTCGTTCGGCACGGGTTCGCCATGCGTGTCGATGCGCAGTCCGTCGCCTCGCACGAAGTGACCGGCGACGTGGACCTGCACGACGCGGTCGGGCGGGATCTTGTCGATATAAGCTTTGGGGTCGAAGTCGAAGTTGCGACCGTTTACGTAGATGTTGTTGACGTCCAGAAGCAGCTTCGCGTCCGCGCGTTCCAAGACCTCGACCACGAAATCCGCCTCCGCCAATCCATCTTCGCATTGCGGCGCGTAGTAACTCGCATTCTCCAAGGCCAAGGGCAGGTCAATTGCGTCTCTCACTTCGATCAATCGCTGCGATGCGATTCGCGCCGCCTCCTCGGTGAAAGGAAGCGGTAACAAGTCGTGAAAGAAACGATCGTCGACTCCCCCGAGACATAGATGCTCGCTGTGCCAAGGGACCTCGACGTCGGACAAGAACGCCCGCAGCTCCCGGAGGTAGCTGGCGTCGAATGGCTCGGGCGCGCCGAGGCAGGTGCTGAGCCCGTGGGTGACGATGGGCCAGTCTTGCCGCGCCAGGTCGAGCATCTCCTGGTAACGGCCGCCTCGATTCACATAGTTTTCCGGATGAATCTCCAACCACGAAACCGTTTCCGGCTGACGTTCGAGGAGCTCGGTTGCGAGGTCGTAGCGCAAGCCGAGGCCGATTCCATTGACCCTGCTCTTGAGCTCAGCGCTGATGTTTCGACTCATGCGGGTCCCGAAAAAAGATGAGCCGCAGCGACAAAAGCCGCCGCGGCTCCAAATACCGTGCTGCCCCGTTCAGGGTAGCGCCACGCGCTTGGACTACTCCTTCGCGCCGCCGCAGCTGCCTTCGCCGCAGGAAGCTTCCGCTGCATCGCCTGCCTTTTCGGCGCCGTCCTTCGCTCCACTGCAGCTGCCTTCGCCGCAAGAGGCTTCGGCTGCGGCAGCAGTCTCGGCGCCTGTCGTCGACTCGGCGGCTTCCGGACCATCGTCCGACTTGCATCCGGCCGTCACAGTGAGTGCCGCAGTCGCCATCGCGATGATCGTGTGCTTGAGTGCTGAGTTCATGTTTGTCTACCCTCTATTTGTTCGTACGAGCATCCGGAGCATTCAAACCGCCCCCGGTGATGCAACGCGGCCTCAGGGACCAATCCCATACCTCCGCTTCCCATGGAGGCACGCTAGCGAAAGGGATCGCTCGTCGCAATCCAAAAGCGAAGCGTGCGTCATGACATGCTCTACGTCCGCCGTGCGCAGATGTTTCACTTGAATTAATTCCCTGGGCTGCTGGCAATCTGGGTCGAATACCCCATAGATCCTGAGGACTTAGATCGTGGTGAACGTTGGAAGGATCGCAGGGCTGCTTTGCCTCGTTTCGTGCGCCCACGGGGCAGATCGCGCTCCCGTCGAGCCGGATTCGGTTGGGATTGCGCACTACACGGTTACAATTTTTGACAATCTTGGCGGCGCTCGCGTCCGCGCATGCTTCAACGGCCTGGCTTTGGCGGGGTTGGTTCCCATGGATACGAGCGCTGCTAGGCGGCTACGGGGCGCTTGGATCGATGGCATCCCTCTCGAGACCCGTGACGGTCGAATCCGGCTGAGTCAGCAAATCCAGCCCGCGTGCGTGGAGTACGAAACCCGGTTCGAACGGAGTCGGTTCAGGCTCGGGGATTCTTCCGCCGTGGTCCTTTCTCAGACCCAATGGCTCTGGCGCCCCGAACCGTTTCCCACGGAGGTGAGCACATCGGTTCGTTTCGCGCTTCCTGGCGACGGACAGGTGTCTTTGTCATGGCCGCAATCCAACGGCGCCTACCAGCCGAACCGAAACGCCTTCTTCGTCGAGACGTTTGGCGTGTTTGGGGTGTTCGACCGGCAAGCGTTCTCGGTTGCCAACACGCGTGTCGAAGTCGCACGTCTCGGAGCTACTCCGCTCGATGGGGACGTTCGCCGTTGGCTCACTCGGGCCGTCCAGACCACTGCGTCGGTCGGGGGTCGGTTTCCCGGTGATCGTCTTCAGTTCGTCATCGTCCCCGTAGATGACGCAGGCGTTGAGGTCGCTTTCGGGATGGTGCGAAGGGGCGGTGGTTCGTCGATTCTGCTCCTTCCGTCCGTCGATGCCGAAGTGGCTGACCTCGAAGCGGATTGGGTGGCCATTCACGAGCTCTCGCACTTCTGGCTGCCCCGGCTGCACGCCAAAGACCGCTGGCTCTCCGAAGGAATCGCGACGTACCTCCAGGAGGTGCTCCGGGCACGCTGTGGCCTGCAGAGCAGCGACCGGACCTGGAGGCGCCTGCGCGAAGGCTTCGAGCGCGGCCGGCGTTCCGGCTCCGGGCGACCACTCTCCGACGAGAGCCGAAGTATGAACAGGACTGGAGCCTACCAACGTGTTTACTGGGCAGGCACCGCCTTCGCGCTGGAAACCGATCTCCGGCTTCGTCGCCGCAGCCATGGAGAGAGCTCGCTGCTCACTGTGCTCAGCGATGCGCAGCGCGAGTGGCAAGAGGAGGGCGGCCTGGTCAGCGCATCGCGCGTCCTTGCTGCGCTCGAGCAGGCAAGCGGGGCCGATTTCATCGAGGCGCTCGGCGAACGGTATGCGGCGAGCTCCGACTTCCCCGACACGAGCTACGTGGATTCGCCCGAATACGGCGACCTTCGCGCACAGATCAGCGCGCCTGCCCATGGAGGCTGCACGCTCAGCGGCGAATCGTCCCAATGATCCGGTCGCGCGGGGTGGGGCGCCGCTTTCCGATTCGAATTGCTGAAGCGGCACGGTCTGCGCCCGGACCGAGCAACGCACTCCGCGACGCATACAAAGTGGCAAGCTTGTCACCCGCCCGGACTTGATCACCGCGCTGCAGGTGCAGTCGGATCCCAGCTCCCCAATCCACGCTGTCGTCCGATTGGCTGCGGCCCGCGCCCAGACCCATCGATACATACCCTAGCTCGAGGGGATCGAGCTCCGTGACGTAGCCATCTTCTGTGGCGCGAATCGTCGATCGGTGACGTCCGAGCGCAAGTCGATCAGGTGCGTCCACCACGGCCGGATCTCCTCCTTGCGCGCCGACGATTTGCCGCATCCTTTCGAGAGCGCTCCCATCTTTCACGGCCAGCTCGACACGTCGTCGCGCCTGGGCCTTGGTTTTCGCGACGCCCGCGGCCCGCAGCATCTCGACCGCCAGCTCGTAGCTCAGCTCCCGCAGATCGTCGGGCCCTTCGCCGTGAAGAATTTCGAGCGCCTCGCTGGTTTCGAGTGCGTTCCCAATCGTGTAGCCAATCGGGCTGTTCATGTCGGTCAGCAGCGCGGAGACCCGTTTGCCCACGAGGCTTCCGACGCGCACGAGAGATCGCGCCAGCGCCCTGGCATCCGACTCGGTCTTCATGAACGCACCGCGACCTACTTTCACATCCAGCACCAGCGCGTCGATCCCCTCCGCGAGCTTCTTCGACAGAATGCTCGAGGTGATCAGCGGGATCGACTCGACCGTTCCAGTGACGTCCCGCAGTGCGTACAGGCGTTTGTCCGCAGGCGCGAGGTCACCGGTTTGACCGATCAGCGCGCAGCCGATTTCTCGGAGCTGCGTGCGAAACTCCCGCACCGAGAGATCGACTCGGAATCCGGGAATCGCCTCGAGCTTGTCGAGTGTGCCGCCGGTGTGCCCAAGGCCCCGGCCGCTCATCATCGGCACCGTTACGCCACAGGCCGCGACGATCGGCGCGAGGCAGATGCTGACCTTGTCTCCGACGCCTCCTGTCGAGTGCTTGTCCACCTTCGCGCCGTCGATCGCGTCGAAGTCGAGGACCCTTCCACTGTCGCGCATCGCGAGTGTCAGCGCCATGGTTTCGTCGAAGTCCATCCCCTGGAAGTAGACGGCCATCGCGAACGCGCTCATCTGGTAATCGGTGACCGAGCCGTCCATGAAGCCGGCGACGAGGCTGCGCATGTCGTCGTCTGCGAGCTTTTTTCCATCGCGCTTGCGAACGATCAGCTCAGGCACCGCCAGGCTCGGTCGTCGTCTTCGCCCCATCACTTAGGCCGGGCGCGTCGTGGCCGCTTTCGCGGTTCTTGCTGCCGTTGTTTCTCGGCACTGCGCTTCCTTTTCGGCGCACCACGCTTCTTCCCGGGCTCGCTACCCCGTTGCTTCTCAGGATCGCGTCGCTTGTCAGGGCCGCGTCCCTGCCTTCTCCGCGCCTCGGTCGGCGCAGCTGCTGGCTGGTGCTGCAATAGAGAGCCGATGACGTTCCGCGATTGTACGTTGGCCTCTTCGATACGCACGGTAACCGGGTCGTTCATGGTGAAGATCTTCGACGTGCGCACACCGATCAAACGAATGCCGAGGTCGTCCGGTTCGAAGGTGTCGTCGAGCTGCTCGAAGGGAAGCAAGACACTCACGAAGGGGTCTTCGAGCTGAACGAAAATCCCGAACGGTGCAAAGCCCGAGATGCGTCCGTCGAACTCTTCCCCGATGTGGTCCTGCATGTAGAGCACGCGGTAAACGTCCATGACGTCTCGTTCCACGATCATCGCGCGCCGCTCGGAATCGCTGGCCTGTGCTGCGAAGCGCTGTAGTCGCGGTCGAAGCGCAGCCGCATCGAGACTCTCGTGGCGGATCAGGCTCCGAAGGACGCGATGGACCATCAAGTCCGGGTAGCGTCGAATCGGAGAAGTGAAGTGCAGGTAGTCTTTCGCGGCAAGCGCGAAGTGCCCGGTCGTTGGATCGGTATCGTAGATAGCCTGTTGCATTGCGCGCAGAAGCAGATAGCGAAGCAGCGGAGCCTCATTCGTCCCTTCGATACGGGCGAGGAATCGACTGAGCTGCTTGGGCGTTCCGGCCGATTCCTCGTCGAGCTCGTAGCCGAACGATTTCGCCACCTGGCAGAACATCGAGATGCGTTCGGGGTCGGGCTTGCCGTGGACCCGAAAGACGCCCGGAGCCGCGTGTCGCTTGAGGTGGGCGGCGACGGTTTCGTTGGTCACCAGCATCATGTCCTCGACGATGCGGTAGGCCTGCCGAATCCCAGGGTCCTTGCGGGACTGCACGATTTCCTTGGGCTCCCCGTGCTCGTCGAGGACGATCTTTCCTTCGGGAAGGTCGAAGTCGAGCGACCCTCGCTTCAGACGACGTGCCCGCAGCCGTTTCGAAAGGTCGAGCAGGATCTTCAATGTCGGGATTCGCTTTTCGGCAGACGGCTGATGCGGGCCATGCTGAGTGAGCCCCAGCGCTCGCGCGACGCCTTCGTAATAGAGCTTCCCATGCGACCGCATCACGGCTTCGAAAATACGATGCGAGGAGACGTGGCCCTTCTCGTCGATGTGCATCTCGACGGCCATGCAGAGGCGATCGCGGTTCGGCACGAGCGATGCCAGGTTGGTCGAGAGCTCGGGCGGCAGCATCGGGATGGCGCGGTCCGGCAGATAGACACTGGTGCCGCGGATGATCGCTTCACGGTCCATCGCCGTGCCTGCGGTGACGTAGTGAGACACATCTGCGATGGCGACGATGAGATGAAAGCCGCTTTTCTCCCGCTCGACCCAAATCGCGTCGTCGTGGTCTCGCGCGGTTTCCGGATCGATCGTGACCAAGTCGAGGCCACGCAGATCTTCGCGGCGCTCCGCAACGTCTTTGTCCACGCGCGCCGGCAAGGCGGCCGCTTCTTGTTCGACATCATCTGGGAACGCTTCTCGGATCCCGTCGCGAATCTTGATCTTCTCGACCTCGATGCGTGCAACCCCTTGTGCGCCGAGCACTTCGAGGACGCGCACCTCGGGCCTATCCTCCCGCTTCTGCGGGAAGGTCACGATCTCGGCGAGCGTCACGTCGCCCTGTCGAACCGACTTGGGGACCGTTCCGACCACACGCATGGGCGAAGGGAGCCGGTCGTCGTCCGGCTCGAAGCTCATCCCTCGGCCCCTCGGATGCAGGGTGCCAGTGACCTCTTTCGGCCGCCGCGTGACGATCCCCACGATGTGCCCGTCCCGGCCCTTGGACGAGGGCTTCGCCCGAAGTTGTACGGTGTCGCCGTGCAGGGCTGGACCCACCGCATCGGGTGGGATGAACACGTCGGAGCTACCGTCGTAGACCTTGACGAAGCCGTAGCCTTGGCGGGTCATCGTCAGCCGACCTTCGATCGGGGGAGTGACCGGCGGGACCGCCTCCTGCCTTTCTTGGGCTTTGCGGCCCCGGCCGCGGCCGGCCTTGACTTGCTCGCGCCCGCGCTTTGCCTTCTTTGGTGCGGCGAGCGCGCGAAAACGCAGGCCTGGAAGCTCGGTGACGAGATTTTCGTCAGCAAGCAAGAGTAGGCGCCGGACGACTTCGTCCTTGGCCTTGCGCGGAATATCGAGCCGTCCGCAAAGTTCGCCCACGTGCATCGCACGAGGGCCGTGTGCCTGCAGTACCTGCAGGATCTCGTTCTTCTCGGGAATGTCTTCGTTCATCGTTTCTATCGCAGGGCGTGAACCCCGCCGTCATCGGATCCAAAATACAGTGTGCCGTCGGATCCAATCTCCACTGTCGAGTCGACGTCCTGGCCGACGTTGTATCGCCAGAGCACAGAACCGCTGGGGTCGATGCAGTAGAGGAAGTTGTCTTGGGAGCCCACGTAGATGCGACCATCCGCATCGATTCGGGCTGAGGCGCGTACGCGGCCTCCGGTGGCGACCTTCCAGCGAAGAGCGCCCGAGGGGCTTATGGCATAGACGCTCCCGTCATACGAGCCGACGATGATCGTGCCGTCTCGCGCGATTGCCGGGGTGGCTCGTACCTCGTCGCCTGTCTTGAATTTCCAGCGCACAGCGCCCGTCTGATCGACTTGAACGATTTCCCCGCGAGCCGTGCCCGTATAGATGTACCCCTCGTCATCGACCGATGCAGCGCCCTCGATGGCGCCGCGGAGCTGTACCGACCAGGCTAGCGATCCGTCGGGCCGAAGCGCGACCAGCGAACCTTCCGTCGTGCCGATGATCACCAGGCGTGCGGGGTGAATCACCGGGGCGGTTCGAACGTGGTCGGCCGTCGGTTTGTGCCAGTGTAGCCGGCCGAGGAGATCGACGGCATAGGCGCCGTTGGCTACGACGTAGACCCGTCCGTCGGGGCCCAGGGTGGCCGATGCATCCACGACGTCCTGAAGGGGAAGCTTCCAGCGGGGCTGTCCTTGAAGCGAAAGCGACACGAGCTCTCGTTGGTGTGTTCCGAAGATGATCGACGAGCCCGCGACGAGCGCGCTCGGGTAGATTTTCTGCCCCGCCGCGTACCGCCACTTCAGCGAGCCGTCAGGATTCAATGCGACGAACTGCCCATCCAGCGAACCGACGTACACGGTGCCGTCGTTTCCGACGACGGGTGATGCAAACACGCGGGCTCCGGTTTGGTAGGTCCAGGCCGGGGAGGGGCTGGCCGACGGGCCGCGGTTCTCGCTCCGCCCGGTGTGTGCCGCGTCTCCCATGAAGCCGTTGGCGTTTCGAGGTGTCGCGCCCGATTCAGCGACGTCCGCCCCGGCCACGGGTGTCGCAAGCTCGGCGACTACCTCTTCGACGAAGCGACACTTCCCTTCGTGACAGATTCGATCTGCCCGGCACTCCGCGTCCGACATGCAGGGCGTAGACGGACGCGAGCGGGCGCCGCTACAGGCGGCGACCACCAACAGCACGACCAGTGCCAACAGGAGTTGCGGGCTGCAGCGCAATGCGCCGGGACTATACCATCGCGGATCCATCGTCACAGTCGCGGCTCACTACCAGCTCAGTAGCCGGATCTCACTGCCTTTTTGTAGGGCGATCTTGCGGCCGTCAGGGCTGATGGCGATGCTGCGGAGGTCGCCGGGGACGTTGTCCCA
The DNA here is from genome assembly GCA_049645265.1 of Polyangiales bacterium. GTDB lineage: Bacteria > Myxococcota_A > Polyangia > Polyangiales > Houyiibacteriaceae > SG8-38. The sequence goes on from JBARTN010000241.1 coordinate 17,317, forward strand.
ATCCGCAGGCCGCAGCCAGAGCCCCGCACCGCTGTTGCGCCAGTCGCGCACGACGACGCCCTCCGGGTGCGGAATCACGTAGCGTGCACCGTCCGCAGTGATCCGAGCGCCGCGAATCGGAGCGGGCAAGGGGCTGGTCGTGCTCAGGTCGATCGGCTGACCCGCCGGTTTTGCGAACTGATTGAGTGGCACGACCCGGAGTAAGTCTCCAGACGCGGCAACGAGCCCCTGCGGCGCCCAGCCAAGCACTGCCCACTCGAAGACCGTCGCGGGTCGATCGATTGGAGTCTTGCAGGGCGCCTTACTGGACCGCCTCTCGATCGGTGCTCGATGGCTTCGCTTGCCGCGGATGGGACCGAGCTCCGCTTCGAAGCCCGCGCAGGTCGCACGCACCGACCGAACGGCGAAGCGACCACTCGGATCACGAATCGCGGGCACGAGCTCGGCCTCCGAGAGTTGCGTTTTGATCCCCGAGCTGAGCTGGACCTGGCGAGGGGCCCGCCCGTCGATGACTAGGGTGTCGGCGTCTCGGAAGTAGAGTGAAGCCTGGCTGCCCTCGCTGTCGATCGCGCGCCAAGTCGCCACCGCATTGGCTTTCGTCTTGCGCCAGGCGGCTTGAACGAGGTCGCGCTCTTCGGGGCTCGGTTCGAGTGCCGAATTTTGCCACCAGCGCTGCAGCTCGAGCGCTCGAACGAAGCTTCCTCGCCGAATCGCCGCGGACATGGCCACCGAAGCAGCGCGCGCCGTTGCAGGCGACTGCTGACATTGCAAGCCCTGTGTCCCCGAAAGCCCGACGCGGGCTGCACCGCTTTCGCGGCAGAGTGCGACGAACGCATCGAGGACGGCAAGCGCGCGTGCGTCGGCGCTCGTGGGATTCGCGCTGAGCGATTCCCAGGCTCCGTCCGCGAGCTCTTTCAGGCTTGCCTCGGGTTGCGAAACATCTCTCGCGAAGCCACCTGGCCTGTTCAGCCATGCCAAAGGGATGCCTGTCTTGCCGATGCGCAGGCTCGCAACCACGTCTTCGTAGCCGTCCGCGTCGCGATCTTCCACGGCGATCTCGATCTCGATTTCCACGCTCGATTGCTCATTCGGCGGCAGGATGGTGATCCGTTCTCGTACGCGCGGCTGGGCCTCGATCGTGACGAGCCACAAGTTGGTTCGTTTTCCCGTCTCGCAGCTGTGCTCGACGCGAGCCGCGACCAAGGAGCTCGAAAGCTGTCGGATACTCGCGGTCGGTTCGACGCAATGAGCAGGCACGAGGAAGGAATCGATGGCCCGTGCGGAGACGTCCAGGCCCCGAGGGTAAGCGGCCTGGAGCCGAACCTCTTGCGGGTCCGCCGACACGATGAGGGCATCGACCGGCTCGCTTCCGTCGAGATTCAATTGCAGCGCGGCCAACGCATAGCCCACTTTGAGAACCAACGTGGACTCGGCGACTCGAACCTCCACCTGGTCGCGCCCGAAAGCCTCCCCAACTGGCAGCTCGGGCTCTCCCTCCTCCACTTCGGTCGCGGGCTCACCTGAATCTCGGCCTGCATCCCGCAGGCCGAAAGGAACCTGCTTGCGCCCCGAGCAACCCCAAACGAGACCTCCCGCGACAAACATGAGCAGGACGGCAGCCCGGCGCTGCGATCGGCACAGGTTCATGCGAAGGGATTAGCACGCGCTTGCGGACCGAGCCTCAAAAGCGTCACAAGGGCCCAGGTACGCAGATCGCGTCGGTTTCGTCGATGGGGCAGGAGCCGAGGTCGGCTCCACACAAGCCCGCTGCGCCCAGGCAGCGGAAGCCCTCCTGGCAGTCCTCGTCGAAAAAGCAGGGATCGAAACAAATCAAGGTGTCGTCGATGCCGCCCGCGACGCTGGACGGGTAACAGCTACCGAAGAGTCCAACCACGGCTCGCGGGCAGTCGTCGGAGAGGGGGCCTTCGGCCACGCAGGTCAAGGTGCAGATCGAATTGATGTAGTCGAGGCCGGCGAACTCCACGATGAGCTCCTTGCAAAGCGTCGCCGTTTCGACACATTCGTCGACGGTGAAGCAAGCGTCGTACACGGGCGTCAGGAATTCGCTCCTGGGGGAGCTGCCGCAGCCGAGCAATGTCGCGAACAACAGCGCAGCGAGAAACAGCACCGGAATGAGCGCGGTTCGACGCATCGCGCTAGTTTAGCCAGCGCGGCTCGTCGGCGCGACCACCCTGCACCACATCCAAGGGGTTCTTCTTTTTTCGCCGTTTCGGCCGACGGCGCCGGCCGCTTGGAGGCCGCCGTAGCCACTCGATGAAGGCCATGCCCCCACCGATGGCGCCGATGTCTGCCGCGAGCGCGACTGCGTCGCCGGAGGTGATGAACATCAAAACGCTCAACGCGAGCACCAGATAAATGATGTGCACGGGCTTCATTTCGACGACGCCGAAGAAGCTCATGCGCCCTTGTCCGCGGTACGACCACGCGAAGGCGGCAATCGAGCCCAAGAGCATCGCCTGCGCGCCGTACAAAGCTGATGGATTCGGAACCAGCAGCCCGACGATGAGCGCCAAGATGGCCGATGAAAGCACCGCGACGGCGCAAAGCTGAATGGTGCGCTTTTCACCGAAGCGCTGCTCGAACGGCGCGAGCATCCACCAGAGGAAGACCAGCATGATCAGCATGGAGAACACGGCCTGCGGACCGGTAGGAAAAGCCAGCACATGGGTGCCGAGCTGCCAGAGCGTCGCGACTCCTGGCTGCGCCGTGTTGAGCGCAAAGAGCTCGAAAATCGGCACGCTGGCCCAGTTCTGAAGGAGGATCTGCACAATCCAGGCACCAAAGAGCGCGATCAGCAGCTTTTTCACGAACGGGGTGAGTGGCGGAAAGCGGAACACAGGGTTGGTATGGCTATCCTAGGGTTCGTTTGCAAGGGATCAAGGCGCTGGGCATTCCACGCCGGCATCCATGGTTCGAAAGTCCACCGTGCCCACATCCAGGATCAGGTCGGTGCTACCGTCGATGGTCGTGATCGGGGTCGTTTGGATCGGTGAGCAGTCGACGACGAACTTGAGGCCCGTGGTCGCGCGCCACCGCGACTTGTACTGCTGGGCCTCCTCCACCGGCGGTCTTTTGAGAATCCTGCCGGTGCCGTCGCAGCGGTTGCGCGTCACCAGGATCGTGTCGAGGTACGCCTCCCCGTCGATGACTACCGCGTTGGAGTCACTCAGTGCATCGCATCGCAGCGTGAACTCCGGCGCCGCCCAGAACTGGAGCTCCGGCTCGTTGATGATCGCGAGCTCGACCAATGCGATGTTGCCGCATATCTCCGCGGTCGGGTTCTGCCCGTCGACGAGCCAACGCCCGCGGACGTGCACATCGCAGCCAGACGGATTGAAGCGCACATCCTCGACGCAGCCGGCCGGTAACGCGCCACCCATCACCGCTAGCAGGAGCACGAGCGTTGAAACCCTCATCTGCGGGTAGCCTATCGCACCGGAAAATGCAGTCAATTCGAGAGTTGACACCGCGGTTTCCATGCTTAGTTTACGTCTATCGTTGGAAGATGGCTGAGGCGCGATGGTGGCGTCGCGGCTTGATCCGACCGTTACCGGGCCTGCAGACGCAGGTTGACGGAGGAGTACATCATGTTGGTTCGATGGGATCCATTTGAAGAGATGAATCGCCTCCATGACCACCTCCTAGGTGGCAGGGGGCTTGCAAAGCAAGCGTTTCAAGTCGCGGTCGACATCCGCGAAGAGGCCGATGCTTTTTACGTAGACGCTGAGGTTCCGGGCCTGACCGCGGATGAGGTCAAGGTCGACGTCGAGAACAAGGTTCTCACGCTCAGCGGCGAACGCAAAGTCGAGATAGAAGAGACCGAGGGCACCTATCGTCGCGTCGAGCGCCAGTACGGCAGCTTCACCCGCTCGTTCAGCCTCCCCGAAACGGTCGACGCCGACCACATCAGCGCCGACCTGAAGGACGGGGTGCTCGAGCTCCGGCTTCCCAAAAAGGAAGCACCAACGCCGCGGAAGATTTCGGTCAAGGCGTCGCAGTAACGCTTGCATCGATACACGAAGCGGCCTCGTCCTCGGACGGGGCCGTTTTCAATTGCCGCGCCAGCGTCAGTGTCAGCGTGTCGAATCGTACATAGGAGAACGGCTCGGGAAGGGCAGCACAGGGAGTGGGGCGCGAGGCCAGACGTGCGGTGTCTCAGGGAGCCAGCCGAGCGGGTACCCCGCGACCGGGCACGCCCGTCCCGAGCCGTTCTCCGATCGTATGGTCGATCGCCCGCTAGTGAAACACTTCGTCGACCAGCATCCGTTGTTCGAGCTTGTGCGAGGCGCCGGAACCCGTTGCAGGGCTCGCGCTTTCCGGCCGGGCGATGCAACGCAACGGTTGCTCATCCCCGAAAATTTCCGGGAGCCGCGCGCGCATGAAGTACCAGGCGCCCATGTTCCAAGGTTCCTCTTGGACCCATACCAAATCGACGTCTGCAGGGTACGGGGCCAGGCGCGCCTGGAGCTCGCTTGCACGGAGCGGATAGAGCTGCTCGACGCGTATGATTCCGATGTTGTCGACTTTGGTTTCGTCCCGGCGATCCAGTAGGTCGTAGTAGATCTTCCCGCTGCAGAGTGCGAGGCGTCGAACCTTGCTCGGCTCCACGGCGGGGTCGTCGGGGATGATTCGCTGGAACGACCCTTCAACGAGCTCGTCCAAGGTGCTGACGGCGCGGCGGTGTCGCAGCAGGCTCTTCGGGCTCATGACGATTAAGGGCTTGCGCCAGGGACGAAGGACCTGACGCCGCAGGCAGTGAAAGAGCTGCGCCGGGGTCGTGAGGTTGACGACTTGCATGTTGTCTTCGGCGCAGAGCAAGAGGAAGCGCTCGAGCCTCGCGCTCGAGTGCTCGGGCCCCTGGCCCTCCATGCCGTGAGGGAGCAGCATGACCAGGCCGCTCAGGCGCTGCCACTTGTCTTCGGACGAGGAGATGAACTGGTCGATGATCACCTGGGCGACGTTCACGAAGTCGCCGAACTGCGCCTCCCAGCAAACCAAGGCATCCGGCGAGTCGAGCGAGTACCCCCATTCGAAGCCCACGACGCCGACTTCCGAAAGCGGGCTGTCATAGATCTCCAAGTGTGCCTGGTCGTCACTCAGGTGCCCGAGCCGGGTGTACCGGCGACCGGTCTTCTCGTCGAAGATCACCGCGTGCCGGTGGCTGAAGGTGCCGCGGCGGACATCCTGGCCGGTTAGCCTACAGCGAACGCCATCGAGGAGAAGACTTGCGAATGCGAGGTTCTCGGCGGTGCCCCAATCGACGCCTTCGCCCGTCTCCATGACTTTGATTTGCTTGTCGAGAACGAAGCGCTGGATGCGCGGGTGCGGGGTGAACCAGTCGGGGTAGCTCGTCAGCTTGTCGAGTGCATCGATGAGCTTTGCTTTCGGAAATCGCGTATCCGCGTCCGGTACGTCCAAATCGCTGCCGCCCCGGTATTCCGTCCAGAGGCCCAGCATCGTGGCTGGGATGAGGTCGTAGTTCCCGTTATTGCGCGTGTCATCGAGCGCGCGTTCCAGCTCTTGCTGGCGCTGGACCTTGATCTCGTCGGCTTGCTGGGTGGTCAGCTTTCCCGTCTTGATGAGGTGGTCGATGTACACCTCGCGGACCGTCTTCTTTCGGTCGATCGCCGCGTACATCTCGGGCTGGGTGAATCGCGGCTCGTCGCCTTCGTTGTGGCCGTATTTTCGGTAGCAGAACAGATCGAGCACCACGTCTCCGTGGAAGCGCTGCCGGTATTCGGTGGCCAAAGTCACGGCCTGGGCCACCGCTTCCGGATCCTCTCCGTTCACGTGGAACACCGGGCAGCGAAGCATCCGAGTGATGTCGGTGCAGTACGCGGTCGAGCGCGAGTCTTCGGGGTTGGTGGTGAAGCCGATCTGGTTGTTGATGACGACGTGAACCGTGCCGCCGGTTTCATACGCCGGGAGCCGGCTCAGATTCAGCGTCTCGGCGACCACACCTTGGCCGACGAATGCGGCATCGCCATGAATCAAAAGAGGCAGTACGGTGAGCCGTTCGTCATCCGCTTTGCGATCTTGCTTAGCGCGCACGCGGCCTTCGACCACCGGGTTCACGAACTCCAGATGACTCGGATTGAAGGCCAACGTCATGTGCATGTTCTTACCGCTCGCCGTCTTGCGATCGAGCGAGTAGCCGAGGTGGTACTTCACGTCGCCGGTGCCAACGTACTTCTCCGGGTCGTCGTCCTCGAATCCTGCGAAGATCTGCCGCACGTTCATCTCCATGATGTTGACCATCACGTTGAGCCGGCCGCGGTGCGCCATGCCGATGACCATTTCCTCCACGCCCAGCTCGGATGCGCGCTCAGTGAGGATGTCCAGCATCGGGATCACGCTTTCGCCGCCTTCGAGCGAGAAGCGCTTGGCGCCGGTGTACTTCGTGTGCAGAAATTGCTCGAAGATCTCTGCGTCCGTGAGCTTGGTGAGGATGCGAACCTGCTGCTCGCGACTGAGGTCGATGTGGTTCCCGGTGAGCTCCATGCGGTCGCGGAGCCAATCGCGCGCCTCTCGGTTCTCGAGGTAGGTGAACTCGGAGCCGATCGTTCGCGAGTACGTGTCTTTCAAGCGTGCCAGAATCGAGCGCAGCGATTCGTTCGGCGGCCCCGCCATGTTTCCCGTCGCGAAGATGGTGTCCGGGTCGACATGGGCGAGCCCGTAGCGCTTCAGAACGAACTCCTCTTCGGACGGCTTACGATGCAAGCCCAGCGGGTCCAGGTCGGCGTAGAGATGACCGCGCATGCGGTGCGCATTGATCAGCAGGGAGAGACGGGCCTGAAGCTCGTTGGCTGCGAGCAACTCGGACGACGGCGGGAAGGACGTGCGCGCCTCGGGGAAGATGGACTCGAGCGTCGTTTCCGCGGTGGCTGGCAAGAGCACCGAATACCGTACGCCGCTCTCAACCTCCTCGCCGTCGACTAGCGCGACGGCGCGTGGCGCAGCCGGCGCGGGTGAGCCGTTTCCATCCAAGGGCAGCGGAGCCGGACTCAGTAGTCCGGTGGCCGTGACGGGCGCCATGATCGTCCCTGCGCTCGAGATCTGCGGCCAGTCGGTTGGCGCGAGGCTTTCGAAGTACGCGCGCCAAGCCTCGTCCACTGCAAGCGGGTTATCCGCCCACTTCAGAAACTGCTCCTCGACCAGTCCTTGGTTTACGCCGAAATCTGCGGTCATCTCCGAGTCGTAGCTCCAATAACCCCGGTCGCTGGCGGAGCCTAACGCGTTCGCCTGCAAGGTGCTAGCGCGCAGCCTGGTCCTCGTGCAGGACTTGGCACATCATGGGCTGCGATGCCTAGAATCTTCGTCATTCTTTCGGGCTTGCTCGGCTTTAGCGCCGTGGCCCTCGGCGCGTTTGGCGCACATCGCTTGCAATCCCGCCTGGGTTCGCTGCCAGACGGCGTCAAACGCTTGGACTGGTGGAACACCGCCGCCCACTATCACCTTACGCATGCGCTGGCTCTCGCACTGGCGGCCTGGCTCGTCCATCGCGGTGCAGGCACCTCGGCGCTGGTTGCGGGTTGGTCGTTCGTCGCAGGAGTCGCGCTCTTCAGCGGAAGCCTTTACATGATGACAATTACCGGCCAGACGAGGCTTGGAGTCATCACGCCTTTCGGTGGTCTGCTCTTCTTGGTCGGCTGGGGCGCCATCATGGTCGCGGGCTGGCGGCTCGGCGCGGGGAGCTAGCGCTGCTGCTGTCCTTGCTGTGCCCGGATCTGCTCGCGGAGTTGCTCCATGACTTCCGGAGGAAGCTGAGGTTGCTGCTGTCCTCCCATCGCTGGCCCCGCCGGTGGCATCGCCGGCGGTGCGGGAGGCGGCGTGCTAGGCGCCTTGAACGCCGCGGCGTCGGGCTGTAGTCGGTCCGCGAGGTACTGCGAGATCACATAGACCGTGGGCTCGCCCCTGCGCCTCAGGTAGAGCTCATCCCCTTGTTCCGTGGCGGCACCGAGCTCGAGCACGATCGGATCGGGGTTCTCGGCCAAGGCCAAGGTCACTGTCGCTCGGGGCTCGGTCAGCCCCGCCCTCGCTTCGGAAATGTCTGCCCCCGCGAAGTCGGAGGCGACTAGCCGTGCTGTGGTCGAAACGGTGCCCGTCACCTGCTCCGGATCGAAGTCGCCCAGGGCTTTGTGTCCTTTGCGGGCGGCCCAACCCTCTCCTTCGCGCTCGAAGACGAACGTCCCCTTCGGACCTTCGAATCGGATCGATTGCACGTCCCCAGGCGTCACGCTGACGACCTTTCGATCGCGCCAGGCCTTGAGCTCACGGTCAAATGCATAGCGAAGCGAGCCGTTCGCTCCGAAGACCTCGGTGCGTTCGTCGATTCGAACCATGGTCATCCCGTTGCCGTACTTGCCGACCATCAGTTCACTGAGGGTCTCGTCTCCGGCCTTCACCGTGACTCGCACGGCGCTCTCGTCGTCGACTTGCAGCCGTGCGTAGTGGTCCGGCTTCGTTGCCACGATTCGGCTGATCTTGAGCTCGGCGAGCCGATTGAGCGCGGAGTCGACGTTGTTCTGATCTGCGGTGGCCTCGACGGGTTCGATCAACCGCCAGGCGTCGTCGACCTTGGACAGCACGACTCGCCCACTTTCGGGCCGCGTGATCTCGAGCGTGGTGATCGCAGCCTTGTCGAGCTCGATCGTCGGAATCTCCCCGGAGCTCGTGGGTCGACGGTTCCTGCTGTTCACCGCCCAGGCCGTCAGGCCGAGCAGCACGAAGAACACCAAGGCTCCAATCGCAATCCGGTTCTTTCGCCATTCCATTGCGAGCATTCCCCCTGCTTAGAGTTTGAGCGTCTTCTTCTTGTTCAGGCGTTGCCGCCAGCGCAAGAGTCCAAAAAGGGCGACCAGGAACGGAATCCCGAGCGTGTTGGCCCAGCGATAGGCGAGCTTCTTGGAATCCCAGGACTCGATCGCAGCCCTGCGCTCTGCGAGTGCCGCCTCGGCGCCGCTTTCGTCGCCCTGCTCGGCGGCTGCAAGCGCGGTGCTTTCCGCGACGAGCACCGAATCCGGAATGTCGAGCGCGGGCTCTTCGGTCGTCTTGGCGCGAATCGCAATCAAGTCCGAATCGGCAGCCAGCCAATCGATCGCGTTCAGCGCCAGAGCCAGCGCTGCGTTCATCTGCACCTCGCCTTGCTGCGGACGTGGTGGCATGAACGCGTCCTCGAGAAACGAGCCGGTGCCCACGACCAAGACACGGACGTCCTTTTCGGCAACCGGTGGGGCGGTGATGGCGTTGGCATCGTCTTCGTTGATCGGGGCCGCAAACGCCGAAGGCAACTTGCCCTCGATAGCGACCATGAGCTCAAACGGGCCGGCGTCCGTGCTCATCTGCCAGTCTCTTGGATTGCGTGGCTCGAGTGAAATCGTCTCTCCGGACATCGTCCAGGAGTCTTGCGATGAGCTTGCGAGCACGGTGAGCGTGGCGTTTGCGGGCGCCTCCCCCAGCTCGAGCGGTGCGACGAACGGAAGCATGGGCGAGGCGAGTCGGAACATGACCGGGTGCTCCCGTTGCGATTCTTGGAGTTGGAGGACGGGGATGGGCGGGTAAGGCACCAGCACCTGCAAGCCCAACGGTCCGGCCATCGGCGCGCGGCTGCACTGCGCATCGGCCACGAGCTTCGAGCTCAGGCGAACACCCCAAGCGCCAAGCAGGCCATCGATGCGCGAGCTCAACGCTCGGGCCGAAGGTCCACCTTGACCACCGAGGTCGACCGCGACTGCGCCTCCGAAGACGCCAAGCGAGCCGCCGCGCATCACGTATTGATCGATGCGCCTCAGCTCCTGGTCGCTGAACGGTTCCTGGGGGCCGATGACCAAGAGCGCAGCAAGCGCCGGGTCGATGTCTTGCGTGGCGTCGACTTCGCGGACTTCGTAGAGCGATAGCACCGACCTGAGGCTCGTGAGCCCTTGCTCGAGGCTGGGGCCGCCGTGGCCGCCGACGACCCCGATCGGCTTTCGCTCACCGACCAGCTCCTTGATCGCCGAGGTGATGATGTATTCGAGCCCGGTGGTGTCCTGAATGACCGGAATCGTCCGAGTCTGATCGAGATAACGGAGCACCATGCCTCGGTAGCCTTCGACGACCGCGACCTGGTCCTCCTCGATCTTCTGATGGGCGACCGGTTGCACGCCATCGGCGCGCGCGGCCTCCTGCTTCGCCTCGTCGTTCGGATTGACGAAGCGAACGATGATTTGGCCGTTCGACGCGGCCGAGTACTCCGCGAGCAGGTCACGTACCTGCCGCTCGGTGGCGTTGAACGGAGGCGGGAGGTTCTCGGTGAAGTAGGCGGTGACCTCGAGGCGGTCGTCTAGGTTCGAGGCGAGCCGTTCGGACCCCTCGGCCAAGGAAAAGAGCTGGTTTATCGTGAGGTCGATCCGGGGCGACGGGAAGTACGCGGCCAGCACGTTGAGCAAGATCAGGATGCCGCCCACGATGAGAAGAAAAATCAGCGATTCGCTAGCGGCGCGTTTTTGAACATTGGATGACATCGTTCAGCTCCACCGCCGCGATTCCAGTGCCCGAAACGCGACGGCCAGCGCGAATACGACCACGGAAACGAAGAAGAGCACGTCACGCAGGTCGACCACACCACGCGCCATGCTTTGGAAATGATAGTCGAACGAAAGCCACTCCAAGGTCGATGCAGCGTTCGTCGGGAGCAGCGCCAAGAACTTGTCGAGCACCCAGAAGAAGACGCTCAAGGTCAGCGCGACAAAGAGCGCGATCAGCTGATTGCTCGTCCAACTGGAGGCCATCAAGCCGATGGCGAGCACCGCCGAGCCCTGCAGCAACAATCCGAGGTAGCCGCTCCAAACCGGGCCCCAGTCGAGGTCGCCGAGCGTGGAGACGCTGAGCGGGTAGCTAATGGTGAGCGAGAGGAGGACCGCATAGAGCCCAAAAACGCCGAGGAACTTCCCGACGATCACCTGCGCCTCGGTCACCGGCATGGTGATGAGAAGCTCGATCGTGCCGGTCCGCTTCTCTTCGGCGAGAAGGCCCATCGTGAGCGCAGGAAGTGAGAAGACGAGGATCAAACCGAGCCAGCGAAACATCTCTCGAGCGCTCGCGCGACCGAATAGAAAGAAGGTCTTCCAGAAGAAGAAACCAAGCGTTAGCAGGATGATACAAATGACGATGTAGGCGACCGGGCCGTTGAAGTAGCTTCGGAACTGGCGGCCAGCGATGGTGAGGACCGATCTCATGATGAGGCTCCTTCGTTGCCCGTGGTGAGCTGTCGAAAGACGTCTTCGAGGTTTTCGCCGCGCTGCTCGAGTCCGAGGAGCACGAGCTTGGCGGACACAGCCGCGTGAAAGATTTCGGCGCGCAGGTCTTGGTTGCCCTTGGGCACGACTTCGACCAGCAGCTCTCCAGGCGCTCCGCCCGCCTGCTCTTTCACGCTCTGCGCATCGCCGATGACCGAAAACACTTCACGGATTTCGCTGGCGCTGTGGCCGTTTTGCTTCAGCGTCGCAATGAATCGCGGTTTGCCGGCGCGCGCGGCGAGCTCGTCGGGTGTGTCGTCGGCCACGAGCTGGCCCCGCGAGATGATCAGGACACGCCCGCAGGTCACCCGAACCTCCGCGAGATTGTGGGTGGAGAGAATGATGGTGCGCTCGCGACCGATCTCTCGAATCAGCTCACGGATCTCGGAAGCCTGATTCGGGTCGAGGCCGCTCATCGGCTCGTCGAGGATCAGAACCGGAGGCTCGTGAATCAGCGCCTGCGCAAGACCGACACGCTGACGAAAGCCCTTCGAAAGCTCGCCGATGCTTTTGCCGATGACCTCGCCGAGGCTGGTTTCCTCGACGACCCGGCGGAGCCTCCCCTTGAGACCTGCACCGCGAAGCCCGCGCATCTTGCCGACGAACTGCAGATACTCGAGCACCAACATCTCGGTGTAGAGCGGGGTACTCTCAGGCAGATAACCAATTAGCTCGCGGACCGCGATGGGCTCCTCGAAGATGTCGGCGCCGCCGACCTGGGCCGTCCCTCCGGAAGGCGCAATGAAGCAGGTTAGGATCTTCATCGTGGTCGTCTTCCCGGCTCCATTGGGCCCTAGGAAACCGACGACCTCTCCGCGATTAACTTGAAAACTGGCGTTCTTTAGCGCGGCGACCGTACCGTAGAGCTTGGTCAGATCCCGCGCATCGATCATCACATCGCTCATAAACTCCCTCGCGCGTGATCCGTTGCTTTTTCCAGGGCTGGCGGAGGTTACCCCTGGCTCTAAGCCTGTCAAGACACCTCCGGGGGCCAAAACCCGGTTCGCCGGGGCCTTATTCCAATGGTTGAGCTTGTAGACTCCCGTGGCACGATCACGCTGATGAGCCCGGTGCAGGCAGTTTCCCCGTCGAAAGCGCGACCAATGGTACGCGTCCGGGGTGTCGCTCGCCGGGTCTTGGATCTCTGGCCGCTTACCTGGCTGGGACTAGCGCTCGCCCTCGTCGCGTCGGTGGCGCTCATCAGCTTCGGCTTCAAGAAGCTCGATCTGGTCCTCCTGGTGCTTGGCTATGGCGGAGCCGGGCTTCTGCTGATCTCTACCTTGCTCGTCGTGTCGAGCGCGCTCGGGCTTTGGATCTGGCTGAGGCGCGCATCGTTTTCTTGGCGCACGTCGACCTTCGAGACGGGGATGCCTTTGCTGACCGGATTCTCGCTGCCGTCCATGTGGTGGTTGCCCTTGGTGCAGTTGCGCTGGTCCTGGGAGGTTCCGGACGCACTGCCCGTCGAGCCTCAGTCAGCAGCCGGGCGTCTCAGAGAGCGCGTCACCCTTCGTCAGCGCGGAATCTTCGAATCCGTCACGCGTCGATTGGTGATTCAAGATGCCTTCGGTCTGGCGCGGGTCGTGTTGAGGCATCGTCAGCTCGGGCCGATCCAGGTGCTTCCCCACCTCGGCGGAATCCGGCGTTTGCCGGTCCTGACCTCTCTTACGGGCGGCGAGGAGTTTCCCCATCCGATGGGGCTCGAGGACGGCGACCGGGTCGAGCTCCGAAGATATGTCCCGGGCGATTCAGCGCGCTTCATTCATTGGAAAGTGTTTGGCCGCACCAGGAAGTTGATGGTGCGTGTTCCGGAGCGGGCCTTGAGCCGCGCGCGAAGGACGGTTGCCTATCTCGTCGCGGGCGCGCACGACGAAGCGGCCGCTGCGGCGGCGCGGGCGGCCATCGAAGAAGAGGCGCTCGGCTCGGAGTGGCAGTTTGCAGCCGATGGTTCGCCGGAGGCGACCTCCGATCGTTCCGAGGCGCTACACAAGGTGATGTCCTCCTCGCGACATGCGGTCGAGAGCGGCAGCGGGATGAAGCGCTTCTTGGCAGAGGTCGATCCGCGCGGGCCCGCGGCGCTCGTGGTGTTCGCGCCTCCGACCATGGGCGCCTGGCTCGATGAGATGCGCTCGCTGACGATGCGGCGCTACGGCCGCGTGCGCGTAGTCATTGCGGTCGACGCCGTTCACGACCCGGATCGTCAGCCGGGTTGGCGTCGCGTCTTGCTCAGGCCGACTCAGGTATCGGGTGTCGACCGCTCTGATCTCGAGAGAGTCGGACGGGCGCTCGGTCAGCTTCGATGCGAGGTCGTCATCATCGA
>JBARTN010000242.1:0-7504 GCA_049645265.1 Polyangiales bacterium
CGTTCCAAGCGGGAGACGCCAAGCGCGAGGAGCTGTGGATCACCAGCAAGCTCTGGAACGACTCGCATGCGCCCGAGCACGTGCGACCGGCGCTAGAGACGAGCCTCCGCAAGCTCCAGCTCGACTATCTAAATCTCTATCTCATTCACTGGCCCGTGGCTTTGCAGCACGGCGTCGCGCTGCCTGGCAGACCCGAAGACTTCGTCCCCCTTTCCCAAATCCCCCTCGCGTCGACCTGGGAAGCGATGCTAAAAGCGTCCGAACAGGATCTCGCGCGTGAAGTGGGGGTGTCGAACTTCAGCAAGCGGATGATCGAGACGGTGAGCGACGCGACAGGTCAGACGCCAGCGGTCAACCAGGTCGAGTTGCATCCCTACCTGCAGCAGGACGCGCTCGTCGCCGCGTGCAAAGAGCGCGGCGTCGCGGTCACGGCGTACTCTCCATTGGGATCGCCGGATTCGGCCGCCATGATGGGCCGTCACGACGAGGTCCTGCTCACCGAGCATCCGACGATCCAGCAGATCGCAGCGGCACATGGAGCCACGCCGGGTCAGGTCCTGATCGCCTGGGCACTCGCTCGCGGGACCAGCGTGATTCCCAAGTCGGTCAACCCAGGACGCATCGCAGAGAACTGGGCCGCGAGCGATCTCGAGTTGACGCCGGCCGACATGAAGGCCATCTCCGCGCTCGATCGGCATCATCGAATGGTCGACGGCAGTTTCTGGTTCCTCGGCGAAACCTATTCGCCGAAGACGCTCTGGGACGAGTGAGTCGGTCGGCGACGCCGCGCTAGTACAGCAGCTCCACCCAGCGACCGCCTGCGCTGAGCTCGGCTCTGCGCCGTGCCCACTTCTGTTCGGAGCCAGCGATCTGACTGAACGCCTTGTCGAGCTCGTCGCGCATCTTTGCAAGGCCGGCGACATAGACGTAGGTGTTGGGTTGCCCAAGTAGGTTCCAAAGCTTCTCGCTGCGCGGGCCCAGAGCGCCTTCCCAATCGATGGAAGCGGACCAGCTGGGCCGCGGGCTCAGCGCCTTGAACGCCTGAAAGGTGTCGACATCGTAGTACTGGGAGAAATCGTCCCGCTCGTCGTTCATGTAGAGAAGCTCGAGCCCGCTTCGGGCGCCGTGGAAGAGCGTGATGGTGCCCCGCCAGCCCGGGACGTTCTTGTAGAGGTGCTTCACGAACGCCCGGAACGGTGCGATGCCCGTGCTGCTTCCGATGAGGATGAGGTTGGCGTCCATCTCCTCCGGCACTTCGAACGCCAGGCCGTAGGGACCTGCCATGGTGATGGCGTCGCCCGCGACCATGTCGCACAGATAGTTCGAGGAGACACCCGGGTACTCCTCACCACTGTATGGGTCCACGTAGCTCACACGGCGCACGGCGATTTTGATCCGGGGAAGCCCGCTGCCTCCGCGCTCCGGCAGATCAGCGACGCTATAAAGACGAAAGTGATGCTCCTGCCCGAACTCCTTGGAGCCGGGTGAGAGCACACCGACGCTTTGTCCGAGCTGCAGCTCGAAGTCGGGCCGCTGAAGATCCAAGGTGAGCTCGCGAACCTCGACGTCGGACGCCTCTGGCGTGATCCTCTCGCTCCGGACCACGGTAGCCTCGAACCGATGCTCGGTATCGTAGTCTTCAAGATGGGTAACCGCACTGTTCATGGCATCTCCTCCCGGGCCTTGCAGGCTCCGCTCTCGGGCCTTCGGTGGCAAGCTTCTAAATCGTTACAGCCGTGGCATCCCGTGCGTCCGGCCAGCGCATCGGGGTCCGTTCCGAAATCGGAAAACGACCTCCGCCACGCCCGCTGCACGCCAATCCACGCGGTGGACAAGAGCAGGATGGCTCCGATACCGATCAGGTAGTGGTACATCACGAGCCCTAACCTCCCAACCCGCCAAAACCCATGAACGTCACCGAAAGCAGTCCAGCGATCATCAGTGCCATGGCGGTCCCCTTCGTCACGTCCGGCACCTCTGCGAGCTCGAGCTTCTCGCGTAGACCAGCCATGAGCACGAGCGCCAATGTGAATCCCGCGCCGGCCCCAAGGGCATAGACGATGCACTGCACGAAACCGTAACCCTTGTTGGTTTGAAACAGCGCCAAGCCCAGGATGGCGCAGTTCGTGGTAATCAGCGGCAGGAAGATCCCCAGCGACCGGAAGAGCGCCGGGCTGACTTTCTTGATGAACATCTCCACCAGTTGCACGGTCGAGGCAATGACCGCAATAAACGCGATGAGCTTCAGGTAGGGCGCGTCGATGGCCACAAGGAGTGCTTGGATCCCGAAGGCGCAGATCGAGCTGACGAGCATGACGAACATCACCGCTCCGCCCATGCGCGAGGCGGTTTCGAGCTTCGACGAGACACCTAGGAACGGACAGATCCCGAGGAAGTACGCCAAGACGAAGTTGTTGACCAGGCTGGCGTTGATGAAGATCGTCCAGAGAGAATCGTCGACCATCACGCGACCTCCTTCCGGAGACCAAGCGTGGCGGTCGCTTCCTTTGCGGCCTTGCGCTGCTTGAGCCAATTGAAGAGCAGCAACCAGCCGGCCAGGGTAAAAAAGCCGCCGCTGGGCAGGATCATGACGACCCATTTCTGAAAAGAATCGTGGAACAACGGAGCCCCGAACAGCGACCCGTTGCCCAGAATCTCTCGAACCGCCCCCAGACAGAAGAGGGCGAACGCAAATCCGATGCCCATGCCGAGGCCATCCATCGTCGATCGGGCCACCGTGTTCTTGGAGGCAAACGCTTCGGCCCGTCCCAGGATCAGGCAGTTGACCACGATGAGGGAGATGAACGCGCCCAGCGCCCTGTAGAGATCGAGGCTGACGGCCTGAATCACGTAGTCCACGACCGTCACGAACGTCGCGATGATCAAGATGTAGGTGGCGATGCGAACCTGCTTGGGGATGAAGCTCCGCAGCGACGAAATCACGATGTTGGACATGATCAGCACGAACGCCGTCGCCAAACCCATGGCGAGCGCGTTCATTGCCGTGTTCGAAACCGCGAGCACCGGGCACATGCCCAGCACCTGGACGAAGACGGGGTTTTCGTCCCAAAGGCCCTTGATGAATTCGTCGGTGCTGCTTTTGGAAGAAGCCATCTCTCACTCTTCTCCTTGGAAGTCGCGCAGGTTGTTCCGGATTCGAGGCACCCAGTACTGCGTGCTCCGATCGAGCAGGTCAGCGATGGCCATCGACGAGATCGTGGCTCCAGTAATGCCGTCGACTTCCCAGGGCTTGGTCTTCTCCCCGTGCTTGACCGGCACGATGGGATTTGCCAACGCCGAACCGTCGCCTCGAACGGAGACGTCGAGGCTCTTGAAGTTCTCGAGGAAGGCCGGGTCGGATTCGATCTTGTCGCCCAGCCCTGGGGTCTCCTTGCTTTCGAGGACCTGAATCCCGATGATCGCCTCGTCGGCGAACGAGTAGCCGTAGATGAGCGCGATGACGTCTTGATAGCCCATGCCCTGGGCTTCCACGGCGAGGCCGACCAGCTGCTGCGCGTCGTCGTAACCTGCATAGACGAGCTGCTCGCCCGCACCGTCGCCTTCGAGGAGCTTGAAACCGCCAGCCTCGTCCAAGCGATAGGTGGTGCTCGTGCTCGCGTTCGGAAGGACGTGGAAGATGGCCTTCTGCAACGCCTCCGCCTTGTTGCGCTCGATGACGGGAAGCGTCACTTGAAACACGCTCACGATGAGCAGACCGCAAAACACACCGACGCCGACCATGGCGCGGTACATGTGCCAGATGCTCGGCGGGGCAGCGGGGCCGGCCAGCTCGCTGTGGCTCACGTTGCAGCCTCCTTGCCTTTGGCGCCGTAGATCGTCGGCCGAGTCCATCGATCGAGATGCGGGGTGACCGCGTTTCCGAGGAGGATGGCGTACATGACGCCTTCGGGCAGGCCGCCCCAGGTACGGATCACGACGGTGACCAGAGCGATGAGCGCGCCGTAGAGGTAGCAGCCCCGCGAAGTCATCGGCGAGCCGACCATGTCGGTGGCCATGAACATCGCGCCCAGCATCAAACCTCCGGAGAAGAGCATGAAGACCGGTGAGGCGTAGCGCGTGGGGTCCACGAGATGCAGCGCGCCGCTCAACACGAGCACCGCTGCGAAGATCGACGCGGGGATCCGCCAGTTCATCATGTTCCGGGCGATGAGGTAGAGGCCACCGAGGAGGATGAGCACACTCGAGGTTTCACCTGCCGAGCCACTGATGAAGCCCATGGCCAGATCGCTGGTCGCGGTGGCCTCACGGCTGAACTTCCAGAGAGCGAGCGGGGTGGCGCTGGTGAGTGCGTCGTACTCAGGCGCGGTGAAAGGCAGGGTCAGCGTGGACACGGGCAAGGAAGAGAAACGCCCCGCGCCGAAACCTGGGATCCAGCTTGTCATCGCGACGGGAAAGGCCGCCTGAAGCACGGCTCTGCCCACCAGAGCCGGGTTGAACGTGTTGTACCCGAGGCCGCCGAACAGTGCTTTGCCCAAGGCGACGCAGATCACGCCTCCCACCGCCACCATCCAGAGCGGCAAGCTCGGGGGAAGGGTGAGGCCGTACAGGAGGCCGGTGATGGTCACCGACCAATCTCCAATGGTAGAGCGCTTGCCCGCCGCGCGGCAGATCAGGTGCTCGGTGAGGACGCAAGAGGCGAGGGCCACCGAGAGCGTCAGCAAGCCCGCGAGACCAAACGCGAACACGGCGAACCCGGTGATCGGCAGCAAGGCCAGCACGACGTTGAACATGATGGTGTCCACGCCGTAGCCGCTGAGGATATGCGGCGAGGTGCGAATCTCGAGCGTCTTGCCCGCGTTCGCCATCAGGCGGCCCCCGCTTTCGACTTGCGCACCGCTGCCTTGGCGGCACGGAACCGTTGCACCAGGGGAATGTGTGAAGGGCACACGAAGGAGCAGGAGCCGCACTCGAAGCAGTCCATGAGATGGTGTTCGTCGGCCATGGTCGAGAACTGCTCGGTCGCCGCCAACTTCCCGAGCAGAGAGGGATCGAGGAAGATTGGGCAGGCATCGACGCAGTAGCCGCATCGGATGCAGGGGTAGACCGGACTATGGGTTCGCTCCGCCGCCGTGTCGGTAAAGGCGGTGACCCCCGACGTACCCTTCGTGATCGAGATCTCTAGGCTTGGGGCAGCCGCGCCCATCATCGGACCACCGAGAAAAACCCGGTTCACGTCGTCCGCGACCCCCACGTGCTCGAGCAGAAAGCGCAGGGGCGTGCCGATGGGGATGCGGTAGTTTCCCTTCCGCTTTACCGCGGGCCCGGTCACCGTGATGACCCGTTCCTGGATGCCTCGGCCTCGAGGTAAGAGCTGGCCGATCTGTGCGGTGGTGGCGACGTTGCAGCACAGCGCGTGGATATCCAAGGGCAGCCCCCGCGAGGGCACCTCCCGGCCGAGCAGCGCAGAGAACAACATCTTCTCCGCCCCCTGAGGGTACTTCACCTGAAGCACCTCCACCGACCCGTTCACATCGTTCGGGAACGACTCGCGCAGTTGCTCCGCAGCGTCCGGTTTGTTGGCCTCGACGGCGATGATGACCTTCTCTGCCCCGGTGACCTTGAGCAGGTAGCGAATTCCCATGAAGATGTCGCGGCTCTCTTCCAGCATCACCCGGTGATCGGTGGTGAGGAACGGCTCGCACTCCACCCCATTGATGATCAAGGTGTCGACGAACTTGCCCTTGGGGATCTGGAGCTTGACGTGGGTTGGGAACGCCGCGCCGCCGAGGCCGACCACGCCTGCATCTTGAATCGCCGCGATGATCTCGTCGGGCGTGGCCTCGAGTGGGCAAGGAGTCCCGTCCTCGATCTCCTGTGTGGAACCGGGAAACGGCTCGAGGTACACCGCCGGAACCATGCGACCGCTGATGCTTGGCGCCAGGGCAATCTTGCGCACCAGGCCCGAAGCCGGTGCGTGCATCGAGACCGACATGAAACCGTCGGGGCGAGCGATCCGCTGCCCTCGTTGTACTTCCTGCCCCTCTTCGACCACGGGTATCGAGGGCGCCCCCATGTGCTGGACCAGGGGAACGATGAGGAGCGGCGCGAAGGGGAACTGACGAATCGCCAAACCACTCGTCTCGTCCTTCGACTCCGGCGGGTGCACGCCGTGCCGGAACGTCTTGAGCCCCAGAAGTCTCATCGGTCGCATGCCCGCTCGTGCCTCAGTTGTATTTCTCGCCGCGCTTGATCCACTTCTCGATGCCCTTTTCGCTTCGGTTCCTGGGCAAGCCGGGGTGGATGACCCGGGCCGTGCATCGCTCGGCGGCCTTCACCAGATCCTTATAGGGACCAGCCTCGGCGCTCTTGATCACGGCCTTCTTGTCCGCGTTGTATTCGAAAATCCTGGAGTTGAGCTGGGTGCACTCGTCGCAAGCCGTGCAGTTCGCGGTTTCGATCCACGGCGCGAGGTAACCGCCCCCGGCAGCCGCCACCGGCGCTGCTGCCGGAGCGGTGCCGCCCGCTACAGGCGCGGCTGCCGGGGCGATGTCGACCGATGCCAACGCGGCCAGTCCTTCACTCGAGCCAGCAGCGATCTGCATGAGCCCGGACATGATCTTGCCCACCACGTCCTGACGCACCTCGTCGACCAGAGAATCGCTGGAGGGCCGATCCTCGCCGGCCAGCGAACGGAGCATGGTCCAGAAATCCCGCCGGTCTTCACAGGACTCCACGATGGGCTGAGCGACCAGCAGCCGCAGGAGCTGTTCTTTCTTGTCCACCATCCATACGTATGGGAACAGGCCTTCGCGGTCGTCCTCGTCCAATTCCAAGAACTCGGCCAGGGGCACCATGTTCTCGTTCCAAGTGTCGCGCGGCGCCGCCCGGAACTGCTTGCGGAACCTGCCCTCGGTGATGGCAAAGTCTGCAAAGGTCAGCGGCAGCTCCATCGCCTTTTCGACACCGTCTTCTTGGTACTTGATTGTGTAGCTGGGCCAGTCTTGATCGATCTGCGGATTGCCCTCCAGATCGAAACACTCCTCGGGTGTCTTGCCCGCGTCGGGGTTGTACCGGAAGAGGGGATACGCTCGCGATTCCACCGCTAGCTTCGACTGAGCCACACTCATGTCATCGCCGATGCCGTGTTCCGGCTGACAGGTGCTGTAGAGGTTGAAGAGCGCGGGCCGGCGGGCTTTCAGACCCTGGATGAAGCCTTCGATCATGTGACTCGGGTGCGAAATGGTGCTCTGCATGACGTACGTGGTGCGGTGCGCCATGCCGATGAGGCCGATCTCCTTGCGAGGTTCCTGCTTGCCCTGGATGGCTTTTCCGAACTGCGCCATGTCCGAAACCTGGCCGATGAACCCGGAGGTGCACGCCTGGCCGCCGGTGTTGGAATAGACTTGGGTGTCCACTACCAGCACTTTGATCGGCGTGCCCGACGCCATGACCCGGGAGAGGTTCTGAAAGCCGATGTCGTACATCGCGCCGTCGCCGCCCACCGCGACCACCGGTGGGCAGAGCTCCCACTCCTCATCGCTGA
>JBARTN010000243.1:0-5969 GCA_049645265.1 Polyangiales bacterium
GTTGCCCCACGGTTGGCGTGCTCTGCGTCCCGATCGTATGCGGCGATTCCCGGATCGACCCTCCAGAGACTTGCGACGATGGCAACGCGACCGGCGGCGATGGATGTAGCGCGACTTGCGAACGGGTGGACGGATGGTCCTGCTCGCTTCCTGGCGTAGCCTGCGCGGCCACCGAGTGCGGCGATGGCATCGTAGCTGGGTTCGAGCAGTGCGACGACGGCGACGCAATGCCTGGCGATGGCTGCTCCGACGAGTGCCAGCTCGAGGACGGCTATAAGTGCGACACGCCCGGTGCAGACTGCGTGCCGATCCAATGCGGTGACGGCAGCCGAGAAGGCACTGAGCAGTGCGACGATGGAAACGTGACGCCATTCGACGGCTGCGACGAGGCCTGCAAAAACGAGCCGGACTGCGACGGCGGGGTCTGTCAGGCCGTGTGTGGCGACGGGGTGATCCTTCCCGGCACGAGCGAAGCCTGCGACGACGGAAACACGAACGACGGTGATGGCTGCTCGAGCAACTGCCAAGAGGAAGACGGCTTCGACTGCGTGCTGTCTCCGCTAGACTTGGGTGATGAGCTTGCGATTCCCGTCATTTACAGGGATTTTCGCAGCAACGATACGAGCGACCCCGTGCCGACGACGTTCAGTTGGGACTTCAACAATCCCGACGACTCCAACGGCGGCATCGCATTCGACATCACGGCGGACCTGCTCGATGCGGAAGGCAAGCCCGAGCTCTCGGGTGAGAATCCCTACGTCTCCGGCTCCAACGAGGGTCCCTCCCACAGCGCAACATCGTTCGCGCAGTGGTACCGAACCAGCCCCACGCTCGAACCAACCGGCAACCTACAAGTCGTGGGAGAGCTCATCCTTCCAAAGACCGGCGCCAACGTATACGAGTTCGACAGCTTGGACTTTCCTCCGGGATTCTTTCCGTTGGATGACCCTGCGCTTGCGCCATTCGCTTGGCCGGCGGAGCCGACGTACGGGGAGACCCTTTTCGTTCCGAGCGGTGGCACCGACCCTCGAAACTTCGGATTCACGACTGAGGTGCACTACTTCTTCGTCTATCAGGGCGATGAGGTGCTGACGTTTAGCGGTGACGATGACCTCTGGGTTTTTGTCGACGGTTTTCTCTGCCTCGACGTGGGCGGGCTGCACCCGAGGGTGACCGACGTGATGAGCTTCGCCAACCCCGCCGATGCGGGAAGCGCGACTCAGGAAGCCATCGTGACCAGTTGCAAGGCGCGCTTAACGTCTGACGCCGTATACGAAGTCTCCATCTTCCATGCAGAGCGGCATACCGGCGCGTCCAACTTCAGGCTCACGCTCGACGGCTTCGTTACTGAAATCTCGACCTGCGACTACACCTGCGGCGATGGCATCGCGACGCGCTTCGAGTTCTGCGACGACGGTTCCGGGCAGAATACCGGCGCCTACGGGCATTGCCTGCCGGATTGCTCCGCGCTCGGTCCTCACTGCGGCGACGGCAACGTCGACGAGGGTTTCGAGGAATGCGACGACGGTGACAACCTCGGCGGGCCCAGCGGCTGCAACCCCGATTGCACGGCGGGCCCGAGCTGCGGGGATGGAATTCGGCAACCCGAGCTCGGTGAAGGCTGCGACGCAGGTCCAGACAATGGAGTCCCTGGCTCTGGATGCAGCGCGACCTGCGAGGTCGTCGTCGAGTAGCGCAGGAGTGCTGACCAGCCGGGCATCCGGCTCTCGCTCAGACTTTGGGCATCCGTTGCGATTCGCGAAGACGGTTTTCGGCAGTGCGCCGCTGAGTCTCCGCCGAGTCGCGCAGCTGCATTGCGCCTTTGAGGTTCTCGATGAGCTCGGCTTGATCTTTCAAGCTCTGATTCAAGTTATTGGTGATGACGTCGACGCTGACGACGGCGATGCCACAAAACACCGCGAAGATCGCAGTGATGCGCAGCCAATTCATGAATACAGTCGGCTCGTAGAAGTCCAAGGTCTCGACGGTCATGAGGCCTGTCGACAAGACCGCCCCGACGCCAATCAAGGTGATCAGGTTCAAGCCGAGGGCGATCAGGGTGACGCGACGCCCAAACAGCACGGACGTGAGGACGCTCTGCGCAGCGAGGATCAACATGGGGGCGCCGAGGTAGCCGACCGAAAGCAGAGAGAGGACGCCTACGATGTAGAGGAGTGCGAGAAAGCCAAGCGCCCGCACCGCGTATGGCAGACGTTTCATTACGAGCAGCAAGAGGAACCCGGCGTACATGGCCACCGCTCCCCCGAACACCGTCCATGCGCCTCGGTCGACCGCGTCGATGAGGGTGCGGACAAACGCGGCGCTGCCGACGACGACCGCGATGAGGAGCGATACGTTGAGCACTTGCTCGCGAAGCCCTTTGGCCTCGCCGATGACGTCTCGTTCCAAGGAAGTGACGCTTTTCTTTGCCACGGTTCGCGAATTCTAGCCCTTAGACTCACGAAGCTCCAGCCTGGCTGGGCAGAACCGACAGCATGTCGCACCGGTCTGCATGATCGCAGCGGAGATTCCGGCTATAGGACGACCTATGAGCCTCCAATCCATGCGGCCTTTGAAAGCAGCGCGGGCCTTGCGGGAGCTCTTTGCGGACCCGGACGACACGCAGCAGGTCTTCGAGATCATCGACGCGATGCAAGGGCCGGCCCTGGTCCGAATGCGCACGCGGCTTCAGCAGACCGCGCAGGGGCGCCGGCTGCTCGCCGAGCAACCCAACCTCGTCCCCTTGCTGAGCGACCGCGATGGGCTTCGCGCTTTGCCGGCAGGCAGCCTGGGACGGGAGTACCTGGCGTTCGTCGAAGCCGAGGGCATCAGCGCCGATGGCTTGGTGGATGCGTCGGATATCTCGCGTCAGCGCAGCGAAGCCGCCGAGTTTCGATGGATTCGCAACTGGCTGCGTGATTCGCACGACCTTTGGCATGCCGTGCTGGGCTACAAGGGCGACCTGGTCGGCGAGGCGGCGATCTTGGCGTTCAGCCACCATCAAACCCGAAACATCGGCGTTGGCATGATCGCCACGATGGCCTGGTTCAAGCTCGGCCGGGTCACCGACCGCAACCTCGGCGCTCGGGACGTGATCATCAACGGCCGACGCCGCGCAAAGCGATCAGCTTGGTTTCTCAAGGTGCCCTGGCACGAATGGCTCGCGCGCCCGATGGACGACGTCCGCCGCGACCTCGGCGTCGATCGTCTCGCTCAGTATCACCCAGTGCGTTCGCACGAGGTGAACGTGAGCCTCGTCGCCTGAGATTCGTTCGACGCCGTAGGCTCGCGCGATCTGTTTCGTCGGGGTAGAAAACCACATGGCTCAAATCGACATCTTCAATGGCGACGCCGACGGCATCTGCGCGCTCACCCAGCTTCGCAACGCCGAGCCCTTGAAAAGCACGCTCATCACCGGAGTGAAGCGCGATATCGCCTTGGTCGCGAAGGCTGAGGTCGTCGCTGGCGATCGGATTACCGCGCTCGACCTCAGCTTCGACAAGAACCGCGACGGTGTGCTGAAGGCGCTCCAAGCAGGCGCGGAGGTCTTTTACGTCGACCATCACTTCGCGGGGGAGATTCCCGAGAGTGACAAGCTCACGACGATCATCGACTCCGATCCGAACGTGTGTACTAGCCTGCTCATCAATGGCTACCTCGGAGGGAAGTACGTCGAGTGGGCCGTGACCGGTGCTTTTGGCGACAATCTCAAGGCCAGCGCGCGCACCGTTGCCGGGCCTTTGGGCTTTTCGGAAAAGCAGCTGAGCCTTCTCGAGAACCTCGGCATCTACATGAACTACAATGCGTACGGCTCGTCACTCGAGGATCTGCACTTCCCGCCGGCCGAGCTCTTCGAGCTCGTGCGTCCGTTCCCAACTCCGTTCGACTTCATCGAAGGTGCGGCCGACGCCTTTGCAAAGCTGGAAGCCGGCTACCGCGGGGACATGGCCGCCGCCGCCGAAGTGAAGCCGAAGCGCGAAACGGAAAAGACCACCGTCATCATCTTGCCGAACGAAGCCTGGGCGCGCCGTGTATCCGGGGTCTACAGCAACGACCTCGCCAACGGCTCACCAGGACGCGCCCATGCCGTGCTTACCGAACGCGCGGACGGCACGTATCTCGTCAGCGTGCGCGCACCGCTCGACAACAAGCAGGGCGCCGACGAGCTTTGCCGGCAGTTCCCGACAGGTGGCGGCCGCGCCGCTGCGGCGGGCATCAACGCGCTCCCTGCCGATGAGCTCGACGCCTTCATCGACGCGCTCGCCGCTTCCTATGCTTAGGCGCGGCGGCCGATGCCGGACCAGATGCCTTCGTGGAGGTGTTCTAGAACACCTTTGGCGCAGGGCTCGTCTTCGCCGAGCATGAGGCGCTTGTCGATCAAGAGGAAAGCCGCGCCGTGTACCGCGGACCAGGCCATCAGGCCCGCGTCCGGCACGCTCTTGCTCAACAGCCCTTCTTGCTCGCAGCTTTCGAGGATGCCGCGAAGGCCAGCAAATGCCGCGTCGCCCGCTTCGCAAAGCTCGGGCACGTCGCGCGATGGTATCCAGCCAAACATCAATCGGAAGAGCTCGGGGTGCTCGGACGCGAACTCGAGGTAGCCCAAGCCGGCGCGCCGCAAACGCTCTTCGCCATTGGCGCTGCCGTCTTGTTCGGCCAACATCCTCTCACGAAGGCGCTGAAAGCCTCGGATCGCGAGGGCAGCCAGGAGCGCGTCTTTGTCTTCGAAATGGCGATAGGGGGCTCCGGGGGTCACGCCCAGCCGCCGCCCAACTTTGCGTAGCGACAGCCCCACAGGGCCGTCTTCTTCGAGGAGCAGCTCGGCTGCCTCGAGCAAAGATTCGCGCAATTCGCCGTGATGATAGGACTTTTTCGCGGTTGCCATGGGGCAGTGTAACTTAATCATGGGACCTCAGTAAACAGTGTTGACATTGGCAGTGAACGCCGTATACATTGATGTATACAGTGAATACATCAGGAGGTCAACATGAACAAGCAACTTCTCACACTCGGAATCATTCTCTCCCTCGGCACCGTGGGCTGCGCTGGCTTTGGGGTTCAGCAGAGCTCGAGCCTCACCAGCCAGTTCCAGAAGCAGCAAGGGATCGACGCGCTTTGGAGCTCGACCGAAGAGGTGCCTGGCCAGGGACTCGAGACCCCACGCTACGCCGATCAGAGTCTCGGCGACCTTTGGAACGATGGTGTCGAAGGCCTCGAGGCGGCGCGTGGCGACGACTCGGCGCAGAGTCGAACGGGTGGTGGGGACCTTTGGAACCCCGCCTCCGTAACGCGCAGCTGGGAGACCAACCGAGGCGAAACGGGGACCCCTTCGCGCGGTCTGCTCTTCGGCGCCTCGTCGGGCGGCGGAATCCGGTACTAAGCGTGCGTGCGAAGATGGGTCGTCATCTGCGCGTCCGTAGCGATGCAAATCGCTAAAATTACAGCTTGTTAACTTGCGCGAAGGTGGAACTAAGTTTACTTTACGTTAAGTAAATGACTCTTCTCGTCGACGCGCAAGACAGTCTGGCGCCGCCCAGGACCATGCCACGCCACAAGGGCCACTGGCTCTGGGGCGGGACCTTCGACTTTCAACGGAACCCGGCCGAGTTCGTGCTCGAGGCGCATGAGAAGTACGGCGACGTCTTCGTGACGCGCGTGCTGACGGGCCAATCGTTTTTCATTCGTGACCCGGCCGTCGTCAATGCGATCAACGTCACGCACGCCAAGCACATCTACAAGCCCAAGGTCGTGAAGCAGATGTGGAGGCCGTTCCTCGGTCAAGGGCTGGTTCCAAACGACGGCGAGTCGTGGAAGCGGCAGCACAGGTTGATCATGCCGGGTTTTCACAAGATGCGCGTCGACGCCTACGCGCCAACGATGGCCGCGTACACGCGCGACATGATTCGCGGCTGGAAGAACGGCGAGCAACGCGACTTTCGAAACGAGATGGTGGAGCTCACCCTTCGGGTCGT
>JBARTN010000244.1:0-7516 GCA_049645265.1 Polyangiales bacterium
GTGTACTCGCTCGGCCAAGACCGGGACGATTTGCGCAACTGGGAGACCTTGGCGTACGGCGACTGCCGGTAGGTGAGGGGGCGGTTGCGCGTGGCCAGCTATGCGTGAGCTCGGCATCGTTGCTGCGGTAAGCGCGCTCATGTGCCTGCTCAGTGGGATCTGGTTCACACCCTGGGAAAGCCTCTACTACAACGGAATCTGGATAGTCGCCGCCGGCTTTCTAGTCGGCGTCCCGACCGGCTTCATCTATCACGTCCGTCTCTATCAGGTGCTCGGCCCGCGGGGGGAGCTGCCGCCTCGTTGGTATTGGAAACCGCTCCGCTTCAATGCATGCCTTCGCCGGGAAGAGCGCCCGGGCGTCATGGCCTGGTGCTACGTCGGCGGCTTCGGGTTCCTCGTGATCTGCATGGGCTTGTTGATGATGGGCGCAGGGGTTTCGATGGCGTTGATTCGGGGGGTGTAATCGGCATGGTCAACCATACGATCGGAGAACGGCTCGCGACGGGCGTGCTCGGTCGCGGGGTACCCGCTCGGCTGGCCTCGCCCCCCACTCCCTGTGCTGCCCATCCCGAGCCGTTCTCCTATTGAATGGACATGGATGTAGGGGCGCCGAAAACGGCGCGATATGGGGTATCCTTTGGCTGGTGAAGAAGAGCTCGCCCGATTTTCCGATTGAATCTCCGATTCCGTTTCGGGCCGGTTCAAACGGCGAGTTCGAGCCTCCGCCGCTCACGAAGCGCGACCGAGTGGCCGAGGAAACGTTTCATCGACTGAGCGCCGACAGCGCAAAACGGCTTGGCGTTTCTCGGCGCGACTTCGTCTCGAGCACGATGGGCACGGCGTCCGCGCTCTGGGTGATCAATCAGGTTTACGGCTGTTCGAAAAGCGGTGGAGCTGCCGGATACCTCGTGGACGCAGGCATGATGGAGGACGCTGGGGCTTGTGCGCCGCTCGAGGGCGACGAGTTCATTTTCGATGTCCAGACTCATCACGTGAATCCCGACGGCGCCTGGCGAGATGGAGGCGGTTTCGAGGGTGCGCTTTCGACGTTTCCGCAAGCTCGATGCGGGGAGCTCGACCTCGTCGACTGCTTCGATGCTGACCACTACATCCGAGAGGTATTCGTCAACAGCGACACCACGGTGGCGGTCCTGTCCCAGGTGCCGGCGGTCCCCGGGGACAATCCCCTTGAAACCGACGAAGCCGCCGCGACTCGCGAAATCGTCAACCGGATGGCTGACTCCGAGCGCTTACTCATCCAAGAATCGTGGTCCCAGACCGTGGACCCGCGCAACTCGATGGGATGCAGGCACTCAAAGAGGAGCAGAACATCGCAGCCTGGAAGGTCTACACTCAGTTTGGCGGTTGGCGCCTCGACGACGACGCCATCGGTGTCGTCGCGCCAATGTATCCCGACGTGAACTTTGTCGTCTACCACTCTGGCTTCGAGGTGAACGTGCCAGAGGGGCCGTACGACCCAGAATCGATTCAGGGAGTCGACACTCTGGTGAAGGCGGTGCTCGAGAACGAAATTGGCAAGCAGGGCAACGTCTATGCTGAGCTTGGAAGTACGTGGCGTTTCGTGATGACCCGACCGGATGCAGCCGCGCATGTGCTCGGCAAGCTGCTTTTGCATCTAGGCGAAGACCGAATCCTCTGGGGCACGGATTCGATCTGGTACGGGACCCCACAAGATCAGATCAGCGCGTTTCGAGCGTTCGAGATTCCGCGCAGCATGCAAGAGATGTACGGATACCCTGCGCTCAGCACCGAGGCGAAGGCGAAGATCCTCGGGCTCAACGCGGCTCAGGTCTACGGCATCGACGTAGAGTCGACGCGTTGCGCGATTGCAGATGACGATCTGTCGAAAGCAAAGCTCGCCATCGAAGAGGACCCCATGCTGCGGCGGCCGTCCTATCGTCGGCCCGGGCCGCAGAGTCGGCGGGAATTTCTCAGGTATCTGCGGCTGCACGAGGGGCAGCCGGGATAGTCCGCGACAGTGTCAAAGCTCTGCGAAGGTCTGCAGCGTGGCCTTGGATCGGTTCAGTGTGTAGAAGTGGATGCCCGGGGCCCCCTTCGCCAGCAGGGCTCGGCATTGTTTCGCTGCGAAGCTCACGCCTGCTCGAAGCGCGGCTTCGTCATCTTCTCCGGCTTCGCGGAGGGCGGCTTCGAGCTCGGCCGGAATGCTGGTGCCGGGTGAGAGCGATGCGATGCGCTGCAGGTTGGTCAGGTTCAGGACAGGCATGATTCCCGGAACGACGGGGACGTCGATGCCCCGCGCGCGAACCTGCTCGACGAAGCTCCAGTACTTGTCGTTGTCGAAGAACAGCTGAGTGATCAGAAACTCTGCGCCGGCCTCGACCTTGAGCTTGAGATTCTGAATGTCGAAGGCGAGGCTGGACGCCTCGTGGTGCTTCTCCGGGTAGCAGGCACCACCGAGGCCGAGCGAAAACCGCTCGCGGACGAAGGAGGCGAGCTCGTTTGCGTGCGCAAAGCCCCCTTCAACCGGCGTCCAGTCGGTCGCGCCCTTCGGCGGATCGCCGCGCAAGGCCAAGACGTTGTGGATACCGTTCGCCTGCATGTGCCGTAGTGTTGCCTCGAGCTCGGACTGCGTGGTTCCGGTGCAGACGAGGTGGGCCATGGCGGTGAGCCCAAACTCCTTTTGCAGCTCGATTGCCAAGTCGGCAGTTCGCTCTCGCGTGGTTCCAGCGGCCCCGCAAGTGATCGAGACGAAACCCGGCTGGATCGCTTGGAGGCGTTCGACGGCCCGAAAGAGGGCCTTGCGCCCCGCGTCGTTCTTCGGTGTGAAGAACTCGAGTGAGAAGACCGGCCCGTCGTCGGCCGCGTATAAGTCCGCGATGCGCATGGCGCCTCTCTATACGAGCAAGCGTTGCCTGCGGGCAAGACGACTCAGGACAAGAAGCAAGAGGAGCGGAAACACTCCGAGCTCGGCGATGGTCCCATTTCTGACGCTGCAGCCGCCGCTAGCGTTCGTACCAGGCTCCGCACCGACGCGAGGCCCTCCGTCAGCGTCGGTGCCAGCATCGGTGCCAACATCGGTGCCAGCGTCGGTGCCAGCGTCCGGCGGCGTTCCCGCTTCGCGCAGCACCAGGTCGGCGCACTGGTAGTAGATGTCGTTGCCCGGCGTCGTGTACGGCGGCTTGTCGTACATCACTTGGATGACCTGAAGCGTGCAATTGTCGCAACTCAGCTCCGGCAGGGTGACGGTCGCGACGTAATCGCGTTCGCCCTGACCGTTGTCGGTGATCTCGTCGAGCAGCACGGTGTCGTTGGAGTAGAGCTCCATCATCGTCGCGGGGTCCACGAAATCGTCATCGCCGTCGTCGTCGAACGCGATGCGATAGTGCCCTCGGTGATCGACGTATTCGTTCCAACGCACCTCGATCGTCTCGCCGGGTTCGTAATACGTCACGTTGGTCGTCCGTTCGCCGCCGGCGACTCCGCAGGGACCGGTCTTGAGGGTGTCGGGACCGTAGCGCGACGCGGGTACGTCCAGACCCAGGTGGGCGCGCGCTTCCGCCGGGCAGATCGCCACGAAAGCAACGAAGAGCGCGAGGCACGAGAATCGCATCAGAACATCCTAACGTAGAGATCGGTGGCAGGCACGCTTCTGCGGCGACTTGATCGAGTCCTCTTCACGGGCCAAACCGGTCTCCATGTTACGGATTGCCCTGTTCCTGTCGCTTATTGTGGCTCTGCCGGCGTGCACGGGCTCGAAGCTAAATGAGGCAAAGTGGAAGGCGGCGGGTGCCGAGGCGGTGCTTCCGTTCAAGCAGAGCCTGAAAGGCGCACTCGTCAGCGGCCTCGAGGGAGGGCCTGTCGCAGCGATTTCCGCCTGTCGAGTCGAGGCGCCAAATCTCGCCGCGCAAGCGAGCCTCGGGGGCGTCAAAGTCGGCCGAGCCAGCGGGAAGCTTCGCAACCCGAGCAATGCCGCCAAACCTTGGATGCAACCGATCCTCGACGTCTATGAAACGGACCCCGAGCGCCGAGAACCGGCGGTGGTCGCGATCGACAAAGACACCGTCGGCTACGTCGAGCCGATCTTCATGCAGCCTCTCTGTGTCGCCTGCCACGGTGCGACCCTCGCGCCGGACCTCGAGACGAAGCTCGGTGAGCTCTACCCGACCGACCAGGCGACCGGATATGCGGCAGGTGACTTTCGCGGCATCTTCTGGGCAGAGCTTCCACGCAACTAATCAAGCCGCCTGCCTCAGCCCATCGCCGAGATTCGTTCGGGCTCGATATAGTAGAGGACGCGGACCTCGTCGGGTTGCCGGAATGGATATTCGTCGACGCCCATGTACTTCTTGGCCATCCGGTTGATGTGCTCGTCCGCGCCTTCGTTCGTGATCTTCGCGACGCGGCCACGAATCGTGAGCGAGCGATAGGGGTTCTCCGGGTCGGTCACGGAGATGGCGACCCGCGGGTCGCGGCGGATGTTGCGGTCCTTGAGCCGCCCTTCAGCCGAGTTGACCAGGATCGTCGGTCCGTTGGTGTCCACCCAGACTGCGCTAGCCTGGGGGCTGCCATCAGGCATGAGCGTCGACAGATGCGCAAACGCAGGCTTGTCGAGGATGTCGGTATGTGATTTGGGTATCTGCTTCATGGGGATTCTCCTGCGGCTGTTCGTGTTTGTGGTCTAAGGCTCGCTGGGCCGAGCATGCCCAAAAGGATCGTACTGGGCTAGCCCAAATACCGCTCGTCGAACCGGCGGAAGAAGCCGAGCGGGTCCGAATCGCTGCCTCATGGTACAAAGGCAACAGCAAAGCCGGCAGCGCCCATGCAGAGTCACTTCTTCAATCGCTACGTCGAGCTCGACCCGTTTCTCGATGAGGCGCACGCGCGCTCGCTGGTTCAACTCTGCGAGGATTTTGGCAGCTACGGCATGTACTCCGAGGAGGGCCTCAACGACGGCATCGGAGAGGGGCTGCCGCAGCGTTTCGACGCCGCCTTCAACTTCGTGCGCACCGGCGGCCGATTGGGGCTTCGCGACACCGATCTCGGAACGCTCGTCGCGCGAACCAACTACTTTCGAGAGACTTACGCCTACGGCGATCAAATTTACGCGCCGGGCATCGAGCGTCTGTACCAGGACCAACGCCTCATCGAGGCGGCCAGAGAAATCTTCGATCGCCCCATCGTCGAGCCCGCCATCGTTTATGCAAACGTCTTGCTTCCTGGGCAGGAGCTCGCCGTCCACACCGACGTGCCGGAGTTCCGCGGCCTGAATCGGAAGCTCCACCCGCAATGGCTCATTGTCGTTGCGCACCACTCGGGCCTCTTCGACGACTATCGCATGCCGATCGCCACCTCCGTCTCCTGGTACCAGGATACAAACGGCGGCGAGTTCGCGTTCTACCCGGATGGCATCGACCACGCGGCGCGAGCCTATGACGTGCACTTCAACACGGCGGTCATCATGGACACCGATAGCGTGTTTCATGGTGTCGATCGCGTGATGGAGACCGACCGGCC
Source organism: Polyangiales bacterium (assembly GCA_049645265.1). Taxonomy (GTDB): domain Bacteria; phylum Myxococcota_A; class Polyangia; order Polyangiales; family Houyiibacteriaceae; genus SG8-38. The sequence continues at coordinate 5,497 of JBARTN010000244.1, forward strand.
CATTCCGAAATTCCTCCCGCGCATGCGGCTTTTCCCGGAAGGCGACGGCAACTGGGTCGTGCGCGATGGCGAACAGGAAGTCGGGCGTTATCGATGGGACGACATGCGTTTTTCAATCTCGTGGAAGGCCTACTGCTTCCAGAATGAAGCCGAGCGCGACGCCTGGCGAGATAGAACGAACGACTTGGACACGAACACCGTGATCGACACCCTCTGCGCCGACCTGAAGAAGCGAGGCCGCATCGGCGACGAGCGCCCTCCGAACCGCGATCTCGCCGAGCTTCTCGTCGACGAATACGTGAAATTTCCGCCCCCCTCCGTGAGTTGAGGACTGGCCCGGTCGGGACTCGGGCGCGGAGCCTGTCGAGCTGGTACACCTCCGAACAGATGGGTTTCTACGATCGCTACATCCTCCCCCGGGCCATCAACCTCGTTTGCTCGTCCAAGCCAAACATGAAGCAGCGGGAGAAAGTCGTGCCGCTTGCCGAGGGCGACGTTCTCGAAATCGGAATGGGAAGCGGCCTGAACCTCGGTTTCTACGATCGCAAGAAGGTCCATAAAGTCTGGGGCCTCGAACCTTCGGAAGGGATGCGCCAGCTCGCGCGGAAGAACTTCGATGGCGCCGATCTCGAGCTGGAAATGATCGACCTGCCCGGCGAGGAGATCCCCCTCGACACGAACAGCGTCGACACGGTGGTGGTGACATATACGCTGTGCACGATCCCTGACGCGCGTCGGGCGCTTCACGGCATGCACCGCGTTCTGCGCCCCGGCGGGAAGCTGCTCTTCTGCGAGCACGGCTTAGCCCCAGACGAGGTTGTTCAGAAGTGGCAGAACCGACTCAATCCGGCTTGGCGCAAGATTGCCGGAGGTTGCAACGTCAATCGGGACATCCCGCATTTGCTGGAATCGAGCGGTTTCCGTGTCGATGTCGACGAGCGAATGTACATTCCAGGCGTCCGCTTTCTCTCGTACAACTACTGGGGTAGCGCGATTGCTACCTAGATCCGCTATGCTGTTCCTCAGTGGGGAAGCTGGTTGCATTTGTGTGCTTGGTCGGAGGCATCGCCGTCTGCGCGGCCGCGCTCGGGCTCCTGCCTGAGGACTACGTCATCTTCGAGGCGCCCCGCCAGGTCGTCTTCGGCGCCGGAGCGGTGTCCGTTCTGTTCGGTTTCTTGCTGCTCGCGCGCGACCACCGGGCCTCCGACGCGGTGACGACGATCATCCTGCTGAGCCTCGCCGCGTTCGCCGGCTGGCTCACCTTCTATGCTCCGGACGGGACCATCGAGCGCTTTCTCCCGTTCATTCCGACCGAGGTCAACGACGCCCTTGCGCGCATGCTGTTCGGTCTGGGCGCGGCCGCGACCTTCGTCATCGCCATTTGGGCGGTGCGGCGGCTTTTCCGCTGACCTGTCCGGCAGATTCGATCAGCGTGGAACGTTGATCGCGCAGACTCGTTGGCGAACTGCGGGTGTGGGCCGCTCGTCGACACCCTGCTCGTAGGCGACGATTTTGAGACTCCCTGCGTACACATCCAGCAGCTCGCCCGGCTCGAGGAGAAACGAGGGGTTGCTTGGACGGCCGTATTTCTCGTGTCCCCTCGCAAAAGTCTCGTAGATCAGCACGCCCCCCGGAGCGAGCGCTCCGAGCAGCAGCGGCAGGTGAGGGCGGTGCAGGTAATTGGTCACCACGATGCCATCGAAGCGCCGACCAACGAGGGGCCACCTCCCGTTTTCCAGGTCGGCCTCGACGATTTCCACCGCTTCGGTGCCGGCGAGGTCGGCAAGCCCGGAGACGTCGATGTCCACTGCGACGAGTTGGTATCCGAGCGTGTGCAAATACCGCGTGTGCCGTCCGCTCCCGCAGGCGAGATCCAAGACGGTCCCGCCCCCGCGAATGAGCGGCGCAAAGCGCTCGACCCAGGGCGAGGGCGCTGTATTCCCATGCCTCATCGTTCCCGAGTCCTGACACGAAATTGGCCGTACGACACGATTTGATAGGCTCCGGGCAACTGAGCATG
>JBARTN010000245.1:0-22621 GCA_049645265.1 Polyangiales bacterium
CCTGATCAACTTCACGGCAGGTCCGGACATCAAGCTCCGCGAGATCAACGAGGCGGCATGCCTGGTTCAGCAGGCGGCCCACGACGATTCGGAAATCATCTTCGGAGTCGTCACCGACGCGAATCTCTCCGACACCGTCAAGGTCACCGTCATCGCGACGGGCTTCGAGAAGAGCGGTCACACGCCGATCCCGCTCGGCTTGCGCCACTCGGCTTCCTCCAATCAGAGCGCGAGCAACGGTTCAGCCAATAGGGCTATGCGCGCTGCAGCCGCGCGAACGGACGATTTGTCTTCGACGCTGGAGGGCGCCCCGGCTGTGGTCAGCCAGACCGTAGGTAGCCGAGCCTTCGGAGCCAGCGCACTGCACGACGAAGCGGTCCTCGACATCCCCGCCTACCTTCGCCGCGGAACCCGCCGCGCCGATTGAGCTAAGAGTTATTTCATACACTTAGCTTCAAGCCCGGCTTCGCCCGGGCTTTTTGCTTTGGGGGTGTCGGACGGGCGAAGGCCGGCCGTACGCGCGCGGCATGTCAACGTTACAAAAAATGAGCCCAATTCACTTTGCGAGGAGTCGCAAAGCGAGTAGCTTACTGGCCAAGGGGTCACGAATTCTGTTGGAATTTCACCCCTCTAGATTAATTTTTTGCCATCTGGCACACTGTAGGCGGGAACAAGTGAGGAAGAGTGTTCAGTTGGGGCTCGGTGGCCCTCGTAGATGCCCCTGCTTCGGGGTTCTCTGCTTTCTGTGTGCATTCGCCTCCTCCCTCTTCGGCGCGAAGGGCGCTTCGGCAGACGCCCCGCTTCCAGCGGTCAAGACCGGGCCGATCGCAGCGCCCGCTGCCGTGCTCGGTATCACAAACCCATATCTCATCGCAGCCGCCGCGACGAAGCCCGACGTGATGCGTTTCACGCTTTCGCGAGACATTCGCGACCTCGCGGCGCAGCTGGAGAGGCTCGCGATCTATGGCGTCGATCTCAACCAGCGCAAGCTTCCGCGTACCGAGAAACTGCAGCTTCGCGTGAAGCCCCGCGATGTCGGTGGCGTTCTTCAGATCTGTTATCGGCGCTAGCGCGTAACACCGTGATAGAGTCCGGAGCTCGTGGCCCGCCCCCGGCATCACATCGTCTTGGTTCCCGGTCTGTTCGGGTTCGCGCGGCTCGGTGGCTTCAACTATTTCACGCACGTCGAAGAGGCGCTTGCGAGCCGGTTTTTGGAGCTGGGTGCAGACTGCGAGTTCGTCCTCGTGTCTTCGCCGCCCACCGGCTCCATCGTGCATCGCACGCAGGTGCTCATGGACGCGATTCAACGGAGCTGCGCCGACGATGCGGGGGCCATTCATCTCGTCGGGCATTCGACCGGAGGGCTGGATGTTCGGCTTCTGGCCTCGCCCTCGGCTTGGCCAGATGCCCCGGCCTGGTTTGATCGCGTTCGGACCGTGACCACGATTGCGACCCCCCATTACGGCACGCCCCTGGCCTATTTCTTCACGACGATGGCGGGCACTCGGCTTCTCGAAGCGCTCTCGCTTCTCACGTACGCGACGCTACGCGCGGGCGGGCCGCCACTCACCATCCTGGCTCCGGTAATCGCGGCCTTGGGTCGAATGGACCAGGTGTTTGGCGTCGAGATCAAGTTGCTCGAGCAGACGACGGAGCTGCTCCTCAGCTTCCTCGGGGAAGAGGGCCGGGCCGAAGTTCGTGACTGGTTCGATGGCATTCGCAGGGATCAGGGTGCCGTCATTCAACTCACACCGGAGTCGATGGACATCTTCAACGCCGGGGTCGAGGACAACCCGAATCTTCGATACGGCTGCGTCGTGACCCGGACCCCTCCGCCGGGGCCGCTTCGAATCGCCAGGAATCTCCGCTCTCCTCTCAATGCGCTCTCCGCAGCGGTATTCACCCCGCTCTACATGGGTGCGGGCCGCACGTCGAAGGTCTATCCGCCGCCCAACCCGGGGCCCGAGGTTCGCAAAGTTCTCGAAAAGAGTCTCGGGCGCGCACTCGAGAGCTCGTTCAACGACGGCCTAGTCCCAACCACGAGCATGATCTGGGGCGAGATTCTCTGGGCAGGCACCGCCGATCACCTCGACGTCCTCGGCCACTTCCACGGCGACCGCGACTCGTCACACACCGATTGGCTCGTAAGCGGGGCCAGCTTCCGGGAAGACGACTTCGACGAGGTCATGGACGCCATCGCCGAGTCCTTGCTCCGCTAGAGGACCTCAGTCTAGCTCGTACTCGTCCCGGTGCGCGGCCAAGTACGCAACGTAGTACTCGGCCGCTTGCTCGGATTCGACGTCCCCGGATTCTACGGCAGTCGTCAGTTGCTTCATCAGGTCACCGAGGCGCTTGGACGGCGGAACCCCAAACTCCTTCATGATCACGGTGCCCAAGCCCTTTGGCAGAGGAGCGACCTTGCTGTCTTCTTCCTGAAGATCGCGAATGTGCTTGGCCAGCAAGCTGATTTGACGGACTCCACGCCGTCGCTTCTCGGGGCGCTTCGTCGTGATGTCCGCACGGCTGAGGTCGAGCAGGTCGCGAAGGCCTTCGCCCATTTGCTTGTAGAATCGACGAACGGCGGCATCGGTCCAACTTTCGTCGTACTGCGCCGCGCGAAGGTGATGCAAGATCAGGAAGTGAATCCGTTCGCGTTGCTCCCCTTCGAAGCCGAGGCGATCGGCAACACGCTTTCGAAACATCGCGGCGCCCACTTCAGCGTGGCCGTGGAACGAAACGTTCCCGCGTTCGTCGATCCGACGCGTCTTGGGCTTCCCGATGTCGTGAAGCAACGCGCCCCAGCGAACCTCGACACGCGGGACCGACTGCTTCACGACTTGCTTGGTGTGCTTCCAAACGTCTTTGTGACGCCACTCGTTGTCGCCGAACCCGACCATGGCGGCGACTTCGGGCAGCCACGCATCGAGGCCGCCGACCAATTCGATCGCATCGAGCCCGGGTTCCGGAAACTTCGCGCAGAGGAGCCTGTCCATCTGTTCGCGAAACACCGAGACCGGAACCGCTCGCCACTCCGCGGGGGCAGGACGGTCCGGCTTCTGTTCGAGCAGCGCCGGGTCCCGCGCTACATCGGCGGCCCAGCTCAACATTTCGATCGCCCGTGTGGGCGTCACCTCTCGTGCTACGGACATCGCTCAGCCTAGTATATCGTGGAGCGCCTGGACGAGGCGCCCGTTCTCTTCGGGGGTCCCAATGGTGATTCGGACACAGCTTCGAAGCCGCGAATCACTGCCCGAAAACCGCCGGACTGCGATCTCGCGCTCCAAGAGTGTCTCGCAGAGCGCTGGAACGTCGCCCGCATACCGGACGAGCAAGAAATTCGCTGCGCTTGGAAAACAGTGGAGCGCCTCGTACCGGCTGAGCTCGCCTGCCAGCCCCTCGCGCTCGGCGACGATGCTGGTGAGGTGCTCTTCGAGCAGCGGGGCGAGGTCGGTTAGCGCGAGCGTCGCGATGACTTGCGAGGCCGTATTCAGGTTGAACGGTTGACGAACTTTCTCGAGCTCCGCAGACAGAGCCCCGTGGATGCGCACCCAACCGACACGAATCCCCGCAAAGCCGACCTTCGAAAGGGTTCCCATCAAGGCGCAGTGAGGGCGCTCCTCTGCAAACGTTGCAAACGACTGCCCCGAGTAGGCTCCGTAGGCTTCGTCGATCACGTGCAAGGTGTCGGGAAATGCATCGACGAGCCTTTCCACCTTGTCGCGCGAAAAGCAATTGCCAGTCGGGTTGTTTGGAATGGCGTAGTAAACGAGGTTGGGCTGCGTCCGTTCCATCGCTTCTGCCATCGCGTCCGCGTCGAGATCCCAGTCCTCGTCTAGAGGCACGCCCAGTGGTTCCCAGCCGTGTACCCGGCTCGTCATACGGTACATCACGAATGTCGGCTCCGGGATCACGACGACGGGGCGTTCTGCGCCCGCGCGCGGTCTTGACATCGCCGTCGCCAACGATGCGATGAGCTCGTCCGAGCCTGCGCCGAGGACGTACTCCTCGGGGCTTCCCCCGAGTCCGCGGGCAAGCGCCTCACGAAGTCGCGTCGCGCGCCCATCCGGATAGCGATGCATCTCAGTCGTGTGCAAGGCAGCGGCGATTCGCGCGCGCCCCTCGGGAGGAAGCGGAAACGGACTTTCGTTCGCGTCGAGCCTCACCGCTGGCGGGGCCGGCGGCACCCGGTATGGGGCGAGCTCATCGAGCTCGGGCCGCAAGAGGGTTTTGAGAGAGTCGATCGACATGGGCCGCACCGGTCGGGCGCAGTCATTGCACGCCTCGGGCCGCTGTAAAGTGGCCGTCCTGAAGCGGCGAGATCAGTGCAGAACCAGGTCAGCCTGCAGCCGCGCCTCGGCCAGGGCCTCGCTGACGACCCGGGCATCCTTTGCGTCCGGCCTAGCTTCCAAATACGCGGCCAGATCCTCCGAGGCGGCGCCATAGGTGCGAAGGGCATGGGCCAGAAGCCCGCGGTCGCGTCGGTGCTCGGGCGCCTGCGTGAGCTCGACCAGATGGTCGCAAGCAAGCATTGCCCGGGCGTAGTCCCCCTGACGCCGATGCGCGTTCTTGAGATTCGCGAGCATGCGGATCGTGATCGTGAGGCAGTCTACCGGCTCGAGGTAGCTCGGATGCAAGGCCATCTCTGCGCCGAGGAACTCCGTTGCGAGCCTTCGCAAACCCTGACCGTCGAGCAATTCGCCTCCGTGGAAGGGGTCCTGATAGACGCCGTCCGACCCGCCGACGCGAACCAAGAAGTGACCCGGGAATCCGACCCCTTCGACTTCCATCCCCGCGCGCTCACCGACGGCCATCGTGAGCACCGAAAGTGAAATCGGAATCCCTTTGCGGCGAATCATCACTTTGTCGAGGTAGCTATTGTAGGGATTGTAGTAGTCGTCACGCTCGCCTTCGAAGCCCAGCTCTTCGAAGAGAAGCTCCGCGAGGATCCGTCCGTCGCGCTCTGGGCTGGACCGAAGTCCGCGTCGAATCAACGCTTCGGCACCAAGGGCATCGAGGCTGCGTCGCATCGCGTGCTCGTCCAGGAGCGGGTTGGCTTCTTTGGCGATGAGAATGGCAACGTCGTCGACCCGTGCGTTGGGGCGTTGAAGGACTGACACCAAGGGATCTCCGCTCGCCACTATTCTAACCTTGCGTTGCAGTAGACTGACCCATCGAGCGCTGATGTCGAGCCGAGCAGTGTGCTACACCGGCCTTGATCCCAAGCCTATGTGCTGTTCGAATGCTTGACGAATTTCTGCACACACTGGAACACGGTCCGGTGTACTGGGCGTATGCCCTGGTCGTCGCTGCTGCTGCGGTCGAGTATGTCTTCCCGCCCGTCCCAGGAGACACCGTAGCGCTCTTCGCCGTTGCCCTAGCGGTTCGGGCGCAATTGCATTGGGCTTTCGTATACCTAGCGATGACCGCGGGTGCGCTCCTGGGCGGGTTTGCGGCCTGGGGTTTCGGTGTCTGGCTCGCGAATCACCAAGACGCTTGGCCTTCGTTTTTGAGAACGCCGGGGGCGACGCGCGCTCTCGACGCAGTGCGTCGCGGGTATGCGCGACACGGCGCGATGTACCTCGCAATCAATCGCTTCCTGCCGGCGCTCCGCGCCTTCTTCTTCATCGGCGCCGGCCTGTCCAGGATGAACGCCGCGCCGGTGCTCCTCTACGGTGGAATCTCCGCGGCGGTTTGGAACGCGATGCTCATGGCAGCAGGCTATGCGATCGGGAACAACTGGGAAGTGCTCCAAGACGTGGCGGAACGGTACGCCGTAGCCACCTTGATCCTCGTCGTCGTCGCGGTGGCGGGCGTCGTCACACGCCTCGTCTGGGACAGCCGACGCGCTTAGCGCCGTCCGTTCTTGATCCCCGAATTGGACCTCACCATCGAGCGCACGAGCTCGCGGTTCATCCGGGCAATCCATTGCAGGCTCACGCCCTTAGGACACGCGGCTTCGCACTCGCCGTGGTTGGTGCAGCCGCCGAACCCCTCGGCATCCATCTGTGCGACCATCTTGCGAGCCCGGTCCTGACGCTCCGCTTGCCCCTGCGGGAGCAACGACAGGTGAGAGATCTTCGCTGCGGTGAAGAGGCTGGCCGAGGCATTGGGACAAGCCGCGACGCAGGCACCGCAACCGATGCATTCCGCTGCGTCCATCGCCTGATCGGCGATCGCCTTCGCGATCGGCATCTCGTTGGCCTCCGAAGCACTTCCCGTACGGATCGAGATGTAGCCGCCTGCCTGGATGATCCGGTCGAAGGCTGACCGGTCGACCACCAGGTCCTTCAGAACGGGAAAGCCGCTCGCTCGCCAAGGCTCGAGCCAAACTTCGTCGCCGTTCTTGAACTGCCGCATGTGAAGCTGACAGGTGGTCGTGAGCTTCTGGGGCCCATGCGCTACGCCGTTGATCACCATTCCGCAGCTGCCGCAGATGCCCTCGCGGCAGTCGTGGTCGAAGGCGATGGGTGACTTGTCTTTCTCGATCAAGTCTTCATTCACGACGTCGAGCATCTCGAGGAACGACATGTGCGTCGAGATGCCGTGCGCGTGATGGGTCTCGAAGCGGCCGGCGTCGTTCGGGCCGTCTTGGCGCCACACGTGAAGGGTCAGATTCAGTAGTTCTTCGCTCATCGATGGGCCCCTCACTTGTAGCTCCGCTTGCTGGGCTTGACGTATTCGAAGGTCAAAGGCTCTTGGTGGAGCCGCGGCTCGCCGGGTTTTCCGGTCCACTCCCAGGCCGACACGTAGCTGAAGTGCTCGTCGTCACGGAGAGCTTCTCCGTTCTCCTCGTATTCTTCGCGGAAGTGACCGCCGCAGCTTTCCTCACGCTGCAAAGCGTCGATGCACATCAGCTCGCCGAGCTCGAAGAAGTCGGCAACGCGGCCAGCACGTTCGAGCGTCTGGTTGAGGTCCGAGCCGCTTCCCACGATTTTCACTTCGCGCCAGAACTGGTCGCGCAGCTTCGGAATCTCGCGCAGGGCTTCCTCGAGGCCCTCTTTGCTCCGCGCCATGCCGCATTTGGTCCAGATGATCCGGCCCAGCTTACGGTGGAAGTGCTCCGGCGCATGCTTGGGCTCCGGAGCGTTCATGAGCTTCTGGATTCGCTCCTCGACCGCAGTCACCGCCTGCCTCACGTCGGCATGGTCTTCGGCCAGGGGGGGGAGGGTGCGAACCTCGCCCAAGTAGTTGCCCACCGTGAAAGGCAGCACGAAGTAGCCGTCGGCCAGGCCCTGCATCAGCGCGGACGCACCAAGGCGGTTCGCGCCATGGTCGGAGAAGTTCGCCTCGCCGCCGGAAAAGAGCCCGGGGATCGTAGTTTGCAAGTTGTAGTCCACCCACAGCCCGCCCATCGTGTAGTGGGTCGCGGGGTAGATGCGCATCGGCGTCTGATAGGGGCTGTCGCCGGCGATGCGCTCGTACATCTCGAAGAGGTTCCCGTATCGCTCCCGAATCGTCTGCTCGCCCAGGCGATTGATCGCGTCGCTGAAATCGAGATAAACGCCGCGCCGCTCGCCGTCGACCTCCAAGCCTACGCCGAGGCCTTCGTTGGTGACGTAGAGGGCATTGCGCGAAGCCACGTCCCGGGGGACGAGGTTGCCGAACGCAGGGTAGCGCTCCTCGAGGTAGTAGTAGCGATCCTCCTCCGGAATGTCCTCGGGACGCTTCGTGACGTCTTCCCTTTTGCGAGGGACCCAAACACGTCCGTCGTTACGAAGCGACTCGCTCATGAGCGTGAGCTTCGACTGGTAGCTGCCGGACTGCGGGATACACGTCGGATGGATCTGCGTGTAACAGGGGTTCGCGAACGCCGCGCCGTGGCGGTGCGCGCGCCATGCCGCCATGCAGTTGCTTCCCGTGGCGTTGGTCGAAAGGTAGAAAACATTGCTGTACCCGCCGGTGCACAGAACCACCATGTCGGCGAGGTGCGGGCTGACCTTGCCGGTCTTCAAGCAGCGCGTAACGATACCGCGCGCGCGACCATCGTGAACGATCAGGTCGAGCATCTCGGTTCGCGGCAACATCTCCACGGTGCCCTCTTCGATCTGACGGCAGAGCGCCTGATACGCACCGAGAAGAAGCTGCTGACCCGTTTGCCCTCGCGCGTAGAAGGTCCGGGAAACCTGGGCGCCGCCAAAGGAACGGTTTGCGAGGAGCCCGCCGTACTCGCGCGCGAACGGGACGCCCTGAGCAACGGCCTGGTCGATGATGTTTACGCTGAGCTGCGCGAGCCGGTATACGTTCGACTCACGGGAGCGGAAATCGCCGCCCTTCACCGTGTCGTAGAACAGGCGGTAGACACTGTCGCCGTCGTTTTGGTAGTTCTTCGCGGCGTTAATTCCACCCTGCGCGGCAATGCTGTGGGCGCGACGTGGGCTGTCCTGATAGCAAAAGCACTTGACGTTGTAGCCCATTTCCCCGAGCGAGGCGGCTGCTGCACCACCCGCGAGGCCGCTGCCCACCACGATGATCGTGTACTTCCGGCGGTTGGCCGGGGCGACGAGCTTGCTCGACTCTTTGTGCTTTTCCCAGCGATGCTCGATGGGACCGGTCGGTTCGTTCGATCGTAGTTCCATGAAGACCCTTACAAGGTGACGAAACCAGCGAGCACCGAAATCGGGAACGATAGGTTACCGATGGTGATCGCGGCGGAAATCGCGACTGCCGCATCTCGCCGGTAGGCGTTGTATCGCGGATGGTTGGCGCCCAGCGTTTGGGCCGCGCTGAAGATGCCGTGGAAGATGTGAAAGCCAAGGGCGATGTTGCCCGTGATGTAAACGCCTGCGATCCAAGGGTTCTGAAAACCTTCGACGACGTTTCGATAGACCTCTCCCGGGTGCGCCGGAAGAATCGTGAAATGCAGCAGGTGGTACACCACGAAAAGCAAGAGAATCGGACCAGACCAGTACATCGTTCGTGCCGCATAGTCGGTCGCCAGGTCGTGGCGCTTCTTGTAGCGCGAACCGCGCGCCTTGATGTTCCGCGACCAGAGTGAAAACGACGACGCGATGTGAGCCCCAAACGCGAAGAGCAGAAGCAATCGCGTACCCCACAACACCGGTGTCAGGCTTTGGAGGAGGTGAGCGTAGCTATCGAGCGCTTCCTGTCCGCGGTAGAGGTTCAGATTGCCCAGGAAGTGGCCGATCACGAAACCGACGATGATCAGCCCGGACAAGGCCATGACCACTTTCTTCCCGATGGTGGTTTGATGCAGCGTTACGGCTCGTTGCATGGTTCTCCTCAGTGCCCTGCGCGGCGGGCGGCCGATTCATACATCCACCGGCCAGGGCTTACCAGAGGCGAGTGGAAAAACGCAGGCGTTTCAGTTCTCGGTGGGGTCGTAGTACTCGACAAATTCTCCGCGGAACGTTTCGAGTAACGTGACCCCGTCCTTTGCGCTCACTATGTAATTGGGCCCAATCGGCACTTTGCCAAGGCCGCCTGGGGTATCGACGATGAACTTTGGGAGCGCAATCCCGCTGAGGCGTCCTTGAAGGGCCGCCATCAGCTCCACGCCGCGCGCCAAAGGTGTCCGCAGGTGCCCCGTGCCGCCGACTGGGTCCATCTGCATGAGGTAGTAGGGTCGAACCCGAGATCGGACCAGGCCTCGAAAAAGGGCCTCGAGGGTATCGGTTTCGTCGTTGACGCCGCGAAGCAGCACGGTCTGATTCATCACCGGCAAGCCCGCGTCCGCAAGACGCGCGCATGCGATTCGAGCCTCCTCACTGAGCTCCTTCGGGTGATTGAAATGGGTCATCACCCAGGTGCGCTCGTGGCTTTCGCGGATGGCCCTGCAGAGCTCGTCCGTGATTCGCTGGGGGAGGGTGACAGGCGCCCGCGTGGCGAGCCGCACATAGTCGACGTGCTCGATGTCTCGAATTCGGCGCAGCAATCGCGCGATTCGCTCGGTGGACATCAGGCAAGGGTCGCCGCCGGAGATGATGACGTCGTGGATTTCGGGGTGAGCCTCGATCCAGGCGAACGCGGGCTCGAGCGCGGCCATCGAGCGGGCTCCACCACCGTCTCCAACGAGCCGGGATCGCGTGCAGAAGCGGCAGTACACACCGCAGCGGTCCGTGGCGATGAGCAGAACGCGGTCTGGATAGCGCTGAATCAAATGAGGAGCGACTTCGTGGGCCTCTTCGCCGAGCGGGTCGCGCAGGTCGCCCTTGATCGCGATCGCCTCTTCAGCCCGGGGAATGCACTGGCGACGAATCGGGCAAGTTGGGTCGGTCGGGTGACAGAGCGCGAGATAGTAAGGGGTGATCGAAATGGGCAGCCCGGCAGCCTGTGCTCGGCTGGCTCCAATTCGCTCGGCATCGGTCAAGGTCAGAGCTTTGTCGAGAGCCTGTAAATTCGTCACAGCGTGCTGCGATTGCCAACGCCAGTCGCCCCATGCAGGCTCCTCCGAAGCCAGGGACTCGCGAAAATCTAGCGGCAGCGAGCGCACGATATGCAGCTTAGTGGTTGTCCTCGGAGCGGCAACTCCCGCTGCGTCTGGACACCACCGGAAAACATGGTCATATGGCAATGTCGGAGCTTGCCGATTCGGCGTTTTGCTCCCATTGGCTAAGACGAAAAGGGAGAGATTATGGCGACCGCAGACCCCCGTCCCTTCGACGTCGAGTACATCGAGAATCCGAGCCAGGCCGAGCTACGTGAGCTCGCGCTCGCGCACACCCCGTGCGTTCAAAAGACCGCCGTCGGCAGCATCAACAAAGTCACGCGCAACAAAGCGCGCATGGCCAAGTACACGTACATCATCGACACCGAAGATCGCTGGAGCCATCAGATCATCAATCCCGACAAGGCCCGTGGTTTGATCGACCGTCAGGCGAAGTACATCGCCGAAAAGGGCAAGCTCATCGCCATCGATGGTTACTCGGGTCTCGGCAACGGCGCGTTCGGAACGACGTGGCTCTACACGCTCGAAGGCGCGAACATCGCAGGCATGCAACAGATCCTCGCGTTCCCGCGTTCCGATGTGGAGAGCGAAGCGCAGTTGGCACAGCCGTTCCATCCAACGTTTCGTCTGATTTACACGCCTGATCTGATGCTCGACGACATGCCGGGCGGTCAAGCGATCATCGCCGACATGGCGAACTGGACGACGTACGTGATGGGCGCCGACTACTTCGGCGAGTCGAAAAAGGGCGTCCTTCGCATGCTCAACCATTTCGTTTATGAAAAGGGCGGGTTGGTTCTCCACGCGGGTGCCAAGGCGGTCACGGCGACCAGTGGTGAGACGGTCACCATGACGATCATGGGGCTCTCGGGCACCGGCAAGACCACGACAACGTTCTCGAAGCAGGGTGACCTCACCGAGCCGATTCAGGACGACATGGTGACGCTCTGGCCGCATGGCGCGCTGACGATCACCGAAAACGGCTGCTTCGCCAAGACCGACGGCCTGTCGCTCGAGACCGAGCCGGTGTTGTACGAGGCGACCATCGGTCCCGAAGCCTGGGTCGAGAACGTCTTTCTCGAAGCCGATGGTTCTTTTCACTTCACCAAGAGCGTGCTCTCCACCGAGGAGGTGAGCCGGCTTCGCGACATCTTGATCGCGACCAGCGCTGACGCATCGAAGGTCGACAAGTACATCTCCGGTGAAGTGAAAATCGACGAGTTGGTCGACAGCCATGGCATTCCCGCCGACGGCTGGGATTTCGTCGCCTGGACCCAGAACGGCCGCTCGATCGTCCCGCTGAGCTCCATCCCCGACGCGGCGGACCTCGAGCGCATCCCCCAAGTGAAGTCGATGGGTATCCTCAACCGCGATGAAGGCTACGATGCCGCGACTCCGGGCATCATCCGGTTTACCTCACCGGAGCAAGCGGCCGGCTACTTCATGCTCGGCGAGACCTCGATGACCAGCGCGGCGGGCAAGGACCGCGGCAAAACGCGTTCGCCGTTCACCCAGCCCTTCTTCCCGGCGAAGCACGGGCTTCAGGCCAAGCGCTTTGCGGAGCTGGCCGCAACCATGCCGGGCGTCACCATGTGGCTGATGAATACCGGCTACATCGGCGGCGAAGCCAACGACGTCAAAGAAGGCAAAGCGCTCAACATCAAGATTCCGCACTCGAGCGCAATGCTCGAGGCGCTCTTGAGCGAAAAGATCAAGTGGAAGAAGGATCCGGACTTCGGCTACGAGATTGTCGACGTCGATGCCCCAGAGAACGCGGACCTCGTCAAGAAGGTGCCGGCCGAGATTCTCAACCCGCAGCGCTTCTATGACGCTCGCGGCAGGCAGAGCGACTACCGGCAGTGGGTCAGCCACATGAAGGAAGCCCGCACCGAGTTCCTCAAGAAGTTCGACGTTGCGGACACCATCATCGCGGCAACCTCGAACTGAAGTCGATCCGCCTCGCAGGTTTTGCGGGGCGCTAGCGGAGTTGTGGTAACAGGCATGGGCGTGAAGCGATTCGCGCCCATGTTCGTTCTGCTGTGCTCGCTGTGGGTTTTGGGCTTCGCGCGGCCGGCCTCGGCCGATACCGACGTCGTCGTGCTCGACGCCGTCTTCGGCGGCACCGTATCCAAGTTCGCCGGCCAACGGAAGTGGCAGCCGTCGCTATGGTTGGACGGCTCCTATGGCGTCGCGGGGCCTCTGCACCTGGGCGGCTACTTCCAATGGATCGGCAGGTCCTGGCCGCTCGACAATCCTGGCTTTGGCGGCGGCGCCATGATCGCACTGCGCGGCAACATCAAGAGCCTTCGGCTCTCGGGGGCATTCACCGGCGGCTACGTCGGCGTCCCGCTGCCGACCTATGTCGACGGCTCCGGCACGATCGGCGCGTTTGCCGGGATCGGTTACGGCTTCTTGTCCTGGATGGGGCTCGAAGTGCGCGGCCGCTGGGCGAAGTACTTCAGAATGCCGCCTGGCGCTCCGAACCAAGCCTGGAGCATCGAGGCCGGCTTCAGCTTCTTCATCGACTGACAGCGCGGTCTCGCTATCGACGCTGCAGGTTCTCCACTGCATGTCGGGCGCGCTCGGCCCCCTCGGGGTCGCTCTTTTCGGTGGCTTTGATGTACCGCTGGAAGGTCTCGATCGCGGTCTTGGTCTGGCCGACTTTTTCGTAGCAGGACGCCAAGTCAAACAAGAGGTCGGGCGGCCCGCCGTCGCCCAGCTCGAGTGCCTTGATGTAGATCGGAATGGCTTCTTTCCACCGCTTGGCACCTCGGTATGCGATCGCCAGGTTGCGCGCGACCTCCACGTCGTACGGGTCGACGGCAAGCGCTTGCTCGAGCGCTTGGATCGCTGCGTCGTAGCGTCGCGCCTTGCGAAGCGCCACGCCGAGGTTGTTGAGGAGAAGCGGGTCGTTTGGGATGACCTTCAGCGCACGCCGGTAGGTCGCGATCGCTGCGTCGTTGTTCTTCGACTTGCGGTAGGCCACGCCGAGGTTGAGCCAATGGTTACTGTCTTTCGGTTCGAGCTCGGTCGCCGTCTTCAGGTACTTGACGGCCTCCTTGGGCCGATCGAGGCGCAGCAGGATGGCGCCCGCCAGGCCGTAGGCCCTGCCATCCTTGGGCTCGAGCGCGATCGCGCTTTTGAA
This sequence comes from Polyangiales bacterium, assembly GCA_049645265.1. Classification (GTDB taxonomy): domain Bacteria; phylum Myxococcota_A; class Polyangia; order Polyangiales; family Houyiibacteriaceae; genus SG8-38. Next base: position 13,551 of record JBARTN010000245.1, read on the forward strand.
CGATCTCAGTGCGTCTTCGTATCGGCCGAGCCGCCGCAAGATCGAGCCGCGGGTGAGATGCCCCTGCGCGTAGCTTGGCCTAGCCGCCACCGCCAGGTCGATTTCAGCGAGCGCCTCTTCGTAGCGACCCTCCGCTCGGAGCGTTTTCGCGAGCCGGTAGTGAGCGTCCGCCTCATCCGCCAAGGCGAAGGGCGTCATGAGCCACATCGCACACGCCAAAACCACCCCGATCCACCGCACGGGTGAAGAATAGCACGAGATGGCGCTCAGATGCCTGTGTACAAGAGCCCGATGGCGGTCCGGAACACCGGAGGCATCAGGCGGTCGAACAAAACCCAGGCAATGATCAGGCCCATCAGCGCGCCGCCGCCTGAAAACATGCCGAACCATTTGTTGCGCATTCGGTCGTTGAGGACGATCGGCACGATCGCGTATCCGTCGAGGGGAGGTAGGGGGATCAGATTGAAGCAGCCGAGAATCAAATTGATCGAAAACAGCACACTCAGAAAGAGCGCTAGCCCCTGCGCAACACCTGCGGGCGCAACAGCCAGCGTTTCGAGGCTCAGGTCGCCGGAGGGCAGCGTGAAGTAGCCGGCCGCGATCCCGATGCGCATGGCCAGCGCGGCCAGCAAGGCAAGCGCGAAATTCGCGGCCGGACCGGCGGCGGCCATCCCCGCTGCTCGTCTCGGGTGTCGACTCGCCCATTTTGGGTCGTACGGCGCGCTGGCCCAGCCGATCATCCAGCCGCCGCCCTGCAAGAAGAACGACAGGATCGGAACCACGAGCGCGCCGAAGGGCTCTCGGCGGATGTGCGGCAAGGGGTCGAGCGTCACCTGCGCCGCGGCGGTCGAGTCACCGCCGATCTTGCCGGCCAGTGCGTGCGCCGCCTCGTGGCAAGTCAGCGATAGCAGGAACGCGGCAAGCCAGAGTGGGAGCTTGGCCAGGAGGTGAAGGTCCATCGGTCCGGCGAAGACTACTATGAAACCCCCCGCCTGCTACATTCGTTCGATGGAGCGCATCATCGCCTTGTTCGACATCGACGGAACGCTCCTGCGCGCTGGCGGCGCCGGCCGGCGGGCGGTCGAGCTCGCGCTGGGCGAAGTGTTGGAGGAGCTCGACGAGGAAGTGAGCTTGCGGTCGGTCGAGTTTGCAGGGCGCACCGATCCATGGATCGTGCGCGCGGCGCTCATGCAGTACGGCGTGGCTGCTGATGATGACTTGATTCAAGAGGTCCTGCGGCGCTACGTCGCGCATTTGCCGCGCGAGCTCGAGCTCGCAAGCGCGTTTGAGGTCTTGCCCGGCGTCCTCCCTTTGCTCTCCGAGCTCAGCGAGCGTGATGACCTCCTCTTGGGTCTCGGAACAGGGAACACCGAGCCGGCCGCGTACGCGAAGCTCGCGCGAGGTGGTCTCGATTCGTTCTTCGCGTTCGGAGGCTTTGGTTCCGATCATGCTGAGCGTCCCGAGCTTCTTCGCGCCGCGCTTCACAGAGGACTGGAGCGAACCGGCGCGCGCCTCGGGGATGCTCGAGTCATCGTGATCGGAGACACGCCACACGATGTCGCGGCCGCCCACGCGATTGGAGCGTGCTGCGTTGCGGTGAGCACGGGTGGTTACGATGCCTCGGCGTTGCAAGCCGCCGGCGCGTCCGTCGTGGTGTCCGACCTGCGGGCCTCCGCCGTCCGCTCGGCCTTCGACTCGGGCATGTAACGATTTGCCGGCCCGTGCAATACTCCCGAGATGAATGCGCAGTCGAGGCCTTGGTATGGACGCTGGTGGGCGATCGCGCTCCTGATCGCGCTCGTCATCGGTGCAACCGGAATCCTCACGGCCAAGGCGCTGGGCATGCGCTCGATTGAGGTCCACGCGAAACCCTTCGCGCAAACGGGGGGCGGCTTCGACTACAGCTGGTGGAACGCCGCTCTCGGCCGTTGGGTGCAAGCAGGGGGCGTCGACTACGATGCGGTGCGAGCTGACGAGGCCGAGCTGCGGCGCTTCATTGCGACGCTCGGAACGACTGGGCCTCAGGCGACTCCGGAGCGCTTCACGACCGGCCCCGAGCGCCTCAGCTACTACGTCAATGCCTACAACGCGCTGGTCCTGTTCGCGGTGGTAGACAACTGGCCGATCGACACGGTGCACGACGTTCACGGCTGGTTGGACCCGAGGGCAGGGTTTGGGTTCTTCTACGGGCTCCGATTTCCGTTCGACGGCGGTGAGATCAATCTCTACGACCTGGAAAACGAGCTGATCCGCGGCTTCATGGACGCTCGCATTCATGCAGCCATCAACTGCGCATCGAAGTCCTGCCCAGCGCTCATGCCCTTCGCGTTCGAGCCGATGCGGCTCGACGAGCAGCTCGACGCCGTGACCCGGGCATTTTGTTCGAGCCCGGTCCACGTTCGCGTCGACGACGAAGCCGAGGAAATCCAGCTATCGGCGATCTTCGATTGGTACAAGCCGGATTTCGAGGAGCATGCCCGGCGCCTGGGCCGTCCGGCGACGATCGAGGACTTCATCCTGGCGTTCGCCACACCGGAGGTCGCCGCCGAGCTCGAGCGAGCCCGTAGTGCTGACTTCGACGTGGTTTTTCGGCCCTATGACTGGGCGCTCAATCGCCTCTGAGCAGGCCCGATTACAGAAAAATACGGCACAACTCGACGAGAAGTGCCATAGCCCGCTAAGCTTTAGAAATGATTCGGGGGGATCAATGAGCGGGATGAAACGCCTTGCTTCAGCCATGTTTGTGCTCGTGGCGGCCTTGGGGGGTGCCGGCTGTGTGGGGAGCCTATCGGACGCCGACGCCTTCATCGACGGGGGCACGATACCCAAAGACGCACAGACGGTGTTCGAGCAGAGCTGCGGCACCATTGGTTGTCACGACGACGTCACCACGGCGGAAAATCTCAATCTGCTATCACCTGGCGTCGAAAGTCGCGTCTTGAACGTCAATGCGACGGGGGTCGGATGCGAAGCCAGGATCTTGGTCGTGGCCGGTGATCCCAACAGCAGCTACCTCTTCGACAAGATTCTGGGGACGATCGGCGTTTGTGGTTCTCGCATGCCACTCTTGAGCATCCTCCCGGACAGCGACGTCGAGGTGCTTCGAGAGTGGATCATCGAGCTGGGTGGTTCCGGTCAAGGAACGCCAGACGGGGGATAGTCGATGCGAATCTTGCGCTTCGGCGCGATGACACTGTTGTTGAGTTTGTGTTCGTCGGCGGGCCTTGCCTCTGCCGACGACGGCCCGGTTGCGTTGCTGCCGTTCCAGGGCACGCAGGCTGCCAAGGTCCGTCAGAACGTGCAGAAGGGTTTGGCTGCGGCCAAGGTCGACCTCGTTTCCCTCAAACGCGTCACCGCGGTCGTGAAGAACACCCAAGGCTACGCCAAGCAGGCGGCGGAACTCAACGCGGGCACGCTGGTGCGAACGCGCGTCCGGCGCGTCGAAGGCCGTTGGATCGGCGACACCGACATACGAAACGCCAAAGGGCAGCGGGTCGAGAAGTTCCGAAACACCTCGTCGAGCTTGATACGCCTTTCCAATCGTATCGTGGCTCAACTGATGAAGACCGGGCGGATGCCGCTGCTGGGCGCTGCCGGAGCCGCGGCTGCAGCTCCAAAGGCGGAACCCCAGACGCCCGCCCCGACCCAGCCACGGCTCGTCGTCAGGCCCTTCACCGGCGTACAAGCCGGGAAAATTCGCGGTGCTGCGGTGAGCGGGCTTCGCTCGGAATCGGTCGAGATGTTCCCAAACAAGCAGTTCGCCGCAAAAGCCAAGAGCATGGGCGTCAATCTCAAGTCCGAAGGCGGGCACGTCGCCCCGGCTTCCGCTCTCGCCGTGAGCGGGCTCATCGACGGTGACGTTCTGCACGAAGACGGCGTTTGGTCTGCCTACGTCCGTTTGGTCGATGGCGACAGCGCCAAGGTCATCAGTCAGCACTTCTACGATGCCAGCACGTCGGCGGCCCTCGCGAAGTCCGTGCAAACGAATATAGGGTCCGACTTTCGCAAAGACATCAAGAAGCTTGGTGTAGCCGTTCCCGGTGCTGCGGTGGCGGCGCCCATGGCCGCGGCGACTCCGACTCGCGGCGAGTCGACCTCATCGAAAGAGAAGGAGAAGGCCGAGTCCAAGCCGAAGACCAAGACGAAGCGCCGGAAAGACGATCGTCCGGCTGCGGTCGACATCGAGCTCGACTTCCGTGTGGTGCACCGAACCTTTCAATACAATGACGTCCTGCCCAACGATCCTCGCGGCGACTTGCGCGACTACAAGCTCACTGCCGGTCCGGGCGTCGGCATCAAGTTTCAATACTTTCCCGGCGCGCATTTCACGGCGGGCGTAGGAGCGCAGTTCGGGATCGACTTCGAATGGGAGCGCTTGTTCAAGATCGACTCGACCCGCGCCGATGGCGCGACGTTCCCTACGGAGGCCCAGCAGTTCCTCGTGGGCCTTCGTTGGCGATACCCGAAGGGGCGCTGGGAGCCCTCGGTCGTCATCGACTATGGCGTGCAGCGCTTCAGCTTCGGCTTGTCGGGCCCACCGGTGCCAGGCGAAGACAACACAGCGGGCATCCCCAGCGTGAAGTACGAGTTCATTCGAGTGGGCGGAGGCTTTCGGGTGGCTATCGGAAAGAAGGAGCTCGTCATCCTGGCCGCGAACATCGCCTTCCGCGGGACCTTCTCGGTCGGAGGGATCGGCACCAATGTCTGGTTCCCGGAGGCCAAGGCAAACGGCATGGACGCGCTTCTGATGATGGGCTTCGCGCTTCCGAAGGGCTTTGAAATTCGGCTCAGCGGCGATTATCGCCGCTACGGTTTCGACCTGAACCCCGTGCCGCCAGATCCGCCGTACGTGGCGGGTGGCGCGCTCGACCAGTACTGGGGCGGCGCGCTGGGCGTGGCTTGGCGTCGCTAGGAAGGGCCGAGAGCACGAAGTACCCCTACGCGACATTGCGCGGTAGACTAAGCATATGATTCGCGCATGGACTCTCTGCGCTACTGCGATGCTGGTCTTCGGTTGCCAGAGTGGAGAAGAGCCGGTTCGCGGCGCGCGCCAGAGTGTCGTTCGATTGCCGATTTCTCCGGGGTCGCCGGCGACTCCGCAGGAGCCACGCGAAATGCCCTCGCTGCCCGAGCCCGAACCGATGCTAGTCGGGACGGCGAGGAATGAAGCGGTGGAACGCGATCTGGGATCCGAGCTCAAGGCAGCGGTGGGTTTTCCCACGGATTGCGTCCGGGATTTCACGTCGACCAGCGCCACGACGATTCGCATCAACGTCAGCGCGATCGTCCGCCCGACCGGAATGTGTATCGAGCCTACGGCGTATGGATCCGGTCTATCCCCAGCGGCCCTCAAATGCGTCGAGCAGCGTGTCGGCACCGTAGTGCTGAAACCGCTCGAGGACACGACTCAGTCGAAGAACGCGTCCGCAGTCATCGAAATCAACTATGAGCCCCCGGTCATCGTCGAGGCCGATCCGGGGACCCCGGTGCCAGAGCTCAAGAACGTCGTGGAATCCATGCCCAAGCGACCACACATCCCGCTAATCGGCCAAGGTGGTCCCGGAATACCGATTGAGGATCCATTTCGAGGCTGGCTCCAGGGTGGCGACGTAAAGCACGTCGAGGGCCCGAAGCCGAAAAAGGTCAGCGGCCCGAAGCCACGCCCGATCGACGGATACGAAGTGGACGAAAACGCTCAGGAGTGGCGCTGAGACTCGGGCACGGCATTCTCGCTACCTGACGGCGATTTCGAAGTCGTCATCCACTCCCCGGACCGTGTCCCTGCCTCCGGTACCGCACGCGAATCGGTGGCTTCGGCCCCAGTACTAGGCCTTGGAAGTCGGTTTCAATCGCGTCGCCCACGAGCTCGAAGTCGTAGCGATGCAGGAGAACCGCCATGATCGTCTTGATCTGCAGTAGCGCAAATGCGTTGCCCATGCATTTGTGTCGACCGCCGCCAAAGGAGATATAGGCGAATGGCCTCTTGTCTTCCTCTCGGCCTGGCGCGTACCGCGTTGGGTCGAACTCGAGCGCATTCTCGAAGGTCGCATCGTCCCTATGTGCGACCAGGGGTGACACCGCGACCCAGTTTCCCTTCTTCACGCGGTAGCCGAAGATCTCACAGTCCTGTAGCGCGGCCCGCAGCAAGATGAAGAGCGGAGGATGAATTCGCAGCGCTTCCTTGACGGCGCCTTCGGTCTTTTCGAGGTCCCGCAGCGATTGAAAGCTATAGGTCTCTTCCTCTGCGTATCGAGCACGAATCTCCTCTCGGACCTCGTCGAGGAACCGCGGGTGCCGAAGCAGCTCGAGCAAGGTCCACGCGGTGGTGACCGCACTGGTGTGGTGGCCGGCAAACATCGCTGCAACGAGCATGCCCGTGACTTCGTGGTCGCTGAGCTCGTGTCCGTCTGCGTATGCCGCGTCCATCAGAGTTTGCAGGAAGTCTTCGCCGCGATACCCGGAACGTTTCCGCGCGTCGACGATTTCCGAGACCATTTCGCCCAGACGCGCGCGCGCACGATCGCGACGCCGGAAGGCCGGGATCGGAAGGTAAGGGTGGATGTAGCCCCAGGCGACGATACCGCGCTCCAGGTCGTGGTAGACCTTCGCAAACTCCTCGCTCATCTCGTTTCGGAATTCCTTGCCGAGGAGACAACTGCTCGAAGTGTAGTTGGTGAGCATCGCGAAGAACTCGCTCGCTTCGATCTCTCCCTCATCACCCCAGCTCGCGAGGGTGTCCAGCGTTTCTCGCGCGACGATCTCGGTGTACGTGCGCATGCGATTGTTGCGCAGGGCCGGATAGAGCATGTGCATTTGCTCTGCCATCTTGGAGGGCTCGGCCCCATAAGCGACGCCTTCCCCAAAGACCGGAACCATCATTTTGTAGGCGGCGTTCGGACTGAGCACTTCGTCGGGCTGGCGAAACAGGGCTTCTTGGGCTTCGGGGCCGGTAAAGAGAACGATGTCTTTGCCCAGGAGCTTCAACCTGCCGACGGCCCCGCACTCCTCGTGCGTTCTCTGGAGCAGACCCACGGTGTCTCTCACGAAGGCTCGGGTGTGGCCGATGAGAGGCATGCCTCCGCGAAGTGTGGGTGGGTCCTTCGGCCTTCTTACCGCCGGAGGTGGCGCGGCGGCCTCGACGTACCCCGTCACGACGTGCTCCTCGAAAGCGTGTGTTGAAGCGGCATTTCACTCGCTCGGAGAAGGCGCACTCCCTCGGCGCCCATCTCCACATCCAGCGGGAGGAGCCCATCGTTTCGGCAAACCGCAGCGAAGTGCTCCGCCGCGTTTCGGTCCGAAAAGAAGGCTACGGCTAGATCGCCTCCCCCTGCACCGGATGGCTTGGCGGCGCCTCCATGCCACTCCGCCCAGTCCGCAACGCGCCGAAGCTTGCTGGTCACGATCGGCGCTTGTGCAGCTACCCCCAGCGCGCTCATGCAGGCGCCGTACTCCCGCGCCGTGCGGATGACGCCGCGTGCATGGTCGGCACGGAACGCGTGCGCAAACTCGTCCGCGCGCTCCCTGAGAACGGCCATACATCGGTCATGTACACTCGGATCCTGCTCGCGCAGTCGACTCACTTGCGCAAGCAAATGACTGGTTCGCGCCGGCTCGCCGGTCCAAATCAGCAGCATGACTAGTGAGCTCGGGGGAGCGACCGGCTCGACGACCGGCTTGCCGCGGCGACCCTGAAACCCGAGGTACCCACCGTACGTTGCAGCTGCCACATCGGCCCCGCTTCCTTGCGGGGCAACCGACGAGTGGCCGCGCCATGCCGTAGCGAATACGCGATCACGTATCTCCCCCTGGTTGAGATCGTGTCCGTTCAGCGCCGCGATCGCAGCCGCGCTCGCCGCAGCCACCGCGGCGGAGGAGCCCAAACCGAGCTTCTTGGGGCCGTCATACAGCCGCCGGGTATCCAAGCTGAGGTGATGGCGGAGCGGGCCGAAGTCCTGTTCGGCAGTGGCTATCGTCGCGTTGGCCTCGCGGGGCAGCAGCTCCGGTCTGGGTGGGAGTCGAGTCCATCTCGCGATCACTCTTCTGCCCACCGCGGCGACGATCGTGGGGGCGCCCGATAGAACCGCATACTCACCGCAGAGAAACGCCTTGCCGGGGGCTGATACGCCGCGTGGAGTCATGAGCCAACCTCGACGCCGGACCCGGGAGTCGCGACGAGGACCCGGAGAACGCCCGGAGTCTGCGTCAGGGCGTTGCGGACACGGGCCGCGTCGCCGGCCTCACAAAGCGCTTTGACGTGGGGACCAGCATCCATCGTGCTCCAGACGGGTACACCTTTGGCGCGAAGGCTCGTGACCGTTTGAAGCGCTGCGACGGTGGCCGGGCTCCAGTAGAGTGTGCTCGGCTGCGAGGTGATTGCGCAGCAGTGAAACGAGAGCGTGCTTTGCTCCATTGCGGTTCCGAGCGCTTCTAGATCGCGTTCATGAATGGCCTGCTTCACCGTCTCACACCAACCGGGCGCCGATGCGATCCAAGCTTCGTAGAACGGCGATGTGGTTCGGGACCGTTCCATCGCTTCGGTCGAACCCACCGATTTCGGCCCGGCTGCGGTGATGGCGAGGACCAAGCGGAGATCCCAGTGCCTGCGCGGCGAGATTGGCTTGGCCGCAAGCTCGTCTTCGCCTGGTGCGCCGGCCGCGAGCTCCACGAAACCGCCAAAGACCGAGCGAGCCGCGGAGGCGCTCGAGCGCCGTGCAAGAGCGCTCAACCGGGCCAGGTCCAGCTCCTGTCCGGCCGCCTTGGTAGCGGCGGCCGCGAGTGCGGCGAAGCCAGAAGCGCTCGATGCGAGGCCTGCCGCCGTGGGGAAGTGATTCGTGCTCGTCACCGTCGCCCCATGTTCGATCCCGGCCGCTGAACGCACCCGGTCGAGCAGCTCGGCCGCGCGTTGGGTTTCGGCCGCAGTGGCTTGCCGTCCGTCGAGCAGGAACTCGTCGTGCTTCCGTCCGGGCTCGAAGCATACCTCGGTCTCTGTGACGAGCTCTTCGAGCGTGAGTGAAATGCTCGGCACGGCTGGCACATTGTGAGCGATGTCGGACTTGCCCCAGTACTTCGCC
>JBARTN010000246.1:0-19732 GCA_049645265.1 Polyangiales bacterium
GAAGATGGCGAAGTACGTCGTCTTGGAAGAGAAGACGTTTTTCTGCGAGCCGATCGCAAAGGCAATGCTCGCGCCGATCACCAAGGAGACCAATACGAAAATGCCCACACGAAGGCGAGTACCGGCGGTCGTCTTCATTTGTTGCCCTACGGAGCCCCTTACCCCGCACTCCTTAGCAGAGTTTCGGTGTCTTCGTCGACCGGAGCGTTGCCCTCGATGAAGTCACGGACCTGAGGGTTGTCCGAGGCCCGTAGCTCGTCCGGCGTTCCCGAGAAAATCACGAACCCTTCGTGGATCATCGCAATGCGGTCACTGATCGCCAGGGCGGTGTCCATGTCGTGGGTCACCACCACGGAGGTGACGTCCAGGGTGTCGTTCAGATGTTGGATTAGGTCGGCGATACGGGTGACGTTGATCGGGTCGAGCCCCGTCGTTGGCTCGTCGTAGAGCAGGACCTCCGGCCGGATGGCCAGCGCTCTTGCAAGTGCGACTCGCTTTTTCATTCCAGCGGATAGGTCCGCGGGCCAGGTCTCCTCGGTGCCGGGCAGCCCCACGTAGGTGAGCGACTCGCGGACTCGTTCCGCGATTTGTGTTTCGCTCATGTCGAGTTGCTCCCGCAGCCCGTACGCCACGTTCTCCTTGGCGTTGAGCGAGTCGAAAAGGGCGCTTGCTTGGAAGAGCATCGCGACTCGCCGCCGAACCGATGCGTACTTTGCCTCGGCGATCCCTGAGATCTGCTGGTCATCGAAGAAGATGCTGCCTCCGTCGATCTCCAAGAGGCCGATCAGCATTTTGAGCATGACGCTCTTGCCCTGCCCGGAGCCGCCGATGATCGTGAGCACCTCGCCCTCATTGATTTCGAGGTTCAGGTCGCGGTACACGGCCTTCGGCCCAAAGGCTTTCTTGACCCCTCGGAATTCGATGAGTGCCATCAGGCGAACTTTAGTTGGGCTTGTGCGGCTCGTCGACTACTGTAAGCGTCATGCGCCCCCGCTTTGGATGGGTCCTCGTCAGCGCTTGGCTGCTGGTACTCCAAGCACTCTGGGGCGGTTGCACAGGCAGGGCCGAGGCGGTTCGGGCCGCTCAGCCCTACCTCGAGAATTTTGGCGAGCTGCGCTTGAGGGCCCTGAAGCTTCTCGAGTTGCGCACCGATATCGGGCGAAAGCGCTTGCTCGTCGGCGCTGTGAACGGGGACGAAGAGTCACTCCCCGACAACATGAAGCCGCTCCTCGAGCAATTTCGTTCATCCGGGACGGTCATCAGCGAAGAGCAGCTCGAGCACGGCGAAGCGATGTTCTGGCGGATGTTCGACTTTACGTTTTCACAGAACCCCAACCTGCTCCAGGCGGAAATCCTCTTCATCGAAAGGGACGGCTCGATATCGTCACTTCGATATCCACGGGAGAGAGATGTGCCGGTCGGTGTCAACTGGCACGGGCTGCGCCAGAACCGCACCTTTTCCGGGTTGACGAACTGCGTGACCGATGAGGGGTCGGAGCCCTGCGTGATCCTGCAGCTGCGTCCACGCGACCATCCGGGCAGCGCCGGACTCACCGTGGCTTACCGCCGGACGCCTCTCGAAGTCACTGACGAGTCAGAGTCAAATCGATGATCTGATACGGGATCGCACCGACGCCGCCTTCGGTGTCGAAGCATCCAATCGCGCTCAGGTCCTCGGTGCGGTGCGCGAAGCACAGCGTCAGGTTCATTCCGAACTCCGGCGCCAGCGCGGCTCGGTCGGTTTGCCCGAGAGGCACGATCGTATTTCGCTCGGGTGCAGCGAGCGCCTGAAGCATTACTTCATCGAGCGAGCAGGCGAGGTTCCGGGTCTCCGACGGCATGTTCGGGTGGAACCAAGGCAATGCGTCCTCGCTGATCACCCCGTTCGTGCAGGTCTTTCGTGTACCTTCGAGGGCGCCGACGAGAACCACCCGCGAGATCCACATCTGGGTGCCCTCGCCCTGTCCGAGGATGAATCGCATGCCATAGGACTGCACCCAAAACGTCAGTAGGCAGCAAGAGAGGAGCAGGACACCGAGGCACCCGAGGCCGACCCAGAGTCCGAGTCCGATATTTTGCGGAGGGGACTGTCCTGTGTCTTCCGTCATCAGCGGCGGGGATTACCACCGTTCTGACGACCTTGACAGGGGAGCCTGGCGGGCCTAGCGTCCGGGCGCCCCGCCATGGCTTTTGCGCTTACGCCGGAACGCGAACAACAGGTCGACGACGTATTGACCCGCTATCCCGAGCGTCGAGCGGCGCTCTTGCCCGTCCTGTGGCTCTGCCAGCGACAGAACGGATGGATTAGCCCTGGCGTCGTCGAATACGTCGCGGAGCGTCTGGAGCTCTCGACTTCGATCATCAAAGGGGTCGTGACCTTTTATACGATGTTCTTCGACGAACCGGTTGGGGAGAACGTGGTTTGGGTCTGCCGGACGCTTTCGTGCGACCTTCGCGGGGGCAAAGCGATTCAGGAGCGCCTCGAGAGCAAGCTCGGTTGCACAGCGGGCCACACCAGCTCGGATGGGAAGTTCACCCTGCTCAAGGCCGAGTGTCTAGCCGCCTGCGGTCAGGCTCCAATGGTGCAGATCAACGATTACTACTACGAAAATCTCGATCTGGAGCTGCTCGACCGCATCATCGACGCGCACGCCGCAACGGGCGGGGAGGCTGCCGCTGCGGAGTTTTCCACATTTGCAAGCTATCGCGCGCCGACTAGTGGCGGCGGTGGCAGCCGTGGCAGCGGGACCTCGGCGCCTCCGCCACCGAGCAGGGAGGCGGTCCGGCTCGCCTCGCAACCGCCGCCCCCTTTGGATGAGAAAGGCGACGAATCATGAGCGGGCCCACCAAGCCTCTACTGACCGCGCGGTACGGCGTTGCGGAGGGCTGGAGGCTCGCCAATGCAGAGCGTGCCGGCGCCTACCAGATCGCCCGCCAAGCGCTAACGAACCGCGAGCCCGCCGACCTCAAGGAAGAGGTCAAGAAGGCCAACATCCGTGGCCGCGGCGGTGCTGGTTTCCCTGCCGGCGTGAAGTGGGGCTTCCTCAACAAGCGGGAGGGCGAGGAGATCTACCTCGTCATCAACGCGGACGAGAGCGAGCCTGGTACCTTCAAAGACCGCAGCATCATGGATCTAGACCCCCATCGGCTCATCGAAGGGGCGATCATCTCCTGCTTCGCCATCGATGCGCACGTGGCCTACATCTACGTGCGAGGCGAGCTTGCGTTCTCCATCGGCCGGCTCGAGCAGGCGATCGCTGAGGCGCGACAGGCGGGTTACCTGGGCGAGCGGCCGTTTGGCATAGACCACGCGATCGACGTTCACGTCCACTCCGGCGCGGGTGCATACATCTGCGGAGAGGAGACGGCGCTCCTCAACTCGCTCGAAGGACGTCGCGGCGAGCCCCGGCTCAAGCCACCGTTCCCAGCCATCAAAGGCGCGTTCGGCATGCCGACCATCGTCAACAACGTCGAAACGATCGCTGCGGTTCCCGACATCGTGGAGATGGGCGGCGAGGCTTGGTCCTCGCTGAGCAGGCTTCCGGGGGATGGCGGCGCCCGAATCTACGGGGTGAGTGGCCACGTGAAGAACCCGGGTCTTTACGAAGCACCGGTCGGGATCACCATGCGTGAGCTCATCGAAGACTACGCGGGCGGCATGTTCGGCGATCGCCCCTTGAAGGCGGTCATCCCTGGAGGTTCCTCGACGCCGGTGCTCGATCCGCGCCGCAAGGTCGACGCACCAGCCGAAACCCATCCGCTGCACAAGTGGCACGGCCAGAGCGAAATCGACGTGCCGATGGGCGTCGACACCTATCGGGCGCTCGGCACGATGCTCGGCACATGCTGCGCCATCGTCATGGACGACACGGTCAGCATGGTCGAGGCCAGCCGCAACTTGATGCGCTTCTACAAGCACGAGTCTTGCGGCCAGTGCACGCCCTGCCGCGAAGGCACCGGCTGGCTGGTCGACGTGCTCGACAACCTCTGCGAAGGCCGAGGCAAAATCGAAGACGTCGAGCTTCTGGTCAACATCTCGAACAACATGATGGGCAATACGATCTGCGCGTTTGCCGATGGCACCGCGATGCCGATGCTCGGGATGGTGCAGAAGTTCCGCGAGGAGTTCATGGAAGCCGCGACCCACGGTGTGCCCGAGGGTGTTCGACACGACGAGAGTGTTCGCGCCATGGTAGAGGGACGCGCGTGACCAGCCCCGGAACCATTTTGTTCGTGACGACTGCGATTTTTGCCATGGCTGGGGGCCTGGTGACGATTTCGGCGCGACGTCCGCTTCGCGCGGCGATTGGCCTGCTCGTTCACATCATCTCGCTGGCCGGGATGTTCCTCACGCTCAATGCACAACTCTTGGCCGCCATTCAGCTCCTGGTGTACGCCGGCGCTGTCGTCGTCCTGTTCGTCTTCGTCATCATGCTCATCGGTCCGGCTTCCGAGGTGGGAGCGATTCAGGGGCGATTCGCGTCGCGCACGTTGAGCCTGGCCGTGACGATCGCGATCGTCTTGGCGGTTTCGACCTCGCTTGCCTACTTCGATGCGCCCTGGGGGGCGGTATCGGATGACTTCGGCACGGTCGAGGGTCTTGGCATGGCGATCTACTCGCAGGCGCTCGTCCCCTTCGAGGTGATTTCGATCACGCTCCTGGTGGCCATCGTTGGCGCGATTGCGATCGCGCGGAGCCGCACGGAGTAAGTGGCGATGGGAGTCGGCACCTATCTGGCGCTTGCCTCGGTCTTGTTCGGCATCGGAGCTGCAGGCTTTTTGACCCGCAGCAACATGCTGATCCAGCTCATGTCGATCGAGCTAATGCTCAACTCGGTCAACGTGGTCTTGCTTGCGTTCAATCGCGTGAACCCGGGGAACCACGCCGGGCAGGTCTTTGCCTTCTTCGTCATCGCCGTCGCGGCTGCCGAGGCGGCCGTCGGCTTGGCGATTCTCATCGCGTACTACCGTATCAATAAGACGATCGATACCGACGATGCGAGCCTGCTGAAGTATTGAACCCATGCACGACGAAGCCAATCAGCAGATTCTGCTCCTTTTGATCATTCTGTTCCCTTTGGGCGGGGCGATCGTGAACGGCCTGGTCGGGCGCTACATGCCCAAGCCCCTGGTCACCCTGGTCGGTGTCGGGTCTGTTGCGGTTTCCTTTGCACTTGCCGTCACCACGTTCATCGAGCTCTACGGGCTCAGCGGCCACGAAGTACAGCATCCAGCGCTGACCTATCAGTTCTACGAGTGGTTCTCGCTTGGGCTTCCGCGAGGCAATGTCGTTGCGATCAACGTCCGGTTTCTGATGGACTCGCTCAGTGGCGTCATGACTCTGGTGGTCACAGGCGTCGGTGGACTGATTCATCTCTACAGCATCGGCTACATGGGCGAGGACGAGGGCTACCCGCGGTTCATGAGCTTCCTGAACCTATTCATGGCCTCGATGCTGATTCTGGTTCTCGGGAGCAGCTTGCCCGTCATGTTCGTGGGCTGGGAGGGCGTCGGCCTCTGCTCGTACCTGCTGATCGGCTTCTGGTACGAGAACCGCGTTTACGCGGCGGCCGGCCGTAAGGCGTTCGTCGTCAACCGGATCGGCGACTTCGGCGTTCTGGTGGGCATGTTCATTTTGGTTGGCGTAGCGGGCTCGTTCGAGTTCGCCGACATCAACGCGGCGGCGATGGACGGCCGGTTCCGGGCCGACTTCCCGTTCGGGATTTTGGGCGTGATGCCTAGCCTCGCCACCGTCGCCTGTGTGTTCCTTTTCCTCGGTTGCACCGGCAAGAGCGCTCAGATTCCCCTCTACGTCTGGCTTCCAGACGCCATGGCCGGCCCCACACCGGTCTCCGCGCTGATCCACGCCGCCACCATGGTCACCGCCGGCGTGTACCTCTGCTGCCGCTTGTCTCCGCTTTTCATCACCTCGGACGTGGCGATGGCGATCATCGCGGTCACCGGCACACTGACTGCGCTGCTCGCGGCATCGATCGCGGTGGTGCAACGCGAGATGAAGAAGATTCTCGCCTACTCCACGGTGAGCCAGCTCGGCTTCATGTTCGCCGCGGTCGGCGTCGGCTTCTTCGCGGCGGGCTTCTTCCACGTCTTCACGCACGCCTTCTTCAAGGGTTGTCTCTTCCTCGGTGCCGGCTCGGTCATGCACGCCGTCCATGCCCACGGGGATGCCGACATCTTCAAGCTCGGCGGCCTGAAGAAAATCTTGCCGATCACGCGCGCGACGTTCCTAGCGAGCTGCTTGGCGATCGCCGGCTTCCCGCTCACCAGCGGCTTCTTCTCGAAAGACGAGATCCTCCTCGGCGCGGCTGCCCAGATCTACCGTCCCGACGATGCGCTTCAACACGCCGTCGGCTGGTTTACCCTCATCGGCCTCACTCTGGCCGCCGTGATGACGGCCTTCTACATGTTCCGGCTCTACTTCCTCACGTTCACCGGCGAGTATCGGAGCGCCGACCAGTCGGGTGACCATCCCTACGACGCGCATCCGCACGAGTCGCCTTCCAGCATGACGATTCCGCTGGTCCTGCTCGGCATCGGCGCACTGTTCGCCGGCTTCCTCGGGCTCCCGCACGTGCTCCCCATCACTGGGACGCACCTGGACAGGTGGAGCTGGTGGGGCCGCTGGATGCATTCGTCGGTTGCCGGGCAGCCGGTGCCCGAGGAGCTGCATATCGTGAATCTCGCATCGGGCCTTGCCTTCGGCGCGATGGCCATCGGTATCAGCGCCGCTTGGCTGCTCTACCGCAACAAGAGCACCGACGCTTTGGCGGAGAAGATGCCCAAGCGCCTCTTCGAGCTTGCGTTCGACAAGTGGCGCATCGACGAGCTCTACGCCGCGATCATCGTGAACCCGATCAAGCAAATGGCCACGGTCGCGGGCCGCGCGGACATGACCTTCGTCGACGCGCTCATGACGAAGCTCCCAAGCTTCAACGTTCGTGAGGCCGGTCGCATCTTCGTCCGGCTGCAGAACGGCGTCGTCCAGATGTACGGTGCGGTGATGATCGTGGGTGTGATCGCTGTTCTGGCCTTCTTCTGGGCGCCGCATTCGCACATCGAAGTCACGTTCGAGGGCAGCAACGTCGAGCTCACGACTCCGCTGGGGCTCGGCTACGAGTATCGATGGGACGCCAACTCCGATGGCGAGTTTGAAACGACCTGGGCGGAGGCCCCCGAAACGAGCTTCGAGTACGGGAAAAACGACATCCGTGGCATTGCCGTGTTCATCACGAACGCTCGGTCCGGTGTCGAGCGAAGAATTGACGTCGGCGAGGACTGGATGCCGCTTCCCATCGAAGCCGTGGCGCCCGCCGCAACCCTTTCGCGCGACGATGTGGGCTTCGAGGTGCGGGTGGACGGGGAGGACTTGGTGTTCCGGAGGCCTGATCCACCGACCCTGCTGGCCGGCGGCAAAGAGCTGCGTCTGCCGATAGGCAAGGGCGGTCGTCTTGGTCCCGCGCGCGTCCTCGCCAGGCCGGTCGTCGAAGCGACGGTCGAGGTACGCAACGCCTTCGGCAACCACCGCCGGGCGACCAAGGAAATCACCCTGCCGTTCTGGCTCGAGGAGGCTCCTTCACACGCCTCGTTGATGCCCCGAAGTCCTGAGGTCGTCCGGTGACGACCCACTACCTCAGCTGGCTCCTCGCCATTCCCGCGGTCAGCGCCCTCGTGGTGCTTCTCCTTCCTCGAAGCTGGGAAGGGGCGATCCGGCGCTTTTCGATCGGCGCCATGCTGGTCGAGTTCGTGCTCAGCCTTCGCTTGATCTTCGCCGACTATTCGGGAGCCGGGTACTTGCTCGTCGAGCAGATGACCTGGGTCGAGTCGTTTGGGATCTCGTACAAGGTCGGCGTCGACGGCCTTTCTCTCTGGCTCGTCATTCTCACCACCTTGCTCTCGCCCATCGCGCTCTACGCGTCTTGGGGGAGCATCACGACCCGAATCAAAGGATACGCCTTTTCGTTCTTGCTGCTCGAGTTGGGCATGCTCGGCGCGTTCGTCGCGCTCGACCTCTTCCTGTTCTACGTCTTTTGGGAGCTGATGCTGGTACCGATGTACCTCATCATCGGCGTCTGGGGTGGCAAGGATCGCGTCTACGCTGCGGTGAAGTTCTTCATCTACACGATGGTGGGCAGCTTGCTGATGCTCGTCGCGATCTTGTACGTGGTCGCGAGCTACAAACAGCTGTCCGGGCACTACAGCTTTGATTTGCAGGAGCTGTCTACCTTGGTCTTGCCGGCCATGCCGCAATACCTCCTGTTCTCGGCGTTTGCCTTGGCCTTCGCGATCAAGGTTCCGATGTTCCCCTTCCACACCTGGTTGCCCGATGCCCACGTCCAGGCTCCCACCGGCGGCTCGGTCATCCTCGCGGCCGTCCTGCTGAAGCTCGGCATCTACGGCTTCATCCGTTTCGCGATGCCCTTATTCCCGGTGGCCAGTCAGGTCATCGGCCCGGTGCTGGCTGGTCTCGGCGTTTTCGGAATCATCTACGGCGCATATGCAGCTTGGGTGCAGCGCGATTTGAAGAAGCTCGTCGCGTACAGCTCCGTCAGCCACATGGGCTTCATCCTGCTCGGCCTCTTCGCGATGAACCGAAATGGCATGTCGGGCGCCATGCTGCAGATGATCAACCACGGCATCTCGACCGGCGCGCTCTTCCTTTTGGTCGGCGCCATTTATGATCGCCGGCACTCACGCTTGCTCGACGACTTCGGCGGGCTCGCGAAGGTGATGCCCTGGTACGCCTTTTTCTTCGTCATCATCACGATGAGCTCGATCGGGCTCCCCGGGACGAATGGTTTCGTTGGCGAATTCATGATTTTGGCAGGCTCGTTCTTCTCCCGTTCGTCGATCGGCTTCGGCACATCCTGGTTCGTCATGACGCTGCTCGCCGCGACCGGCGTCATTTTCGCCGCCGTGTACATGTTGCATGCGGTGCTCCGAATTTTCTGGGGCAAGGTCGTGCACAGCGAAAACGAGTCGCTCAGCGACCTCAATCGACGAGAGGTCGTGTCGCTTCTGCCGCTCTTGGCGATGGTGTTTTGGATCGGTCTCTATCCGAAGTTCTTCCTCGACAAGATGAACCCTGCGGTGGACTCCTTCATGACGGACTTCACCGTTCGGTACTACGAGGGGCGTCGGACCACCGAACCGCATCTGATCGACCTCGACGAGCTGAAGCTCAAGCTCGAGGCGGCGCGCGGCCTTGCGATGGTGCAGCCGATCGACGAGGAGGCGGCGCGATGAGTGCCCTCATGGGAGTGTCGCCTCTGCTGCTGCTCGTTGGCGCCGGGCTGGCCATCATGCTGGTCGATGCCTTCAGCACGGAGCGATCCGAGCTTGCTCTGGTCACGGCCGCCTCGCTCTTTGCCGGAGCTGCCCTTGCGGGCTCCATGCTCGTCAGTGGAGACGTTCCGGCGGCTCCCGAGCTCGTCACGCGCTACCTCGCAGTCGATCGCTTCGGCTTGTTCTTCGATGTCGTCATTTGCGTAGGTGGCGGTCTCTCGGCGCTGCTTGCGGGAGGTTATCTTCGCGAGCACGGCCTCGAGCGAGGCGAGTTCTACGTGCTCATCATCTTCACGGTTTTTGGCGCCATGGTGCTCGCGCGCGCAGTCGATCTGCTGAGCATCTTTCTCGGGCTCGAGACGATGTCCCTCGGCGCCTACGCCCTGGTCGCCTACCGCCGGACCAGCGCCCGGGCTGTCGAGGGCGCGGTGAAGTATTTCCTTTTGGGTTCCTTCGCGGCTGCGATTTTACTCTTTGGTAGCGCCTTGCTCTACGGGGCGACCGGCCACACCGATCTCGCCGGCATCCGGGAAGTCGTCGCCGCCGGGGACGCCGATCCGATACTCGCCGTGCTCGCGCTGGTCATGCTGATCGTCGGCCTGGCGTTCAAAGTCGGCGCCGTGCCCTTCCACATGTGGGTGCCCGATTCGTACGAGGGCGCCGCCACACCGGTCACCACCTTCATGTCGGTAGCCGTGAAAGCAGCCGCGGTGGCTGTGCTGGTTCGCGTCTTGGTCGGCGCATTCGGCGACCGGGCTAGCATGGGCCTCTACACGGGCTGGACGCCTGTCATCGTCCTGCTCGCCATCGCCACGATGGTCTACGGCAACCTCGCCGCGCTGGCTCAGTCGAGTGTCAAGCGCATGCTCGCCTATTCGTCTGTCGCGCACGCCGGGTATATCTTGGTCGGCCTGGCGGCGGCCCATCAAGTCGGTTCGTTCGCCGTGAGCTCCGTGCTCTATTACGTCGCCGCATACACCGTCTCGAACGTGCTTGCTTTTGGTTCGCTGATTCTGATGGGGTCCAAAGGCAAGGAAGCCGTGAGCTACGATGACCTCGCCGGCGCGGGCCGCCGACATCCGATCGCTGCGTTTCCTTTCGTCATTGGCGTTCTCTCGCTGCTCGGTATGCCCCCTACTGCCGGCTTCTTTGGCAAGTACTACGTCTTCAGCGCCGCGGTGCAGGCGGGCGGGCCGATGGTCTGGCTCGCGGTCCTCGGCGTCCTCGCGAGCGCGGTTGGCGCGTATTACTACATCAAGGTCATCGTCTATCTGTACATGCGCGAGCCTGAAGAAGGGCAGCCGATCGCGGTTCCGATGCAGTCGATCTACGTCACCGCCGCCCTGGTCTTGGCGGGGTACTACGTGCTGCATATGGGAATCGCTCCGGATAGCTATCTCGATTGGGCGGTATCGGCGGCTTCGAGCTTCGTGAGCTAGCCGGCGCTCGCACGGCCTAGGCGGTCGCCCGGGCGAACGAGCAGGCGGCGCGGGCGCTCCTCGGGGAGCGCGTTGAACGCGCGCTTCCAGTCGGAGAATCGGCCTCCCGCATGCACGGCGTCGAGCACGGCCCGGCCTTCGGCACGGCCGCCCTGCGCCAGCACGTATTCCACCCAGGCCCAGCGTGCGCTGGTCGCGCGCAGCTCGACGCGGCCTCGGACCCCACGACGGAGACGACGAAGCCGCGCTTCGACCAGGGTCATCCCAGCGAATGGAATGCCATCGAGCGGGGTGTTCCGCTTCGCCACGAAGGGAGCTACGCCGAGCGAGAGAGGGATGAGCGAGGACAGTTCCTTTCCGAACTCGATCAGCTCATCGATGTCTTCGTCGGTTTCTTCCGGGAGGCCGACCATGACGTAGAGTTTCAGACGCTTCATGCCGTGGCGACGCGCAAGCTTGGCGGCCTGCCGGAGTTGTTCCTCGCTGGTTTTGCGTTGGATGATGTCGCGCATGCGCTGGCTGGCACCGTCGCTCGCCGTGGTGAGAACTCGATGGCCCCCTCTGCGAAGGGCGGCAACGAGCTCGTCGTTCAGGCGATCCGCTCGCAGGGAAGACAGGCCGACCTCCCGTCCCGAGTCTACCAGGGCGTTGACGATGTCAGCGATCTGCGGGTGGTCGGTGGTGGCAGCACCCACCAGACCCACGCGTTTTGCCTCGTCGGGGATCAACGACAGGACGCGGTCCATCTTTACGATGCGCATTCCGTCGTTGGTCGAGCGGCGCATCACACAATAGGTGCAGCCGCGGTGACATCCGCGCTCCGGCTCGATCAGGAACATGTTCCGGAGCTCGGTGTGTGGCGTGATGATCTGTGAGTAGGCGGGGAGGATGGCGCTGTCGGCCTTGTCGATGGGCGGCAGCACATCGCCGTGCGCGCTCGGGACGAAGACGTGAGGGTGAGAGGACAGGCTGCGCATGGCGCTGTCGTTGGAATCCGACCCGAAGATCACGCCGAGGACGTCGTGCACCGACTGGTCGGCTTCACCCATGACGATGGCGTCGACGAACGGTGCGAGCGGAAGTGGATTGCTGAAGGTCAGTGGTCCCCCGGCGAGGATGAACGGATGCTGCTCGCTCCGGTCTTCCGCAAGCGGCGGGATGCCTGCCAGCTCCAGGCACTGAATCAGCCCGGCCAGCTCGGTCTCATAGGCCACCGAAACCGCGATGACCGGGTAGTCGGAGACCGGTCGCAGCTTCTCATGAGTCACTAGCGGCGCGCGTGACTGTCGCCACGCGTCGAGATCGTCAGGCAGAAACGCCCGGTGGGCGGCCCGACCCTCCGTCGCATTGATCGAGCGGTAGATGGTCTGATAGCCGAGCGACGACATTCCGACGCGATACGGGCTCGGATACAGCAGGGCAACCGCCTCCGGAGCGTCCTTTTCGATCGTTCCGATCTCGTCGCGCACCCGCGCCAAGATCTCGCCCTTGAGGTCGCTCATTCAGTTAGCCTACGGCTGACCGCGCGCTTAGTCGACGGGGCTGCCCACTCGGGACCAACGGATGCGTTCCAACACCGAGTCCCGTGTGTTCTTCCACGACATGTAAATGAACAAGGATTTGCCCTTGATGCGCGAGTTCGGGACGGCGCCGATCAATGGGTTGCGGCTGTCGTTCGAGCTGTCGCGGTGGTCTCCGAGCACGTAGACATGGCCTTCAGGCACCTTCAGCGGCAGGCGGTCGAGCGGGAAGTCGTGCCTAGAATGGCTGATTCGATGTGGATTATCGTCGAGGGTTTCTTGATAGACCCTGCAAGTCGGGTCGAGGTTTTTCTCTTCGTCGAGCGAGCAAGGGCCCACATCGACCGTGTGCAGCACCTCGCCATTGCGAGAGATCTTTCCGTCGCGAATGAGAATCTCGTCTCCACCGACGCCGATGACGCGCTTTACGATATCCTCGTTGTCAGCCGGGCTGTGGAGAATGATCACGTCGCCGGGTTCGGGGCCGCCCCAGTTCACCACCGCTTCGTGAGTGAAGGGAAGGAACAGCCCGAACGGGTACTTCGCGACCACAACCCGGTCTCCGTCGAGGAGGGTGGGCTCCATCGAGGGGCCGTCGATGGCAAAGGCTTCGAACAAGGTCACCCGGATGAACAGGGCCAGCAAGAGAGCGCCGCCGATCGTCAGCAGATTCGACTTCCAGCCGTCGCCCTTCCGCGCCCCCTTCGAAGCAGCTTTGTCTTTTTGTTTGCTCATTCGTGCGAGACTACCGGCAAGCAGCCCGAGCGGGGCACTTCGCTGGCGCGGACGCTAGTCTGCGGGTAGGCATGCGTCAAGCGAGCCTATGACGACCCTCTGCATCGACACCGCGACCGAATACGGCACTGTCGTGGTCGTTCGTGACGACGGCACGTTTACGTCGGCGCGCTGGTGCTCGCGGTCTCGTCACGGAGAGAACCTCTTCGGCTACATCGAGTCGGCGTTGGAAGACGCGGCAATTGGTCGCGAAGAGCTCTCGCTGATCGGCGTCGACATCGGGCCTGGCCGATTCACCAGCCTGCGGGTGGGCCTCGGGACCGCGAAAGGTCTCGCCTTCGGCCTCGGACTGCCCATCGTCGGTGTCAGCTCCCTCGGCGTGCTTGCCCGAGCGATCGAATGCGACCGAGCTTGTGTTCGCGTACCGGTGATGAACGGGTATCGAGGGGATGTGTTCGCGGCGGCATACCTCATTGGCGATGCCACAGTCGAGGAGATCGCGGTCCCCACTTTCGGTCCGCCAGAGCTCGTGTTCGGCCAAATCCGAGAACGGCTAGGCGATCGTCCGGTGTCTGTCGGTGGCGAGGGCGTTCCTCTGCATGCCGAGCTCATCGAGGCCGTGCTCGGCGTGCGGCCGGACGAAGCGCAGATGGCCTTGCAAGCGCCAACGCCAGGCGCGATCGCAGCCGAGGTGCGGTACAGGTTTCGCACCGACGGACCATCCGACCTGGACTCGCTCGAGCCGAATTACCTTCGTCCGAGCGACGCGAAGCTCCCTGAGCAAACGCCGACGCCGGGCCCTTCGAGCTAGCTGCGGTGCGCGGCGATCGCGTCGCGGTAGGCTCTCTCGTAAAGTCGCGTCGTGCGCTCCCAGGAGTGATCGAGGCGCATCACTCTGCTCTGCACTTCGCGGAACGCCTTGTTGTTGGCAAATGCCGCCGTCGCTCGTTGCATCGCCGCGAGCAGCGACCTCGTGGTGGGCTCGTCGTAGAGAAGGCCCGAGCCCGTCTTCAGAGAGGCTTCGCAGTCGACCACCTCGTCGGCGAGACCGCCATCACGGTTCACGATGGGTAATGCGCCATATCGCTGTGCTCGCATCTGGATGTTGTCCGACGGCGCTTCACTGCCGGGCACCACGACGAAGTCGCTGGCTCCGATCAGCGAGTGCCGAAATGCTTCGTCGTTGCCGGTCTTGATCTGGATGCGGTCGGGCCATTGGTCCCAAAGCTCTTCGTAAATCGCTACGAGCTCGCCGTCGCCATCGAGTTGCAGGACCAGCTGCACGTCGTTGCGCAAAAAGTCAGGCCCAATTTTGGCGAGCAGGTCCATGCCCTCGTCATCCACGTGCCCGATGGCTCCGAACAGCGGCACATCACTCCGCACCGGCAAGGTCAGGTCGTGCTGGAGCTCGGCTTTGCACTTGTCTTTGCCGTCCATGTCAAAAGGATCGAATCGAGCGGGCAGATGCCCATCGGTCGCGGGGTTCCAAAGCGCGGGGTCGATCCCGTGGCGCACCCCGGTCAGCTTGGAGCCGATTTCCCGGAACACCTCGCTCAAGGGATGGTCGCTGTCGGGACGCTGCAATCGGTGCGCGTAGTTGGGGGAGAGGGCCGTGACCTGATCGGCAGTCAGCAGGCCGGCCTTCAAGACCGTGATACCGGCCTTGTCGATGGCTTCGTCGCCGAGCCCGAGCCAATCCGCATCGGCCGAATCGAAGCGGCCTTGCTCCGAGGCGTCATAGACGGTGAAGACCGTGGGCAGGTCGGGGAGCTCGGAGCGCAATTGAGCGACCACCGCGCCGGCGGACCAGCCGTGGGCGTGCACGATGTCATAGTTGTCCGCGTTCTGCCCAATGAACTCTCTAGCGGCCCTTGCAAAGACCCCGACCCGCGATGCTTCGAGCTGCCCGCCTTCGCCGGTGAGCGAATGCGCCGACAGGAGGACCTCCTCGTTGCCAATGAAGGTCAGGCCTACGCCGTCGGGGTTTCGTCCGGTGTAGAGCTCGCAGGACCATGCTCTCCCACCGAGATCAAACTCTAGCTTGGTGAGACGGCGCGCCAGCGCGAGCTTTGCGGTGTCGATATGGCCGTAAAGCGGAGACAAGAGGTCGACGGTGTGGTCCGCGCGACGCATCACCTTGGCCAGGGTCGCCACGTCCTGGGCGTCTTGAGTCGAGGTGAATGCTTGAGGGGCAATGAAAAGGATTCGCAAAGTGCTGGACCATAGCGACTGTTGGCCCTGGCGGCCACGTGTAAAACCAGCTTGCGCCGCGACGGTGCTGGTCCAGGCTTAATCAATGGAGGAGCGCGAAAAAATCGCCGTTACCGGGGCCTCCGGCCTGGTCGGCAGCGGTTTGGCGCCGACTCTTCAGCGGAACGGCTACGAGGTCCTTCGCCTGGTGAGGCGCGCACCGAGGACGGACGGCGAGGTCCGTTGGGATCCCGACGGCGGGACCATCGACCGTGAGGGCTTGCGGGGCATCACCGGGGTGATTCATCTGGCCGGCGACAACGTCGCGTCCGGGCGCTGGACCGAAGCGAAGAAGGCGAAAATCCGCAACAGCCGGGTCCGAGGCACGGCGCTGCTCGCCCGCGCCCTTGCGGAGCTTTCACCGAAGCCACGGGTCCTGGTTTCGGCTTCGGCGATTGGGTATTACGGCGTCCGGGGCAACGAGGTGCTCGACGAAACCGCCGCCCAAGGCTCCGGCTTTCTGGCGTCCGTCTGTGGCGAATGGGAAGCGGCCGCAGAGCCCGCGCGCGAAGCCGGGATTCGCGTCGTGCATCCACGCATCGGCGTCGTGCTCGCGGCCGAGGGCGGGGCGCTCGCCAAGATGAAAATGCCTTTCCTGTTCGGCATCGGCGGCCGGATTGGCGACGGAAGTCAGTACATGAGCTGGATCACCTTGGAAGACCTGGTCTCGGCGCTGGTGTTCGCCTTGGAGCACGACGAGCTGCGAGGTCCGGTGAACTTCGTCTCGCCCACGCCGGTCACGAACGCGGATTTCACGGCCGCCCTGGGCCGCGTGCTCAAACGCCCAACCGCGCTGCCGGTTCCGAAGTTTGCGCTCCGACTGGGGGCCGGTGCGGAGATGGCCAACGAAATGCTGATCGGCGGAGCGCGCGTCGTTCCGGCCTCGCTTCACGTACACGGCTTTCGCTGGGAACATACGAGCCTCGAACCCGCGCTTCGTTCCCTGCTCTAGCTCAGCACCGCTCCCTAGACGGCGGCGTCCCGGTCGAGCTCGATGAGAGTGATCTCTGCAGGCGCCGCGATTCGCATCGGCGGCCCCCAGTAGCCCGTCCCCGAGCTGACGTAGATTTGGGAGTCGCCTCGCCGGTGCAAGCCCGAGAGGAACGGCTGCGTGAGACGCGTCAGAAGGCCAAAGGGAAAGATTTGGCCACCGTGCGTATGACCCGAAATCTGAAGGTCCACGCCATGCTCACGGGCCTCGTCGAAATGCACGGGCTGGTGTGCGAGCAGGACGACTGGCTTGTTCGCGTCACGCCCCTCCATCGCACGCGCCATGTCCGAGCCATGACCGTTGCCGAACCGATGTGCGGTCCAATCGTCGACCCCGGCGAGGTGGAGCGTCTCGCCGTTCTTCGTGAGCTCCACGTGCTCGTTGCGTAGTGCCTTGATTCCGATGCTTTGAAGGAAAGCAAGCCAGGAGTCCGCGCCCGAATAGTACTCGTGGTTACCCGTCACGAAATAGGTGCCGAGCTTCGCTCGAATCTCCCCGAGAGGCGCCACCGCCGGGCCTAGCTCATCGACCGAACCGTCGATCAGGTCGCCGGTGATCGCGACGACGTCCGGCTCGAGCGCATTGACCTTTCGCACCACGTCCTCGACGAAATCGCGACCGATCGTGAGGCCGATGTGCATGTCGGTGAGCTGCACGAGACGAAGCCCGTTGAGCGACCCTGGTAGCTTCTTGAGCCGCACGGCGACACGCTTGACTTCGACGGGCCGAATCGCCGACCAAACGCCCCAGCTCGACAGGGCGAGCCCAAAGGCGCCTGCGCCACCGGCGAGCAATTGCGCGAGGAACTCGCGGCGGCCGCCGTTGACCGAGGCAAAGCTCGCGTACTTCACCCAGCTCCAACGGGCGAGCTCGCCACCCCAGAGCAGCACCAGCAAAACAAACATCGAGCCCATCCAAACGTAGCCGACCCAGGAGATTGGGATCGCGATCTGGCGAGGCAGGGTGCGCCAAGCCAACATCGATGCAGGAATCGACAGCGCGAGCAGGACGAGGGTGATCGTAGCGACTTGGCGCCACGGCGACGGCCACATCGGGTCGCGAATCAGACGAGCCCAGAGGTAGTAGTGAGTCCCGAGCGTCAGGCCGGTGATGACGCCGAGGAAAACGAGGATGCGACCGAGGGACATGGGATGCTTACTCGCAGCGCATAAGGATCACGGCATCCAGCGTCAAGTCGCTGCTTGGCCCGGTGTGGAAGGGTTCGGCGAATCGTAGCGCTTCTTGCTCTCTTTGAGATGATCGAGGAGGCGATCCCGAACCTCTGGGTGCGTCAGGGCAACGATTCGCGCCGCCAGGAATGCTGCGTTCTTTGCGCCGTCGATCCCGACTGTGGCCACTGGAACGCCAGGGGGCATTTGGACCGTGGCCAGCAATGCATCCATACCCTGGAGCGCGCCCGCGGCGATCGGGACGCCAATGACGGGTCGAGTCGTGTGGGCGGCGACCACTCCGGCGAGGTGGGCGGCCATCCCTGCGCAGGCGATGAAGACTTCGACGCCCAGTTTCTCAGCGGCTGCGATGTACTCGGCGGTTTCGTGCGGCGTCCGGTGTGCGGATAGAACGCGCACGTCGCTTGGGATGCCGAGGCCATCGAGAACGTCGCGGCCCTCGAGCACCAGCGAAAGGTCGCTCGGGCTGCCGGTCAGGATCGCGACGACGGGGGTATCGTTCTTGCTTAGTTTGCTGCTCGTCACCTTGCCTCCTCGGAGCACTGGCTTCTAGCGCAAAGAGACCGCAGCGTCACCCGCCAGGACATGGGTCAAAAAACTTGCTGCTGGGTCTTTACCGTTTGGGGTGGCCAGCATATAAAGCGGCCCAACGATGACGAAAATTGCGGGTGATCTCAGTCGCAGCATCCTCTCGGCCAGCTTACTGATGGGGCTGCTCCATGTTTCTCCACAGACGGCTGCGGCCGAAGAGCCGCCGGCGGAAGAAGTATCAACTGAAGCGGTGTCCTCCGACGAGGCGCTCGCCGAAGCACAGCGTGACGGTCCGGTCGCGGACCTCATCACCTCGCCGGGCGGCGTTCCGGCCGAGCCAATGGACGCGAATACCGCCATCGATTCGGTGAAGGCGAGCATGGCGAGGGTTCAGTTGCAAGCCGCATCCGGCGTTGAGGACGCGTACGTCATCGAGTTTGGCGACACCTTCGACTGGGTGCAGCTCGTTTCGGGCGAATGGATCAAGGGCAACATCGCGCGGATGCGCGAGGACAAGATGGAGTTCGACAGCGACAAGCTCGACATGTTGAATCTCGACTTCGCGGATGTGGCACTCGTGCACTCGCCGCAGGTCAACACCTACGTCTTCGATGACCGGGTTTCGGCGACGGGCCGCGCGGTCATCACCGAAGATGCCGTCATCGTCCAGACTGTTGACGGCACCAAGACCTTTCCTCGAAGCGAACTCGAGTCGATCGTCGAAGGCGAAAAAGAGCGGGATTGGTGGTCGATGAAGCTCCGATTCGGGCTCACGCTGAACAAGGGCAATACCGACCAGCTCACTTACGACATCAATTTCAACACCCGTCGAGAAGACGATATGACGCTTCTCGATTTGAACTACAACACGACTTTTGGTCGAACCGGGGGCACGCAAAACGTGAACCGACAGTTGGGCGAGTTCCTCTTCAACGTTTTTCTTGGGAACCGTTGGTGGGTCACGCCGGCGTTTGGTCAGCTCTTCAACGACCGATTCCAGAACATCAGATTCCGAGCCACGCCTGCAGCGGGCGCAGGCGTTCACATCATCGACGCTTCCAAGGTCCAGTGGGATTTCGTAACGGGCATGGGCTATCAATACCTGAACTACAAGGACGCGTCACAGCTGACGTCCGGAAGCAATCCTCAAAACGATGGCTTCATTCCGCTCTACACGTACGCGGACTTCGACATCACCGGCGACATAGATCTTACGCTGAGTTGGCTCACCAACCTGGTGTTCACCACCATTGGCAATACCAACCACACCGGTCGAGCCGAGCTGGCGGTCGAGCTTACCAAGGTGATCGATCTCGACGTCGCGTTCCTGTACTTGCGAACCGAGCAGCCGGCGCCGCCACCCGATCCCTTGGCTCCGGCGATCAAGAAGAACGACTACCAGCTCGTCGTCGGCATTAGCCTCGAGCTCGGCTAGGCCTCTTCGTCGGGGGCCTCTTCGTTTTTCTTTTGCTCCTTGTGCTGCTCGATCTCGGACTCGAGCTCGGCGCGTCGGATGTCGAGCTCGTCAATCCGCGCCTTGGACGTGTCCGGGTCAGCGTCTTCGATCTCGTTTCTTCTGAGCTTCTCGAGCTCCTTGATGACGTCCTTGAGCTGCTCCTCGGCCTTGCCTTCTTTCTCCGCGAGATCCGCTTTGTCGAACATGCGTTCTTCCGGGCGGGATTCGTCGGCGGCTGCTGGAGACTTGGCCGCGCGGCTGACCCTGGGAATGAACCGCGTTTCGAGGGTGAGCTGGCGTTGATTCATGAATGTCGG
>JBARTN010000247.1:0-8743 GCA_049645265.1 Polyangiales bacterium
AGCAGGATGTGCTCCTTGCTGTTCACGGGGTCGGGGTCGATGCCGAGGAGTGCCAGAAGCCCTGAGACCGCCCCCATGATCTGGTCGCGCTGCTCGTCGACATCCGCGTCCTCGCTCGGCGGGTCGAACGACTCCAAGACGCGAAGCGCGCGGCCCGCAGAGCTCCCCGGCGTATAGATCGCGATGTCGACTGCGTCCCGAAAGCGCGCGATTCGTGCACCATCCTGCCCCCATTTCGCAAGACCTTCTCGCCAGAGGCTGGACACCGATTCGGCCTGCTCGGTGACCGTACGTCCTTTTCGTTCGGCTTCCGCCGGGTCAATCCACGGCTCGAAGTCGCTCGGGCGAAGCTCAGGGAACGTGAGCAACAGGTTTCCGAGGTCGCCCTTGGGATCGATGCAAAGCGCCGGGATCCCGTCGATTGCGGCTTCTTCGAGGAGCGTCAGGCAGAGCCCGGTCTTTCCGCTTCCGGTCATGCCGACGCAGACGGCATGGGTGGTGAGGTCTTTGGAATCGTAGAGGACGGGCACTTCGCTTGGCTCGCCGCGCTCCGGGTCGAGCTCTCTGCCGAGATAGAGCTTACCGAGCTTCTCGAAGTCGATCACGGGGCCCGGTCCCCAGCTCGCTTCTCTTCGAGGAGCAGCTTCCGCGCCATCTCAAACTCGAAAAAGCTGACCATGTTCGTGTCGAGCACCTGTTGGAGCTGCTTTCGCGACCCCTGTTCGTCACCTTCGATGAAGAGGCGTGTGCCTTCGTAGTAGAGCGCTTCGGTCCGCTCTCCCAGGCTCGAAGCCACGCTCAAGAGGCTCGCATAGTCGAGCTCGCCGGCACCGAACTTCGCGAGCTTACCCCACCAGTTGGAGCTGCCCCCAAGGCTGCGTAGAAGCTGGCGGTGTTCTTCGACCGGCGGCTTGCCGGCGCGAGCCGTGATGAACTGAATCCAAAGTGTGAAGTAGACCTTCCACTCGGGCGCGAGGTTGAGATGTAGCTGAGACATTTGCCAGACGGAAGACGCGAGCTCGATGTCGACCGGCGCCGAGACGAGGTGAGCGAGGATGCCCGCGTAGACGTCCCGCCATTGCGGAGCGAAAGTCATCGCACTCTGGAAGGCATCGACTGCGTCTTCGTGACGACCCAGCTGATCGAGCAGCACCCCGCGCCGCATCTCGACGATCGCGCCGGTCGCCCCTTCAACCTGGTCGCGAGCCTCCGTCCAGGCCTCGAGCGCAGCTTTGTACTGAGATTTCATCTCGCCGACCCTGCCCTGAGCACGGGAGGTGTTGCCTAGGTTCTCCAGGATCTCGGCGCGGCGAACTTCGTCGGCAAGCGTCGCCGAAGGGCTGAGTG
Organism: Polyangiales bacterium; assembly: GCA_049645265.1. Lineage (GTDB taxonomy): Bacteria > Myxococcota_A > Polyangia > Polyangiales > Houyiibacteriaceae > SG8-38. Next base: position 1,348 of record JBARTN010000247.1, read on the forward strand.
CGAAGGCTCGTCGGAATCGCTTCTCGGCTTCCGCGGGCCGGCCGGTTCGCTCGAGCAAAAGCCCGAGCTGCATCAATGCCTCGATGTTCTCATCTGCCTCGAGGCTCTTCTCGAAGCGTCGCTGTGCTTCGCTCGCACGACCGGCGTTCATCTCCAACATGCCGATCAAGAACTCGAGCTGGTTGGGCGCGATGGGCGGCGGCGAGTCGGGCCATCGCTTCAGCCGTTCGGCCAAAATCGTTTCAGCGCCGCGGGCAAGCGCACTCGAGCGTTCGGGGTGTGGGTCGGAGAGCCGGGTCTCGATGAACTCGTCGAGCTGGCCGAGCGCTTCGTCGTAGAGCTCGATCATCTCTGGTGCGAGGCCGATGGCGATCACGTACCAGGCGGTCGCATCCGCGAATTGCTCCGAGTCCGCCGCGACCCGGGCCATGCAAGTCGGGAAACGGTGGTCTGTTGGGAAACGAACGAGCGCCGACTGGCACAGACCTGCGGCAACGTCCGGCCGAGCCACCCGGTAGCCCTCGACCAGCTCGAAGGTCGCCGCTGCGCCTTGCTCATCGGCGTTTTGGGCAGCGCGCAGCAGATCGAGCAGGCGAAGTTGGAGCTCGCCCCCCTGACCCATCGATTCGACTTTCGCGACGGCCGATTGGATGTCTCCGTGCGTAAGGTAGACCGCGGCGACGTTCAAAGGCGCAAGCCTGAGCTGACGCTCGCCGCCGATGCCAAGCCGCTGACGCGCTTCGACGGACTCCCCCGCGACCGCATCGCGCCCGGCAACGTGCAGATCGGCAAGGGTGTCGAGAACTTCACGCGCGGGGGTCAAGTCCGAATGATCGGTCCAGACCGAAATCAGGCCGGCGTATTGTTCGGAGACCGTATCGAGGTTCGAGCGCGCGTCACGTCCCCAGGCTGCGATCTCGTCGTAGCGTTTTTGGTAGATCTTGTCGCCGGTCGAACGCTCGAGGATGAAGTTGGCGGCGAGCACGTACCCCTCTTCGCCAAGCCTCCCTCCTCGCTCGGTGATGTACTTGGCGATCGGCTCGACCTGCTTCGGAAGAACGCCGGCCGAATAGTCGGACGGGCTCAGAAACGACGTCAAGCGACTCATCTCGAGCACGACGCCTTCGTAGTCGCCGACGTCGGCAAGAGTCTGCGCTTGGGAGAGTACCGATGCGATGAGGCGATCCCGGAGCTCGAGGCGCTCCGGGTCGTCGAGAGACATCATGAGAAAACGCCGCGTCTGCTCGGGATACTCGGCGTGCGCAATCGGCTCTGCGCCCTTCACCCGGCCGCTTCCGCCGGTTGACCTCGTGTGCGCGCAGGCGACGCTGAGGCTCAGCAAGCCTAGAATGAACAGGAAGCGAATCCTCATGCTGGTCAGCGGCTATAGCAGGGTCGGACGAACAGGGCAGGCTCATATCTTGGCCATCGGCCAGGGGTACGTGGCAGGCTACGCGTTGTCTTGGCTGGATATCTGAAAGCGTCGCTCATCGCACTGGCGTTCCCCGCCTTGATTCAACTGTTCATGGCCCTCGCAGGGTTCCTCCAGCTCCGAGGTTGGTCGGCGCCCTGGGCGGAGGCGACCCGGGCCGCGAGTCAGGCGCCGCTCAACTTGGCCCTGGTTCAGGCAGCCGCCGTCGGGGTCATCTTCATCGTCGCGTTTCCACACCGAGGGCGCGAGGGCGGCCTACTCGAATCGGTTCACGTTCGGCCGCTCATCGGGGGGGTCGTGGCTCTGTGTTTCCTCGCCGGGGCGTTCTTGCAGCTGCCGCTCGCAGAGCTAGGGAACCTCGTTCAAGAGGTGTGGCCCCTCAGCTTCGAAGAGTTGGCGCGGCGGTATCAGCTGCTCAATCCGAAGAGCTGGTGGGGTGGAATGTCGATTCTGATCACACTCGTCATCGTGGCGCCGGTAACCGAGGAGCTTCTATTTCGAGGTTGGCTTCTTCCCGATCTGAAAGAGCAATACGGCAAAGTACCGGCGTTGGTTTGGAGCTCCGTCCTCTTCGGCCTGGTTCACGTCGAACCTTCGGCCATTCTATACGCCACGGTCGGTGGCTTGGTGCTAGGTGCCGTCGCGCTGCGAACGAAGTCCACGTTGGCGAGCATTGGGATGCATGCCGGCGTCAACGCCCTGCCCTTGTTGCTTCCCGCGAGCTTGCTTCGGGTCGAAGGCTTCAACACCTTGAGCCAGAACGTCGAGCACATCAGCTGGTGGCTCGTCCTGCTGGCGCTCGCCGGAGCAGCCGGGGCGCTCTCCATCGTCTGGTGGGCGACGGCTGACCAGAACGGTTGAGCGTCTCGCCTTCGACGGCTAAATGCGCTCGACGTCGAGGACGCCTTTGACCTTTGCGACGCCACGCATGATCTCGCGAAGTCGGTCGATGTCGCCGACCCTGAAGTGGAACAGGTTCTCGGCGCGCCCGTCCTTGGACAGGCACGACGCCTCGCTGATGCTGACGCCGTTGGTCGAAAACACCGACGAGACCGATGCGAGGATTCCCGCACGATCGTCGGTCATGATACGCAGGGAGACCGGCAGGTCGACATCGACGTGGTCCGCCCAGCTCACCTGAACCCGACGCTCGGGGTCGAGCTCGAGAACGCGAGGGCAGCCTCTCCGATGCACCGAAACCCCGCGGCCACGTGTGATCCAGCCCGTGACCGGATCCCCCGGCACGGGATTGCAGCACTGGGCGAAACGCACGAGCATGTTGTCCATGCCCTGAATACGGATGCCGGCTCCTTCGACGTCGCCGGAAACCCGCTGGACCGCACGCTCGATGAAACCTGGTCGAAGGCTGTCACGCTCGCCGTCTTCGCTCGGCATCACCTCTTGCATCACGCTCGGGAGCGCGAGCTTCCCAATGCCGATTCGGGCGTAGAGGTCATCTTCGGAACCCGCATGGAATCGCGAAAGCACCTCCTTGGCGCGCTTGCTCTTCAAGAATCGCGAAAGCGACATTTGGTTCTTTCGCATCTCCTTTTCGAGGAGCTCCTTGCCGAGCTTGACCGCGTGCTTGCGCTCCTCGGCCCGCAGGTAGAGGCGAATGCGCGAGCGGGCACGGCTGGTGATGACGAACTCTAGCCAGTCCTTGCTCGGGTGGTGGTTCTTGCTCGTGATGATTTCGATCACGTCACCGTTTTGAAGCTTGTGGCGCAATGGAACGATGGCGCCGTTGACCCGGGCGCCCGAACAGCGGTGTCCGACTTCGGAGTGAACCGCATAGGCGAAGTCGACGGGCGTCGCGCCGCGCGGAAACGTCATCACATCCCCCTTCGGCGTGAAGACGTAGACATCCTCTGGGAAGAGGTCGACCTTTACGCTCTCGTAGAACTCCTCGGGGTCGACGACTTCCTTTTGGAACTCCATCAGCTGACGAAGCCAAACGAACCGTGCCGCGTCCTTGGGGTCGATGCCGCCGCCGTGCTCTTTGTACTGCCAGTGCGCGGCAATCCCGTAGTCGGCCGTCCGGTGCATCTCGTGCGTGCGGATCTGGACTTCGACGCGCCGATTGCCCGGTCCGATCACCGTCGTGTGCAGCGACTGGTACATGTTAGACTTCGGTAGCGCGATGTAGTCCTTGAAGCGGCCCGGAACGGGAGTCCACTCCGAGTGAATGACGCCGAGCGTGGCGTAGCAATCGGCAACGCTCTCGGTAATGACCCGGAACGCGACGAAATCGTGCACCTGCTCGAAACCGATCCCGCTCGACTTCATCTTGCGATGGAGCGAATAGAGATGCTTGCGGCGGCCGCTGACGTTCACGGAGAAGCCTCGGTTGAGCAACATCTTCTTCAGCTTGCTGGTGACCTCGCCGATGTAGCTGTCGGTGTTCTTCGCGACCGTGCGAACCTGCTCATCGAGGACCGCATAGGCCTCGGGCTCGAGGAACTTGAAGCTCAAGTCTTCGAGCTCGGCCTTGAGCCACTGGATGCCCAGGCGGCCGGCGAGCGGCGCGTAAATCTCGATCGTCTCGCGGGCGATGCGCTCTTGCGCGGGCGGCGACATGTGTTCGAGCGTCCGCATGTTGTCGAGGCGGTCGGCGAGCTTGACCAGGAGCACGCGGATGTCCCGCGCCATCGCGACAAGCATCTTTCGGAAGCTCTCGGCTTGACGATCTTCGCGCGAGGCGAAGTTCACCTTCCCAAGCTTGGTCACGCCATCGACGAGGAACGCAACCTCTTCACCGAACACCGTCTTGACTTCGGGCAGACTGACTTCGCAATCTTCGACAACGTCGTGCAGCAGGGCGGCGCAAACACTCGAAGCGTCGAGCCGCATATCGGCGATGATGTCGGCCACCGCGACCGGATGGATGAAGTAGTCGTCGCCGGACTTCCGCGTCTGCCCATCGTGCATGCGCGAGGCATAGACGTATGCCTTGTTGATCAGATCGGTATCCGCTCGGGGATGGTATCCCTTCACCTTTTCAAGGATATTGGTAAGGCGGACCATGATTGGGGACTAACAGGGGAACCTCAATTTAACACCGTCTCCAATTGGTGCCAAGGTTGTGGCGCTTCTGCGGGTTTCGGTTGAGTGGAGTGGCATGTCGGGCTTGAGAACAATCATAGGGCCATCGTCCACCAAGCGAAGGATCGCGGTGCTGATCGCCGTCATTGGGCTGCTGGTGGTTGGGAATCACTTGGCGAGCATCTGGCCTCGGGATGTGGAGATCGCCTACACGGTCGACCCCGATGTCAGATGGATCGCCGTGGACTACCTTCAGGAGGGAGACGCGGTCGCAAGCGTTAGATTCAAGCAGCCCGACGCGAAGAGCACCGTCCTCCGGCATACGGTCCGGCTGCAGCCGGGCGACTATGAGGCCCGGATCATCCTCTATTCGTCCAACGGATCGGGGGTCGAGCACCAGCGGCGGCTCCGGGTCCCGGCGGCCGGCTTGAACCGATTTGACCTGAAAGAAGCGACCAAGCGGTCAGAATGACGCGGGAACCGAAGAACCTCATCCGCCTGCTCACGGCGCTCGTGGCGACGCTCGGGATGGTGCTTTGGATGGCCAACCGCGAGCCGTTCGCGTTCGGCCCGCTCTGGGGCGCGCTGATCGCCGTGCTGGCCACCACGGCCTGGGTCGCCTGGCTGGTTCCGGCGACGCCGGGGGCGGTCACCCCATGGCGCGAGACCACTCTGGGCCGACACCCGGACGAGGTCTTGTCGCCAGTCGCTTCGAGCGCGTTGGCGATCGCGGTGCTGATTGTGGGGGCGGCAATCGGAGGATACGAGCGCTTGCCGATCACGATTGTCGTCGCCTTGCTCTGCCTCGTGCCGGCGAGCCTTCGGCGGCCTGGTCTCTTGGTGATGATCGCGATCTGCGCGATCTATCTGCCGCTGCTCGGCACCACGAGCCTGTGGGACCCCTGGGAGACCCACTATGGAGAAGTTGCTCGCGAAATCCTCGCGCGGAACGACTGGATCAGCTTGTGGTGGGCGCAGGACAAGTGGTTCTGGTCGAAACCCGTTCTGCTCTTCTGGATGGAAGCCTTGAGCATGGGCTTCCTTGGCGTGGACTTCATGCCCGACGCGAATCCGGCACACCCCGAGTGGGCGCTTCGTTTGCCGGCGCTCCTGATGAGCTTGGCTGCGCTGGCGGCGATCTACGCGACGGTTCGGCGTTCGTTCGGCCCGCGCGCAGGTGTCCTCGCCACCCTGGTGACCGCAACGATGCCGCAGTTCTTCTTCATTTCGCACCAGGCGATCACCGACCTGCCCCTGGTCGCCGCCATCACGATCGCGGCGTGCTGCCTCCTCGTTGCCATCGACCAAGATCCGGAGCGTGAGGCGAACGTGTTTCAGCTCGGGCCTTGGACGCTGTCCCTTCAGCACCTGCTGCTGTTTGCCATCTTCCTGCTCGTCCTTCCCCAAGCGATGTACCTCATCTCTCGCAACATCTCCTGGATGGAGGGCCACGGTCTCGTCGCCCACATCGACCGATTCCTCTACGGCTCGGCCGGCAATGTGGACGTCCCTGGCAATCCGGCCGTGCACGATCAGACCCCAGCCTTCCGTGGCGTCACCGGTCAGCCGTTTGTGCAGGGCGCCCTGTGGCTCGCGCTGCTTGCCGGTCTGGCGCTCATCCTTCGCAAGGAGCGGCGTGTCCGCCCGCTCCTGATGTACGGGTTCTACTTCTTCACCGCGATTGCATTCATGGCCAAAGGCCTTCTCGGGATTGCCATCCCTGGAGCGGTCGCGCTGTTTTACCTGCTCGCCTCCCGGCGTTGGTCGCTGCTCGGCAAGGGCGAGCTTCGTGTCGCTACGGGCGCGCTGATCGTGACCACGGTGAGCATGCCCTGGTACCTCTCGATGTACGTCCGGCACGGCCCTGCTTTCACCAATCGTCTCTTAATCCACGACCACATCAACCGGCTTGCGAGCGGAGTGCACGGCGATCAGGGGACGATCGCGTACTTCGTCGGACAGCTCGGCTACGCCACCTTCCCCTGGATCGGCCTGATCCCGCCGGCGCTCATGGTTGGCCTTTGGATGCGCTCGCGGTCAGTGCGTGATGCCCGAAGCGAAACGCTTCTCTTCTTGGCGATGTGGCTACTGTCCTCGTTCGTCCTTTTCAGCGTGATGGTGACCAAGTACCACCACTACATTCTCCCGACGATCGTGCCCGCGGGGATTCTGGTCGGGATCGCCGCGGCTGAGTGGTGGGGCCCGAAGACGCCGAGGGCGACCCTGCTCGCAGCGGTCGCGGCGTGCTGCATGATTGCTGGTTTTGCCTGGCTCGCCGGAGATCCGCGAGGCGTCGTCCCTGCTGGCGCGGTTCCAATCGAAGACTGGGTGCTCCAGCAGGCACGACCGATTCGAGCGAGTGCGCTACTCGTTCTCGGAGTCGCGCTCGCGGCGTTCGCCCGCGCGCAGATTGCTCGAGCCGAAACCACGCTGGCCCCTCCACGCTGGGGCACTGCCCTTGGCGTCGCCTTGCTCCTTGGAGCCTGTCTCGTTGCGTTCGTGGGGCGTGACCTGAGCTGGGCGACTTCGGCGAGGCCCCAGGGGAACGAGCGACTGATTCACTTGTTCGTCTACAACTACGGGCGGCTCTGGCCCGAGCACCTGGACTATCGCGCCATCCTCACAGGCTTCGCAGTCGCAGCGAGCTTGATCAGCGCCGCGGCGGCCTTTCGATTCTGGCGGCCGGTGGCGACCCGCGCACTCGTCGCGGTGTCGGTCCTGTTCTGCGCCTGGGGCTTGAATGTCTATATGGTCGACCTCTCGGAGCATTGGGGGATTCGCGATCTGGCGAAGCGCTACTACGCCCTTCGGCAAAGCCCGGACGAGCCACTGCTCGCCTGGCAAATGAACTGGAAGGGGGAGAACTTCTACACGGGCAATCGCGTCTACGTCTTCGCTGAAACCGACAACAAACGGATTCGC
>JBARTN010000248.1:0-1539 GCA_049645265.1 Polyangiales bacterium
CGCGATGGACAGGCCAACAGTTGGTCAACGCCTTCCCTCACGACTCAGCGCCGAAATACGTCATCCGGGACCGAGACAAGATCTATGGCGCGAACTTCGTTCGCCAAGTGCGTGCGATCGGAATCGATCAGGTCCTCACCGCGCCACGGTCCCCGTGGCAGAATCCGTATTGCGAGCGCGTGATCGGGACCCTTCGGCGGGACTGCCTCGACCACGTCATCGTTGTCGGGGAGCAGTGTATCCCGTCAGCTGAACTCGGAGACAAAAGGGCTCTAAGTTAAGAGACACTTTGCCGAGGGCGAGAGCCCTGCTGAGGAGTGTCCCATGCCAAGACGATAGAAACAATCGAGTGAGGCCGCCGTGCGTGACATCCGTCGCAAGACGCGCCGGAGGTTCTCTGCGGAGGAAAAGATCCGGATCGTGCTCGATGGCCTGCGCGGCGAGATCAGCGTGGCGGAGTTGTGCCGTCGCGAGGGTATCGCCGCGAATCTGTACTACCGGTGGAGCAAGGACTTCCTCGAGGCCGGCAAGAAGCAGTTGAGTGGCGACACGGTGCGCGAAGCGACCAGCACGGAGGTCAAGGACCTGCGAGCCGAAAACAGCGAGCTCAAGGAAGTCGTCGCGGAGATGACGCTCAAGAACCGTGTGCTCAAAAAAAGTCTGATGGGTCATGGCGACAGGGACGACACATGAGACGGAGTGCATCCGAGAAGATGGAGCTCATTTACCTGGTCGAGCGCACCGACTTGCCGGTGCGGGTCACGCTGCGGCAACTCGGTATCCCGCCGAGCACCTTCTACGGCTGGTACAAGCGGTATCTCGGGGGCGGCTTCGATGCCCTGCACGACAAATTGCCGCCACCGCGTCCGAGGTGGAACAAAGTCCCTGAGAAGGTGCGGGCCGAGGTGATCGATCTAGCCCTCAAAAAGACGGAGCTTTCAGCCCGGGAGCTGGCGTGCCACTTCACCGATGAGCGCCGGTACTTCCTGAGCGAATCGAGCGTCTACCGCATCCTCAAGGCCGCCGATCTGATCACGAGCCCGGCGTACGTGTTGATGAGCGCGTCCGACCGTTTCAAGCACCCGACCCAGCGCGTGAACGAGATGTGGCAGACCGACTTCACATACCTGCGGGTCATCGGCTGGGGCTGGTACTACCTATCGACGGTGATGGATGACTTCTCGCGCTTCATCCTCGCGTACAAGCTCGGCCCGACGATGGCGACCACGGACGTGACCGAGACGCTCGATGAGGCACTCGCGCTCACCGGGGCAAAGAGCGTCCGAGTGCGCCATCGACCGAGACTCCTCAGCGACAACGGCCCGGCGTACGTCTCGAAGGACCTGAGAGAGTATCTCGATGAACAGGGCATGACGCACACCCGAGGGCGCCCGTACCATCCGCAGACGCAAGGGAAGATCGAACGCTACCACCGCTCGATGAAGAACGTCGTCAAGCTACAGCACTACTACTTCCCGTGGGAGCTCGAGGCGGCGGTGCGCGATTTCGTTGCGTACTACAACCACCGCCGCTACCACG
>JBARTN010000249.1:0-45431 GCA_049645265.1 Polyangiales bacterium
TACCGGTGACTAGTGCTCTGCTAGGAACTCATAGCACTGAAGAAGGCGAAGGAGCACGGCTCAGAACATGGCAAGCCCCCAGATGGTGATGTACGAGGAGGAGTTTGCCCAGGTCCAGGCCGTGACCAATCGGCTCGTCCAGGATGCGAACGCGCGTGTGGTTTTTGTCATCGACAAGAACGGCCAGATGATCAGCGCGTCGGGCGATACCGGAGACCTCGATACGACTTCCCTAGCTTCGCTCACAGCGGGTACCATCGCCGCGACAGGAGGGATCGCGCAGCTGCTGCGGGAGCAGGAGTTCGCGACCCAATACCACGAGGGGGTTCGGCAGAACGTTCATATTCAAGTGGTCAGTGGTCGCGTGATTCTTGTAGTGATCTTCGACAATCGGACAAGCTTGGGGCTGGTGAGGCTTCGCGTGAAGCGCGCCACCGGGGAACTGACCCGGATTTTCGAGATCGTGATGGCCAAGACGCAGGATCCTTTTCAGACCTCACCGTTCTCTGAGATAACCGATGACGACATCGACAACTTGTTCAACGACTGACTAGGAAAGGCTTAGGGGGATGTCTTTCATCAACTACTTATCGCGCGAGATCAACTGCAAGATCGTGTACTACGGTCCAGGGCTCTGCGGTAAAACGACCAATTTGCAGTACATCTACAATCGCACCAACCCGAATGCCAAAGGCAAGATGATTTCGCTCGCCACCGAAACCGAGCGAACCCTCTTCTTCGATTTCCTGCCGCTCGAAATCGGCGAAATCCGCGGCTTCAAGACGCGCTTCCATCTTTACACGGTGCCGGGTCAGGTCTTCTACGACGCGAGCCGAAAGCTGATTTTGAAGGGCGTCGATGGCGTCGTCTTCGTGGGGGACTCTCAGATGCTCCGCGCGGAGGCGAACACCGAGTCGATGGATAATCTCCGCACCAATCTCGCCGAACAGGGCTACAACCTCGACACCCTTCCCTACGTCATTCAGTACAACAAGCGCGACATGCCGAACGTCTCGCCCGTCGAAGAGCTCCGCCACATGCTCAACACCGGCAACGTCCCCGACTTCGACGCCATCGCCACAACCGGCGAAGGTGTCTTCGAAACCCTAAAATCCGTCGCCAAACTAGTCCTCACCGAACTAAAACGCGGCGCCGCCCGCTAACAGGGACACTCTCTACCCTCCTAAGTTCCTTCGAGCAGCGTTGCTACTCGAAGCCGATGAACTCAGAGGCTCACCTCGCGATCGCAACCGCGTACTCCCCTAGAGGATGAGGTTTAGGATTTTGCCGGGGACCCAGATGGTTTTGCGGAGGGTTTTGCCTTCTAGCTGGCTGGCGAGGGCTTGGCGGGCGGCGGCTAGGGCTTGGTCCTGGGTGGCGTCCTTTGGGAGGGTGATTCGGCCCCGGACTTTGCCGTTAATTTGAACCGGGACTTCGACTTCGTCTTCTTCGCAGAGCGCCGGATCGTACGCGGGCCAGGGCTCGTTCTGAATGCTTGGGCTGTGGCCGAGCATCTCCCAAATCTCTTCGCCGAGGTGCGGGGCAAACGGGTGCAGGAGCTTGGCGAGAACTTCGAGGGCTTCCGTCGGTACATCATCGAGCTTCATGAGCTCGTTGCTGAGCACCATCATGGCGCTGATCGCCGTGTTGAAGCGCATGCCTTCGATGTCTTCGGTGACTTTGCGGGTCGTTCGATGCAAGAGTCGCGTGAGTGCAGCGTCGGGTTTGGTGTCGGTGTCGGCCCGCAGGGTGACGGTGAAAACGCGGTCGAGGAAGCGGCGCACACCGGCGATCGAGCTGGTGCTCCAGGGCTTGGTGGCTTCGAGCGGACCCATGAACATCTCGTAGATGCGCATCGAGTCGGCGCCGAACTCGCGCACGATGTCGTCCGGGTTCACGACGTTCCCCCGCGACTTGCTCATCTTCTGTCCGCCCTCGCCGAGGATCATCCCTTGGTGGACCAGCTTCTTGAAAGGCTCTTTCGTCGGCACGACCCCCGCGTCGTAAAGCGCCTTGTGCCAGAAGCGCGCATACAAGAGATGCAGCACCGCGTGCTCGGCTCCGCCAACGTAGAGATCGACCGGAAGCCACTGTTTCGCAAGCTCCGCGGAACAAAGCGCTTCGGTATTGTTCGGATCGATGAAGCGAAGGTAGTACCAACAGGAACCTGCCCACTGCGGCATCGTGTTGGTTTCTCGCGCAAACCACGCCCCACCCTTTTGGAAGAAGCGCCAATCTCGCGCGCGCGCGAGAACCCCGGCCGGGTCCTCACCGGGCTTGTAGTCGTCCAACTCGGGCAAGCGAAGAGGTAGCTCGCTCTCGTCTACCGCCATCGGCTGATCGTATCGAATCCGAAAGTCGGCGCCTGCGCGCGGATCGCCGTCGGTTTCCACCGGGAAGTAGATCGGAATCGGCTCACCCCAGTATCGCTGCCTCGAGAAGTTCCAATCGCGAAGCTTGTACTCGACGCGCGCACTTCCGTGGCCCGCCGCCTCGAGGTCCCCCGTGACCCGCTTCTTGAACTCCGCCGTTTTCAAACCGTCGTACTTGCCGGAGTTCACCGAAACGCCCTGCTCGACCATCGCTTCCTTCAGCGGGACCTCGCTCGGCCGACCGGTCTTGCTGACCACCTCGACGATGGGAATCCCGTGCGCGGTCGCGAATTCGAAGTCGCGCTCGTCGTGCGCGGGAACCGCCATGATCGCTCCGGTGCCGTAGCCCCAAAGCACGTAGTCGGCGATGTAGATGGGAACCTCGGCGCCATTGACGGGGTTGATCGCTAAGCCGCCAGTGAAGACGCCGGTCTTCTCCTTGTTTGCCTGGCGGTCGCGTTCGCTCTTGTTCTTGGCCTGCTCGACGTAGGATTCGACTTCACCACGCCGTTCATCGCGGGTGACCTGCTCGACCAGCGGGTGCTCCGGAGCCAACACCATGAAGGTTGCGCCAAAGAGCGTGTCCGGCCGCGTGGTGAAGACTTCGATTCTCGCGTCGTGGCCGACGACATCGAACTTCACCTCGGCCCCTTCGGAACGGCCGATCCATTCCTGCTGCATGATGCGGGTGCTGTTCGGCCATTCGACGGCCTCGAGGTCCGCGAGGAGCCTGTCCGCGTAGGCGGTGATCTTCAGCACCCACTGCCGAAGCGGCACGCGCTCGACCGGATGTCCTCCCCGCTCGCTCAGGCCATTGATCACCTCTTCATTCGCGAGCACCGTGCCGAGCGCTGGGCACCAGTTGACCGGAATCTCGCTCTGGTAGGCGAGGCCGCGCTCGAAGAGCTTGAGGAAGATCCACTGAGTCCACTTGACGTAGTCGGGTGACGTCGTGTCGATTTCTCGAGCCCAGTCATAGCTGAAGCCGAGCATCTTGAGCTGACGCTTGAATGTCGCGATGTTCTCGGACGTCGTGTCGCGCGGATGGGTGCCGGTGAGGATCGCATGCTGCTCGGCGGGCAGGCCGAACGCATCCCAGCCCATAGGATGCAGCACGTCGTAGCCGGCGGCGCGGCGATAGCGCGCCATGATGTCGGTTGCCGTGTAACCCTCTGGATGCCCTACGTGCAGGCCCGAGCCCGATGGATAGGGAAACATGTCCAGAATGTACGTCTTGGGACGGCCCGTCTCTTCGGGCGTGCGGAACGTGTCGTCCTTCTCCCAAAAGGCCTGCCACTTGGGCTCGATCGTCGCTGGCTCGTAGCGCGTCATCGCGCCTGCCATAGCATGTTGGCGACAGGGCCGCGATCTATGGACAGCTCTGAAGCTGCGCGATCCAATCGTGGAGCAGCTCCGTGCCAAATGGGTCGATGACCGACGTGCCGATCGAAGGCATTCGCTGCGCATCCTCGAGGACGAATCGCTCGAGGATGCCGGAGCCTTCTGGATCCCCGGGGGCGACGCGCGGCATGCCTGCCCAGGCGGGGAAGTACCTCATCCGCTCGCACAGCCCGCTCTCATCGAGGGAGACCTCGTAGCGCAGGTCGAGTCCGTGGAGCGCGGTGTCGGCGTAGACGTTAGGGCGGTGGCAATGCGCGCAGTTCGCATCGAGATACGCGCGGGCTCGCTCCTCGAGGCTTCCACCGCCGGTGCGCGGATTCGCCGGTCGCGCTCCGGGAACAGGTATTTGATGACCTCGGGCCCTGCGCTTCCTCGAATCGCGTATTCAACCGTCTTTCGTGAGTCGAGAAGCTCGCCATCGGTGCCCTCGTCGTTCCACTGATAGGTGAAGTAGTCCCAACGCCCCTCGTTCCGATCACGTCACGAGTCGGGCAGGCAGGTCTGCACTTCGGGACGCGGCTCCAAGGCAGGCCCAGACCTCGTCGAGCCCTCCCCTCCGCAGCTGATCAAAAAGAGCAGCAGAAGCCAGCCCCCGGTTTGTCTAGACCTCATATCTTTTCTCTAGCGGAAAACGAGGCATCGCCCAAACTCCAGAACGTGACTACTTTGTGCGAGCGCTCGCTTCGATCTCTTTCCAGCGAAAAGGGGAAAGCAGGTGCGCCCAGTAGCCCCCCGGAAAGTTCGGCAAAGCTTCGATGCCGATCTCCGTTGGCGGCTGGCGGTCACGTGGCAAGAAACGAGAACGGAAGACGATATCCCAGCAGATGAGGTTGGCGCCGTAGTTCGTGTTCGCCTCTTCGAGATGCTTGGAGTGATGCCAGCGGTGGAGCTCCGCCATGCTGAAGAACCAGTTGAGAGGGCCAAGCCGGATGTCCACATTGGCGTGTTGGAACATGCCGTGAACGGCGGTGAAGAGCGTGTGTAGCGCAATGATGCGCATGTCGGCGCCTAGCAGAATCAACGGAGTCACCCCCAAGAACTGTTGTGCGAACAAGTCCAGCGGATGGAAGCGACCCGCGTTGAGCCAGTAGAGACGTGGAGCGCTGTGGTGCGCTGCGTGAAAACGCCATAGCCAGGGGTGCTCGTGCATCAGCCGATGAATCCAATAAGTCCCGAGCTCAGCAATGACGAGCGCGAGTAACAGTTGCGCGAGCAGCGGCCACTCCCTCGGCCAAAGATCCGTGCCAAGGGCATTCGACAGCCAAGCAGCGGCGACCGTGAGCGCACCGACGAACGCAACCGTGTACACTTCCGGGATCCAAAAATTCACCAGGTTGTGGATGAGATCGGTCCGGAGGTCTCCATGGCTGTGAAGCCAGTCCTTTTGGTAGGGGTGGACGCGCTCGAGGACGAGCAGCAGGAGAACGACAGCGCCTGTGAGCCCCATCGCGGTGAACACCGGATTCCAGCCCCGTGCGACACCGTAGATCGCGAGCCCCATCGCACCGCCGAACACCACGGGGAAGGTCCCGTACGTGAACGCGGCATCTATGAGCGTGGGCTTGGGCATCTTGGTCATCACACGGCCTAGGTGATCGAGTAGCCCCCATCGACCAAAATCGTTTGTCCCGTCATGAACCGGGCAGACGAGCTGGCGAGGAAGAGCACGACGGGCGCGATGTCGTCCGGTGCGCCCCAGCGCCCGAGCGGCGTACGTTCGAGAAAGGGCTTTTCGAGGGGCTCCACGCCCTTCATGAGCTTGGTCATGTTGCTTTCGATGAGGCCAGGAGCGACGGCGTTGACGCGAATGCCGTCCCCGGCCCAGGTCGCGGCGAGGTTCTTGGTGAGTTGAACGATGCCTGCCTTGGCTGCGCTGTAACCCGGCACGATCGGGACCGCCTGGAATGCACCCATGGAGGCCAAGTTGACCACGCTCGCTCCACCTTCGAGCTTGCTGGCCCCAAGGTTGTTTTTGCAGCCGACTGCAAGTCGATATGCGCCAAAGAGATTGATGCCAACCGACTCCTCGAAGACATCGGGCACCGCTTCGTGCTTCCCACCAGGGAAATTCGCGCCTGCGTTGTTGACCAGAACGTCCAAGCGTTCGAGCGAAGCAGCCAGCTCTTCGATTGCGGCTTTGTCGGCGAGCTGAAGCCGATGGTACTCGTAGGCGGCCAGGTCGCCCTCGTACTCGCTCGCCGAGGCGCGGGTCCCGGTGATCACGACTTCGGCGCCAGCATGGGCAAAGGCCTTCGCGATGGCCGCGCCGATCCCGTTGGAGCCTCCGGTCACTAGGACTCGAGCGCCCGAGAAATCAAAATTTGCAGCATTGCTCACTAGCTCACCTCTAAGTCGATATCGATCATGACTTTGCCGCCGGCGAGCGGATCGCTGGCGACTTCGATTCCTTCGCTGATTCGCTCGAGTGGGAAGCGATGGGTGATCATCGGGGAGAGGTCCCAACGGGTCAGCAGGTCGACTGCCTCGCTGTAGTCCGCCGGGTACTCCATCGCACCGCGGATCGTCATCTGCTTCATCATGACCCAGAGAAAGCTGACGTTGACCGACTGCTCGTGGAGCGCCACCACCGTGAGCCGCGACTCGGCCTTTGCGTTTTGCAGGACGTCGGTGATCACCTTTCCCGCGCCGGACGCCTCGATGTATGCGTCGGTCCCCGCCATGGGCGCACCCATCAACGGTGCTTCGCCATGAAGCTTCTTGAGCTCGACCCACGGGTCCTGCTTCGAGGCATTGATCGTCGCGCGCGCGCCGAGTGCCGTGGCCAGCTCCAGCCGACGCGGCGAGAGATCGATGGCAACGACATCGGTGATGCCTCGGTCACGCAAGGTGGCGATCGCGGAAAGCCCGATTGGGCCGGCGCCGAAGACCACAACTTTGTTCCCCGGCGTGACGTCCGCCCGGTCGACTGCGTTCATTCCGACGCCGAGCGGCTCCGAGAGTGCGGCCAGGTGCATCGGAAGCGCGTCGGGGATTGGGAACAGGCAACCGCCATCGGCTGCGTTGCGAACTAGGAGCTCCTGCGTGAAGCCACCTTCGGAGCCACCGTTTCCGATCATGTTCGCCGACGCGGTCGGGTTGAGCACGACCCGCATTCCGGGCTCGAGATTGGACACGTCGGCACCCACCGACGCAATGACCCCCGAGAGCTCGTGCCCGAGCGGCATGGCACGCCCGAGCCCCCCCATGCGAACGTATCGAACATCGGTCCCGCAGACCCCGCACGCCGCAACGCGCACCACGGCGTCGCGAGGACCCGGCTCGGGCTTCTCCGCATCATCGAGCCCAACCTTGCCCGGACCGTGAATCTTGACCTGCTTGATCATCTCTCCGCCTTGATAGGGAATCGTTCGTAGTAGAAATCGAAGCGCTTGCGAAGCAGTTCCGGATCCACCCCAAAATCGCCTCGAAGGTCGTACACGATGCGGCCGTGCTTCCCGCGGGGGTTCGCGGCCATGTAGCGTTCGAGCTCGGACCTCGCGTCATCGCTCATTTCGAGGTCCGCGACCTCGTAGATGCGCTCCACCATCGCCACATCGTCCGCCATGAACTCGTGGAAGAGCACGTCGATGCTCCGCGACCCAGCCAAGAGCTCCCGGTCGCGCACGCAGGCGCGCAACAATCGTTCGACCCGATCGACCCAGTAGGCCGCCACGGCAGGCGGATCCACTCTGGTGCGCCGAAGGCGGTCCCCGTACGTGAGCATCGTGATGGCGGAGGCGACCACGGAGACCGGGTCGCGATGCGTGAGCGCCACCGTCGCATCCGGAAACGTCTCGATGAGGGGGCCAAGCTGCTCCAAATGCTGGGGCGACTTGAGGACCCATCGATCCGGCCCTCGCATCCACTGCAGCGCCTTGAGCACGTTCTTCATGTACTCGTAGTGCGGGCGCTGATCGTGCGCGTAGTAGTAGTCACGCCAACGGGGAACCACGGCAAGCCACTCGGGCTGGTAGGACGAGAAATCGAGATTCGCCAGCTCGATTTCTTCGTGCACGTGGTCCGGAGCCAGGTCGTGCATGTTCTTGAGCAGCGGGGCGACCTGACCGAGCATCTGATGCTCGGCCGAGCAGTTCAGGTAGCGCGGGTCCTGCTCTTTGCGCCCTGGCGCATGGCTCGGATCGGGAACCGGT
The DNA here is from genome assembly GCA_049645265.1 of Polyangiales bacterium. Taxonomy (GTDB): domain Bacteria; phylum Myxococcota_A; class Polyangia; order Polyangiales; family Houyiibacteriaceae; genus SG8-38. The sequence continues at coordinate 7,925 of JBARTN010000249.1, forward strand.
TCGAGGCTCTCCCAATACGGAAGCGAGCGGAGACGGCTGTCTGCCGCGATCAAGTTCAGCAAGTGCGTGGTCCCCGAGCGGGGAAGCCCAGCAATGATGATGGGCTTTCGGATCTCCACGTCGAGGATCTCCGGGTGCCGCCGCAGCAAATCGTGAAACCTCAAACGGTTCACGGCGTAGCGCACCATGTCGCCAAAGAATCGAACCCGCCCCATCGGACCGAGATCGGCATCCTCGTCGACGGCCTGGCACCAGACCGCCAAGCGCTCGCGGAAATCGTCCGATCCAAATTCGGAAAGCCCAGTTCGCTCGCGAGCCTCCTTCAGCACTGCATCTTCACTGAACTCGACCTCTGCACCGGCAAAGCCGTCGACCACCATCTTTTGCATCGGGGTGAGGATCGGCGCACCGAGGTCGTCGATACGAATGTCGTTCGACCTGTCGATCACTCCGAATCCTTGCTCTCTACGGCCTCGAGGGTCGAACGGAGCTCGGCGAGTTGCTTGCGAAGCCACTGCGTCAGCCAAAAGTTTTCGCTTTCGCCTTCGAGCTGTTCGTGTGCGCGGATCATGACCTCGAGCGCGGCGATATTCCTCGGCGATGCGTGGAGCGCGGCTTCGGCGAGGTGAATCGCCTGGAGCGACTGCCCTGAAATCAATTTCTCGTTGGCGCGCCGAGCGACCGCGTCGGCACCACCCGCGAGCTCGACCCAATCGCCGTGTACGCTTGCAGCAGGCACCGGATACAGCTCCGTCGTCGAGCTGTGGTGGAACCAGCCTGCGTAGTTCTCCCAAATCGCCCGCACGCTCCAGGACACTTTGCCGTACCCCTCGCCAACCTCCAGCTCCGGCGGCAACTGAATCTCGCGCATGAGCGTGTGGACGTCCTTGCCATGATTCATGCCCCGCACGGTTTGATCGTGAACGTAGCGAACCGCATCGCGCAGCCGTGTCAGCTCTTCGCGAATGGTCTCCTTGCCCGCGACCGGTCCGTGATGCCCGGGCAGCAGCAGCTCGGGCTCGAGCGCGAGTACCGTCTCGAGCGAGTCGATGAAGCCGAGCGCCTCGCGGTACCGATCGCCCCGCACCGTCACCAGGTTCGGAAAGTGTCCGAAAAGCGCGCCGAAGAGATTGCCCGTGAAACAGACACCGTGCTCCGGCAGCCAGATCACCATCGAGTCGGTCGTCTCCCCGCCCGGTGTCCAAATGAGCTCCATCCGAAGCCCACCGAGCTCGAGCTCGTGGCGCTCTTCGAAGGTGATGTCGGGAATCGGACGCGACTGCGCAGGGATACGGCCTCCAACCTGTTCTTGGATGTATGTCCAGGCACGCGCGATCGCGTCGGCAAACGCGAACGCGCTACGCGAGGCTCGAAACGACGCGATGCGTGCGTCATCGGCCTGATGCGCTGGGTTGTGTGCGTGCGCGACGACCTTGGTCCCCTCCTCGCGCATCAAGTCGACGCCGCCGACGTGGTCGACGTGGCCTTGCGTGAGCAGAATGTAGCGCAGCGGGCTCTCATCCACAGCGTCGTAGTTCCGTTTGTGAATCGGCGCTTCGAACCCCATCCCGGTGTTGACCACGACGCGCCCTTCGGGTGTCGTGATCAAATACGAGTTGGAAAGACCCTCTGAGAGATAAATGAAGTCGTTGATCTTCCGAGCCTCGGGCTGCGATGCCGGCTGAATGTCGAAGCCAGAGGGGCGGTAGCGATAGAGAGGCGTCGCAGTCATGGTCTTTCCGAGGACGGTGCGGCGGAGGATAGCTACGGTCCGAGGGCCGTGCTAGAGTCGGCCCTCGCTCGGGGCGCCACAATGGGCTGAGAAGAACCCGTCGAACCTGATCCGGCTTAAACCGGCGTAGGGAAGCGAACCATCGGCTTCTTCCCTACGGGAGAAGCATGATGACCGATTTCAAAATTCCTCTTCGAGGCGCTCACAACCCGTCGACCGAGCGCGCCGGCACGACACCGGGCTCGTTTGCAAACGCACCGGACATCGGTGGCCCCCGAACGTTCTCTTCGCCGGACACCCCAGGCATGCCGCAACCAAGCGACAAGACCGCCTGGGACTTCATGCCGACGGACTGGCGCTTCGAGGACGGCCGCTGGCGGCCGCCCGCCGGCTTTGTGCCGGTGACCCAGCTCGAGCACGCACGGCTCGGGATCGTGACTCCCGAAATGAAGCGCGTCGCCGAGCGTGAAGCACACCTCAGCGCCGAGCAGGCGCGGGACGAGGTCGGCGCGGGCCGGATGATTATTCCCGCCAACAAGGTCCACCTCGGCTACGAGCTCGATCCGATGTGCATCGGTCGGGCGGGCCTCACGAAGGTGAACGCGAACATGGGCGCTTCACCCGTCTCTTCAGGCACCGACGAAGAGGTCGAAAAGCTTCAATGGGCGGAACGCTGGGGCGCCGACACGGTGATGGACCTTTCCACCGGCGGCGACCTCGACGCGACCCGCGAGGCGATCATCCGTCATGCGCACGTGCCGATCGGCACGGTGCCCATCTACTCGATGATCATCGGCCGCAGCATCGAAGAGCTGACGCTCGATGTCATTCTCGAAAGCTTGCGCCATCAGGCTCGGCAAGGGGTCGACTATTTCACGATTCACGCCGGCGTTGCGCGCGAACACCTACCATTCATTCGCAAGCGATTGATCGGCATCGTTTCGCGCGGCGGCTCCCTGCTTGCCAAGTGGATGCTGCACCACGGCGAAGAGAATCCGATGTACACGCACTTCGAGGCGATATGTGACCTGATGCGTGAGTACGACGTCTCGTTCTCGCTCGGCGACGGTCTGCGCCCCGGCGGCCTTGCCGACGCGACCGATGCAGCGCAGCTCGGCGAGCTCGATCGCTTGGGTGAGCTGACCGAACGCGCCTGGCAACGTGGCTGCCAGGTCATGGTCGAAGGCCCGGGTCACGTGCCCTTCGATCAAATCGAATACAACATGAAGCTCCAACGGCAGCGTTGCCACGGAGCGCCATTTTACGTGCTCGGCCCCCTCGTGACCGATGTGTTCCCCGGCTACGACCACATCACGAGCGCCATCGGCGCAACCTCGGCGGGTTACCACGGCGCGGCGATGCTTTGCTACGTGACTCCGAAAGAGCACCTCGGCCTGCCGAAGCGGGACGACGTCAAGCAAGGTTGCATTGCATACAAGATCGCGGCCCACGCCTCGGACGTCGCCCTCGGGATTCCAGGTTCGCGGGACTGGGACGACGACCTCACCCGCGCGCGTGCTGCCCTCAACTGGGAAAAGCACTTCGACCTGGCCTTCGACAGCGACACGGCTCGGGCGTTTCACGACGAGGACCTCGACGTGGACACGGACTTCTGCGCCATGTGCGGGCACGACTGGTGCTCGGTGCGCATCTCCAAAGAGATCGTCGAGTTCGAATCGGGCAAGGCGGACGGCTTCGAGCGAGACCGCGTGATGAAATCGCCGGCCCTCACCGCCGATCAGCAAGAGATTCTCCGTACCCGCGGCCACCTCTCGCCCGAGGAGATTCACCGACTTGCCGGTAAGACGAAGAACGCCGTCGGCGCAGCAGAAAAGGCGGCGTGCCACAGCGACGTCGTGAAAGATGACACCGAAGCTTTTCGGGTCCAGAACGAAAAGTTGCTACAGTTGCGACGCAAGGGGAATGAAGGAGCGCCACGCGCATAGCGGCGCCCGAGGAGGGGAAAAAGATGGGGAAGACACTGATCCTGGGTTTGATGATCGGCCTATTGGCAATCGCGTTCGGTTGTTCGAAAGAGTCCGGTGGAACCACCGCACTGTCGCTGGCGAGCTTCGATTTCCCGCTCGAGTCCACCGACGTCGCAACCGGTTCAGAGGTTTATGCCGAGTTCTGCGAAGGTTGCCACCCCGGCGGCGAGGAAGGCGATGGCCCGAGGATCGCAGGAGCAGGCGTATCTCCCGCGGAGGTTCGCTGGAAGGTTCGCTCGGGCGGTGACGACATGCCCGCGTTCGGCCCCGACAAGATCAGCGACGTCGACCTCGAGGCTGTCCTGGCCTACGCCGAGACCTTCGGCACCGTCAAGCGCTAGCTCGTTGCTACTTCGCGATCCCGGCCTCGGTCGCTGTCCTAGCCGCCGCTCAGCCGGTATACCTTGATATTCCGGTCCGTTTTCGTCACGTAAGTCTTCATCTGCGGAATCGTCTCCGCGATTTTCGGCCAGAGAATCGCCTTCTCCGAATCGGTCAAACGCGTCGCGATGACGTTCTTGTCCTCTGCGCCCAGGCGGATCTTCGCGGACGGATTCGCATCGAGGTTGTACGACCAGGCCGGGTGGTTCGCGCCTCCAAAATTGCTTGCGACGATCAGCACATCGTCACCGTCCTCCGTGTAGCCGAGTTGAACCGTTCGCTCCTTGCCTGATTTTCGGCCGATGGTTGTCAAGGTGACCTGCGGGATCGTCAGCGGCCCCGAGCTGGTGTATCGACCACCGGTGAGCTTGTAGATCGCTGGGTCCACGCGCGCTGCAAACGTCTTGATGAGCCAAACCCCGAATGGCGTGACCGACAAATTGTTGATGAAGTCCCGATAGCTCATGGCGCCTCCGCTAGCGCGGAGACTAGCATGCGCGTAGCGCTACAATCCAAGCCAGCTGCGGGCGTCCAGTGGTCGGGTGCCCCTTCGGACTTCGAAGAAGAGAATCGCATCCGGCCCCTCGCTCTCGAGGGTCGCAATCCGGGTGCTCATGCCGACCCAGTCGCCGACCTCGACGTCGGTCGAGCCGAGACCCCCGTAGACGGTGTAAAAGCTGCTTCCGTGGTCGATGATGACCATCAGTCCGTACGCGCCGTAGATGCGGGCAAAGGCCACCTTGCCATCGGCTGCGGCGCGGACAGGTCCCCCGGGCCGTCCGTAGAACTCCAGGCCTGGCGCGCCTTCCCGAGAGCTTTCGCCGATCCGCATCGAGCCCTGCACCGGTAGAGCCAGCTGGCCGCGCATCTCCGCGAAACCGTCGCCGAGGTCGTCCATGTCCCCCGAGACTCGAATGCGGCCGTAGCTCACGCTCTCGTCGTCACGCGGAGCATCTTGCCGCTCGCCGCGGAGTGTGTCCTGGAACAACGATGCGCTTTTGCTGCTGTGCTCGAGCTCTTCCTTCTTGCCTTCGAGCGCATACAATGCCAGCTGCGCCTCCTTGAGCGCATCGGCAAGCTCGTTCTTTTCGAGCCGGAGCGCTGAGCCTCGTTCCCCGAGGAAGTCCATCGTCTCGAGATCGCTCTTGACCATGCGCGAGAGCCGCTGCACCCGAGCGAGGTGACCCATCAAGGCATCGAATCCGCCAGCCACAGGCAGCATGCCGGCGCGTCGAATCCGATACAGGGCCCGTGCGCGCTCGTGCAGCCGTCCTTCGGCCTCCTCGCGCTTGTCGGCCAGGCCCGAGATTTCGGTGTCGATTTGCGCCTGACGCGTCTGCGCATGCTCCACGCGGGCCAGGTTCTCTGCGATTTGCCCCTCGACCGCAGCGACGTCGGTCAGTCCGCCGATACCCAGATCCTGCTCCGCCGCAGCCCCAGCGGCCACGACCAAAAGCCCAACCGCAATCCAAACCCAGAATCTACTTTTGGTTTTCATGTCACACCGAGAGGTAACGACGGACCGACACGGCGCTCCCAACCGCCCCGATTAGCGCTCCGCCGACCAGGAGTGCTACGAGCGTCCAAGCGCCGAGGAAAACCACGCGGCTGCCGGTAAGGGCAGCCAAGGTCGAATCCACCGATTCGTGAAGGGCGAGATAGCCGGCCAGGAGCGCAAGCACCGCAAGAAGCGCCGAGGCAAAGCCCTGGAACATCCCTTCTAAAACGAATGGCCCGCGGACGAAGCCGTTGGTGGCCCCGCAGAGCTTCATGACCTCGATCTCTTGACGTCGCCGCGCGACGGCCAATCGGATCGTGTTGCCGATCACCGCCACCACGCAGAACATGACCAGCAGCGCGAGGCCCAAAGCCAGCATTCGCGCTCCCCAGAGCAACTGGTCGAGCTTTTGGAACCACGCCCCGTAGCTCTCCACATCGCTCACCGCGCGAAACTGCGCGAGTCGCGACGCGATCGATTCGCTCCTTTCCCTGGGGACACCGCTGACCAGCGTCACCTCGAGCGAGGCCGGAAACACCTCGGAAGGAAGCGCGCTCAAGTCCGCACCGACGTCCGCCTCTTCCAGGAACGAATTACGTGCCTGCGAAGGCGTGGTGTGCGTCACTTCTTGCACATCCGCCAAACCTTCGAGCACGACTCGAAGCTGGGCAATGTCCTGCAAGTCGGCGCCGTCCTTCAAGAAGACCGTGATGCGCCCGCTCTGCCCCCAGCGCGTTGCGGCTGCATCGAGGTTCGTCACCCCGAGTAGCGTTGCCCCGAGGCAAATGAAGGCGACAGCCAAGCTCGTCACCGCCACCACATAGAGACGCCGTTCTTCGCGAAGCCCCCGCCTCGCCCGCAAGATCGCGTTCTTCAAGTCCATCGTTTCACCCTGCCATCGTGTGAATGCCGCTGCCTGGCCAGTGTTTGAGACCCTGCTGAGACTCCAAGACGCGGCCTTCGTCGATCGAGATCAAGCGGTGGTCCCGCTTGGAGATGAGGGAGTGATCGTGCGTTGCAAACAGCACGGTGGTCCCGGTCGAGTTGATCTCTTCGAAGAGAGTCAGAATGTCGATGGCGAGGTGTGGGTCGAGGTTCCCGGTGGGCTCGTCGGCCAGGATGAGCGCTGGCTCCGGCACGATCGCCCTCGCAACAGCGACGCGCTGCTGCTCACCGCCCGATAGGTTTGTGATCAGCTCCGGACCACGGCCGGCGAGGCCAACCCGCTCGAGCGCTTCTGCAACCCGTGATCGGATGAGCCGTTTGGGCATCGAGACAATCTCGAGCGCGACGGCGACGTTTTCGTACACCGTCCAGTGGTCGATGATCCGGAAGTCCTGAAAGACGACGCCGAGGTTTCGTCGCAGGAATGGGATCGACTTGTCGGTCAGTCTGCAAATGTCTCGACCGCAGAAGAGCACCCGCCCCTCGTCAACTGTGAGCTCCCGGTACACGAGCTTCAGAAGCGTGCTCTTGCCAGCGCCGCTGGGCCCCGTGATGAACACGAACTCCCCGCGCTCAACCTTTAGATCGACACCGCGTAGTGTGGGCTGGTCAGGCTTGAAAAACTTGTAGACGTCTTCCAACACCAGAATCGGCTTCGACAGCTGGGGTTGACTCGCGTGTGCACCCGCCCGAAAAAACGGAAACGGCCGAACAACCTTGGTTTCCTGCATAGAGTCCCGCTAACCCGTTCAGCGTCCACCGGGCAAGAAATCGGCCAAGAATCCGCGGTTGCCGCGGGCCGCGGTCCGGCTAGAGTGCCGTGAGCATGGGCGAGCGGGCGGTCTTGTATGAGGCGGCGGACCGGATCGGGCTGATCACCTTGAATCGTCCCGATCAGCGGAACGCCATGACTCCAGAGCTTTTAGACTCGTTCTCCGAGGCCATCGACGAGGCGCTGGCCGACCGGGAGATCCGCTGCCTGGTCGTCACGGGCAGGGGCCGTTGCTTCAGTGCAGGGGCCGATCTTCGCTCCTCCCTTCAGCGGAGCGATCTCGGCAAACCGTCCAAGGAAGCCTCGTTCGCGATGTACGAACCCTTCTTGCGGGTGCTGGACCTGGATGTTCCCGTGATTGCCGCGATGAACGGTCACACCGTCGGCGGTGGTTTCGGACTCACCCTGCTTGCCGACATCCGAGTCGCAAACGTCGACGCAAAATACGGAGTGAATTTCGCGCGTTTAGGCATCCATTCTGGACTCGGCATCAGTTACGTGCTTCCCCGACTGGTCGGCCTGGCACATGCATCCGAGCTTCTTTTCACAGGCGAGTTGATCCGGGGTACCGAGGCGCTGCAGATGGGCCTGGCGACGCACGCTGTACCGGCCGAAGAAGTATTGCCCCATGCAATGGGCCTGGCGCGCGCGATCGCTGGGTCCGCGCCAATGGCGGTCCGGCAGATGAAGGCCTCGATTCGGCGCGGGCTTCGCTGGGAGATCCGCGAGGCGGCGCTCGAGGAGGCAGGCCTTCAGGCGGCCAGCCTCGACACCGAGGATGCCAGCGAAGGCATTGCCGCGATCTTGCAGAAGCGGGAACCTGAGTTTACCGGCCGATAGACCCATGCTGGCAATCCCACAATTACCGATACCACTGGACGCCGTACCCGAACGGCTCCGCCGCTTTGCGGACCCCAAGGCGCCCACCGCCGCGAAGATGATGGCCGCCCGGGGGATGGTCCCGGTCAAAGGCGGCAACCTCGTCATGCTGCTCGCGCAGCTCAGCGCCGACACGGACCCCACGGTTTCCGAATCGGCGGGCGAGACACTCGAAGGATTACCCGAGAACGTTCTTCATCCAGCGTGCAATGAAGACCTGCATCCCGCGGTCTTTCACGAGATCGCGATCCGATTCTCGAGCGATGACGAGGTTTTGGCCCGCTTGGCTTCGAACCATTCGGTCGCCGACGCCACCATCGCCAAAATCTCGGCGCACTGCCCCGAGCGCATCACGGAGATCATCTCGGTGAACCAGCAGCGGCTCCTCGGAGCGCCCGCGATCATCGAAGCCCTCTACAAGAACCGCAACACCCGAATGTCGACGGCCGACCGGCTCGTCGAGCTGGCTGCGCGGCACGAGGTCGAGCTGACCGGCATTCCGATGTTCGAAGAGCTCAAGAGGGCGATCCAGGGCACGCTGATCCCCGAGCCGAGCGAAACTCCGCTTCCCTCCGACGAGCTCTTTGCAAGCGCGCTGGCCGAGGATGACGATCAAGACGCGGTCGAGCGCGACAAGCACGACGGAACCGAAGAAACCAAGGAGGAGTTCATGCCGCTTCAGGCCAAGCTTCGTGGCATGAGCGTGGGCGAGAAAATCCGAATGGCGCTGCTGGGCAACGCCGCCACGCGCTCGATCCTGGTGCGGGACCCGAATCGAGTGGTTTCGATGTCGGCCATTGCTTCTCCGGCGATGAGCGAGAGCGAGGCGAAAAACGCCGCGCAGAGTCGCGAGGTCTCAGAGGATGTCCTTCGGTTCATCGGCAGAAAGCGCGAGTGGCTGAAGAGCTACGAAATCAAGCGCCACCTCTGCAACAATCCGAAGACGCCGATCGCGATTTCAATGACGTTTCTCAACCACCTTCGTCGAAACGACGTCCAGGCCTTGTCGCGGAGCCGGGGGATTCCGGGGCCGCTCAAGCAAGCCGCCTTGCGAAGGTCCAAGCCGTCTCAGTGAGTCATGAGCTTCTTCAAGAAATTGTTTTCCGCAGATCCCGAGGCACTCGAAAAGAAGGCCGACGCGCTCTACGCCGCTGGGGACTACGGCCCGGCCAAGCTCGCATACGACAAAGCGCGGGCCGCATCTCCCGCAAGCACGGACACGGCGCTCGCCGAGAAGCTCCGACTCTGCACCGATGGGATCGCCCGGCAGCGAATTGAAGAAGCGAAGGCGTATCTCGAGCAGGGCTCGATCGAGCTCGCCGCGCAGGAGCTCGAGGGCGCATTGGAGGTCGGAAGTGACAAGTCGCTTCGAGACCAGGCCCAGGCCTTGCTGGATGGGCTCGAGGCGAAAGAAGCGCAAGAGCAAGCCGCATCGCCCGAGATGACCGACGAAGAGCGCATCGCTTTGCTGATGGGTCAGTGGGAGGAAGCTCAAGCGGACGAGTACGAAGGCTATGGCGATTCCTTCATCGAGGCGCTGCTTGCCATGCAGAGAGAAGAGTTTGACGAGGCGCGCGTCCAACTGGACGCTCTGGTCGCTCAGGCGCCAGACCCAAGATACCTCTGGCTCGAGGTAGGTCGCGCCAGGCTCCTGAGCGAGGACGTCCTGGGCGGCAAGGAGGCCTTGCAGAGCTTTCTAGGCGCCCTGCCCGGCGACGAAGGAGGCGAGACAAAGCTGGCCGCGAATCTCGCCCTCGCCCGCCTCGCAGACGAAGCCGAGCGTTTTGAGGAGGCGATGGGCTACTTCGAGGGAGCGGTGCATGCGCTCCCGGAAGACTACCGGCCCTACCTCGCGATGGGGGCGTTCCTCCGCGGCAAGGGACATGGCCAAGAGGCCCTCGATGTACTGCAGACTTCGCTCGAGCTGAGCAAGACCTCCGGGACGGACTGGCGACTGCTCGAGGAGCTCGGGCTCGCTTCGGAGCTCGTCGGCAAACCTGACGACGCGCTGAGCTTCCTCAATCAAGTGGTCGAGTTCTTTACCCATCATCAGATCACTGACTTCCCGCCGACCACGGCGACAACACTGGCCAAGCTCTGCGAAGCCGACGGCCGACTGGATCGTGCGGCGGACCTCTACCGCGCGCTGAGCCAAGGGAGCGACCGAGATCGTCACGCGCTCTATCACTACGAAGCGGGACGGCTTCTCCAAGCCCTCGGTCTCGACGAGGAGGCGCGTCGGATGCTCACTCGTGCCGACGCGCTCCTCAGCGAAGACGACGGAGAGCTCGGCGAAAAGGTCGCCGCTTTGTTGCAGGCCTAGGGGCTAGTCGCTTGATTTCACGACCCTTTTGGGGCCGATGACGCATTTGAATTCGGTGCTATCTTTATCGGGCGTGGCGGCGTGGACCGGGAATCGACCTGGCCGCGACCAAAGCGAAGCAAATCGATGAACCGAGGACACGCCTCCGACGAGCGGCCCGTGACGGTGCCTCGTCTTCGCAAGATGAAGCGTGAGGGCACCCGGATCACCATGGTGACCGCTTACGACGCCACCTTCGCCCGCCTGTTCGACGATGCGGGCGTCGATGTCCTGCTGGTGGGCGACTCGCTTGGAATGGTCGTGCAAGGGTTGGACTCCACGCTTCCGGTGACGGTCGACGAGGTGATCTACCACTGTCGAGCGGTGGCACGCGGCACGCGACACGCGCACCTCGTCGGAGACATGCCCTTCCTCAGTTGGCAGCTGAGCTCCGAGCAAGCGCTTCGCAATGCGGGTCGCTTCCTTTCCGAAGGAGGTGCGCAGGCGGTCAAGCTCGAAGGCGGCGTCGACGCGGCACCCACAATCGAGCGTATTGTTCAAGCGGGCATCCCGGTGATGGCTCATGTGGGTCTCACCCCCCAGAGCGTGCACGCGATGGGCGGATTTCGAGTGCAAGGCAAGACCGAAGTAACCGCCGCCCGAGTCTTGGCCGATGCGAAAGCAGTCGCCCAGGCGGGCGCGTACAGCCTGGTGCTCGAGGGCATACCAAGCGACCTCGCCCAGCAAATCACCGACGCGGTCGAAATTCCAACGATTGGGATCGGCGCAGGTCCCCACTGCGACGGGCAAGTCTTGGTCTGTTACGACCTCCTCGGCCTGACGCCTGATCTCAAGCCGAAGTTCGTGAAACGATATGCGGAGTTCTTCGAAGAAGGCGTAGCCGCGGCGCGACGCTATTGCGATGAGGTTCGCGACGGCGTCTTCCCCAGCGAAGAGTACAGCTTCGGCAACGTGAAGAAGGATGAGGCGTCCGGGTCCGGGCTCAGCCTGGTCCAACACGTTCGCCCTGTTTACGGGCCAAAGGGATGAGCAAAGTCGTGCGCAAGCCTGCCGAGTTTCGGCGGGCCTGCGAAGACGCGCGCGCTGCTCAGCGACGTGTCGGGTTGGTGCCGACGATGGGCGCGCTCCATGATGGCCACTTCTCGTTGATCGACGAAGCCAGGTCGCGTGCTGACTTCATCGCGCTGACGATTTTCGTGAATCCATTGCAGTTCGCACCCGGAGAAGACCTGGAACGCTATCCGCGAACCTTCGAGAGCGACCTCGTTGGCTGTCGTGATCGCGGGGTCGATCTGGTCTTCGCCCCCGAGCCCAACGCGATGTATCCGCCACATTTTCAAACGGAAGTCTCGGTCAAAGAGATCGGTAAGCCACTCGAAGGTAGGGTTCGCCCGTCGCATTTCGACGGGGTTACCACGGTCGTGACGAAGCTCCTCAATCTCGCAGGTCCCTGTACCGCGATGTTCGGCCGCAAAGACTACCAGCAATGGAAGATCCTCTCGCGGATGGCGCTGGATCTCGACATGCCGATCGAGCTCGTTGGCTGCCCGATCATTCGTGAGGCCGATGGCCTCGCCCTCTCCTCCCGCAACCGCTATCTCAGCGCCCCCGACCGCAAGCGCGCGCTCGCCATCGTCTCCGGACTCCGTCACGCGTACGATGCATGGGAGCATGGCGAACGCGACCCGGATACGCTTCGGTCACTGGCAGAGGAATCGGTTCGCCCGGCCTTCGATTTCCTGGACTACGTGGCCGCCGTCGATCCCGAGACTCTCGCGGCCTCGCCTCCCTCGCCTAGCCGCCTGTTGATTGCGGTGGCGGCGCACCTCGGATCGACCCGCCTGATCGACAATGTGGTCCTCGGCGAAGACCCCCGACCTTAGTTGGCCGCGATCATGACTCGGGCGACCGGTTCGCGTATGCTTGAACCATGAGTCGACCACCTACGCCCAAGCTCAATTCGGAACACCTGGCCGACATCGGTCTCTTTGGAGGCCTGAGCAAGGAGACACTCGAGATTCTCGCTTCGTCACTCCCAACGACCCGGGTCGAAGCAGGCCAGATCGTCGTCGAAGAGGGCGACATGTCGACGCAAATGTTCGTCATCATCGCCGGCGAGCTCGAGGTCATCAAGAAAGGCGAGTCCGGCGGCGACGTGCGTGTCGCGGTGCTCGGTTCGAGTGACTGGTTCGGCGAGATGTCGATCCTCGACGTCCAACCTCGATCGGCAAGCGTGCGCGCCGTTGCGCCGACCTTGGTGGTCACGGTCACGGCCGATCACGTGGAGAACCTTCTCTACCGGCGCAATGTCAAAGACTACGCGCTTTTCATCATGAACATTGCGCGCGAGCTCAGCCGCCGCCTCCGAGTCGCAGACGGAATCCTCGCTCAGTTCTACGCCGCACTCTCCCATCAGTACGGCCCGACGCCGAAAGGCTAGTGTGTTACGGAAACAGCGGCTAATAGACGCCCGGTGGTGGTGATGTCAGCGCCTTGATCGCGTCATGGTTCTTCAGTCCCTCGAGGATGATCGTTGCCGTCTCCTCGATGGCGCAGTTCGTCACATCGATCACCATCCACTCGGGGTTGCTGCGGAGAATGCCGTGCGCGTATTCGAGCTCGGATTTGACGTGGTCGCGAAGGCCGTAGTTTGCGTCGGTCGGCATGCCGAGCTGTTGGAGACGTTGCTGGCGGATGTACATCAACTGGTCGACGTCGATGGTGAGGCCGACGACCCGAAAGCCCGGGAGCTGGTAAAGTTCATCGGGCGGCTCCACGCCGAGCACGAGCGGCACATTGGCCACTTTGAGTCCGCGCCCTGCCAAGTACGTCGACAGCGGCGTCTTGCTCGTTCGGCTCACACCAACCAGGACCAGGTCGGCTTTGTGGAGATTGCGTGGCTCTTTGCCGTCGTCGCTCTTCACCGCGAACTCAATTGCCTCGACTCGGCGGAAATACTCCTCGGAGAGCGGCATCTCGGCGGTCGGTATGTTCACCGGGTCCGCTTCGAGGTAGTGGCCGATCTGACGGATCAGAGAACCGATCACGTCGACGTGACGGACCTTGAGCCGAGTCGCTTGCTCATTGAAATGGTCGCGCAGCTCTGGGCGAACCAGTGTGAATACGACCATCGCATGGTCTAGGGCCGCACTCTCCAGAACGGCCGTCAGCGCGCGTCGATCTCGGAGGCGACGTTCGATCTTGAGGCGAACGCCATGCTGGGGAAATTGAAGAAGTGTGGCTCGCGTCACCCGCTCGGCTGTTTCACCGGTCGAGTCGCTGACCACATAGATGACCTTCGCGTCCATCGAGGCTGGGCTCAGAGGCGGCGCCCCAGCTTGCGACCGTGCATGCGATTGACGCGACGACGGTTCTTCGCCTTGCGCTTGGCGTTGCGGCGCGCTGCCTTGTTGCGCTTACGGGATCGGTCGCTGTTCACGATGTTCAAGTACATGGGCAACTCCTGAGGGGCGGCATGTAGGGGATGGTCGGGAGCTACGCAAGCCGTCACCCATCAGCGATTTCGTCGTGGAACGAGCAGCCAGTAGTCGAGGTCGAGGACGACATCGTGGTGATAAACCTCCCTGCCCTCCTTGGAAACCTTGAGAGGGAAGCCAGCCTCGGTCGGCCGAACGTCTCGCAACGCCACCAATCGGACCCGCAGGGCCCCACAATCGCTACGGCCGGGAATGTCGGCTTTATCGAGGATCTCGCTGTAGGCGTAGATGGTGTCGCCCGCGAAAGTGGGGTTTGCGTGAGCGCCGCCGTTCCAGGCGAGGATTCCGAGGACCTTTTCCATCCCATTGAAGGACAGTGAGCGCGCCACGCTGATCACGTGACCGCCATACATCAAACGACGACCGAAACGGGTATCTTTTGTTTGGACCGCGTCGAAGTGAACTTTGGCGGTGTTTTGATACAGGCGCGTCGCGATCGCGTGCTCCGCTTCTTCGATCGTCATCCCGTCTACGTGGTCGATCTTCTCACCCCGCTCGTAATCTTCAAAGTACGCGCTGCCGCCCGCGGGCCAGTCTTCGTACCGGCTCAGATCGAGATTGGCGGGAATCACGAGGTCCGCCGGAGCGACTTCTTTTGGAATCGCCGGGCTGTCGGCTGCGCCGGTGGGCGTGGACGGGTCTCGCTTGTGGACCATGACCCAGCGATAGAATTCGAGGACCGCTTCACCGCGCTGATTGGTCCCGACCGTCTTGACCCAGACGACACCGGTCTTGCCGTTGCTGTTCTCCTTCTTGCTGATGACTTTGGAGACGGAGCGCATCGTGTCGCCAGGGTAAACCGGGGCCAAGAATCTCACCCCGGCGTAGCCGAGGTTCGCCACCGCGTTGAGCGAGACGTCGTTGACGGTCTTGCCGAACACGATGTGGAACGTGAGCATGTCGTTGATCGTCTCGCGGGGATGGCCCAGTGAGCGAGCGAACTCCGCGGAACAATGGAGCGGATAGCGGGAGCCTGTAAGCCCGATGTAGAGCGCCGCCTCGCCTTCGGTGATGGTGCGGGGCACGGCGTGAACGAGCTCCGCGCCGACTTCAAAATCCTCGAAAAAATTGCCTGGATTGGTCTTGGCCATGTCATTTCCTCGGTTGCGACCGAGCGACTCTAGCCCCTAAAGTCCGCGCTGTCGCGCTGCGACCTTGGATGCTATTTAGGGGCGCAATGGACATGGGGAAAGAGCGCGCGGCCATGGTGGAGCAACAGCTTCGGCGTCGGGGCGTCGGCGACAGCCGGGTGCTCGCCGCAATGGGCGAAGTGCCTCGCGAGGAGTTCGTCCCCGAAGCACAGAAGCGGTACGCGTACGCGGACGGCCCTCTTCCGCTTTCGCACGGGCAGACCATCTCGCAACCACTGATGGTCGCGATGTCGGTCGAGGCCCTGCAGCTCCAGGGGCACGAAACCGTTCTCGAGATCGGAGCGGGATCGGGCTACCAGGCGGCGGTCCTTTCCAAGCTGGCCAAGAAGGTTTACGCGATCGAAATCATCCCGGAGCTAGTCCAAAACGCGCGGCATGCCCTCGACTCATTGGGCATCGACAACGTCGAGATCATCTGCGCGGACGGGCGCAAGGGATGGCCCGAAGGTGCCCCCTATGACGGCATCGTCGTTGCCGCCGCGGCAGAAGAAGTTCCATCGGCTTTGATCGACCAACTCCAAGAAGGCGGCCGTCTCGTCATCCCAGTGGGCGGCAAATGGGGTCAATCCCTTCAGACCTCGCGAAAGCGAGGCGACAGGCTCGAAACGGAAGAGCTTTGCCGATGCGTCTTTGTGCCGCTGGTCTATGGCAGCTAGACTCCGGCCCGCGGAGGAGCACGCAATGAGCATCATCGTCTTTCGGTACCTTCATTTCCTGGGTATCACGTTCTGGATAGGCAGCGCCGTGGCGGTCGCAATTGCGGCGTCCGCGCCAACCCCATGGGAAAGCGGCATCGCCCAATCGCTCCGCAAAATCACGATACGCGTGACTACGCCGGCCATGCTCTTTGCCTTTGCCGGGGGCTTCGGAATGCTGATCCCGAACTTCGCGGAGCTCTACGCAAAGCAAGGTTGGATGCACACGAAGCTGGTGCTCTTGCTCGTCCTGGCCGGTGCGACCGGTGTGCTCACCGGCAAGCTGCGGCGGTGGGCCGAGGGCCAGGAGGTTTCGCCAAAGGTCTTTGGAAAGCTCGCCTGGGTCATGTCGATTCTCGCGGTGCTGATCATCACTCTCGCCGTCTTCCGGCCGTTCTCGGCGTAGCGGCCGGGCTGCGTCATCGAGACTCTAACCGAAGCGGTGGATCCGAGGCGGTAGCAAGTACGGGTATGGTTTGCGCAAGATCTTGCGATAGAACCAGCGGTCTGCACGTCGTGCAGCTTGCATCAGCTCCCAGGTCTGAGCGTCGCTCTTGTAGTGCGCTCGCACTTCGTTTTCGGTAATCCCCGGTGACAGCGCGAATACTTCGTTGGCCAGGGGGATCAGTGGCGGAAAGATGTCCCCAAGGCCTTCCTTGATGAGGTTACCGAGGAAGTCCACCGCCTGTCCGCGGGTCGAGTGATAGGCGTTGAGAATCTCTCGCAGCATGAAGCGATCTACGATCACGCGCACCGGTGCAGGCAGAGCCCGTGTCTGTTCGGTAAAATCAACGAGTTGCTTGCCTCGTTCGTCGCGAAGAAATGGTGTGCCGACGTCGAGGTAGCGGAGGCGGTCGCCTTCGAACGCCCAATTCGAGAGCTGCCCGTCCGGAGCGAGCGACGGCGACAGCGAAGCCTGAATCTTCTCGAAGATCCGTCGAATGTGGGGAGCCGCTTCTTCGGCAGTCTTGCCCCGAAGAAAATCGGGTCCAAGCGTCGCTGGCGCGAGCAAGGGTTGGACGCAGTAGAGGACGTGGCCCTGTGGCCGTTCCAGGATTGGCGTTTCCGTCTCGACGACATCGAGCCCACGAGCCTCGAGCTGCTCCACGTAAGAAGCGATGAGGGCAGCGTATCGCTCGGCCGCCTCACACGAGGAGAACGGCACGAGCCGCTTGCACGCGAATGGTCCATGCGGCGTCGAAAGCTTCACGGCGATGGTGATCTCGCCATAGCCGATGACATCGAGATCGTCGGCATGACCCGTTCGGATCGCCTCATCGAGTCTTTGCTCGAAATCTTCGATTTCCGGGATGGTCACCAGCGCCATCACGCAAACGCTTTCGTCATGCGGGCGATCAAGTCTTCCGCTTCGTCGTCCGTCAGGATCAAGGGTGGCAAGAACTGAAGCACACTCCTGTCATTACCGGCGGGGAAACAAAAGACTCCTTGCTGCATGATCCGAAGGAGCGCCCCCAAGGCCTCCATCTCGCTCGAAAAACGCAGTCCCATAAAGAGGCCTCGGCGTCGAAGCTCGAAAGGCAGCGGCTCGAACGCCTCGGCGAACCGCTCCGACAAGGCGCCGACATGATCGAGAAAGCCAGGCTCGCCGACGATGTCGAGCACAGCATGCGCGGCGACGCAGCCGAGCTCGGAGCCTCCAAAGGTCGAGATGTGAACGAAGGGATTGGCTTCCGAATCTAGAACCTCATGCATGTCGCGTGTCATGAGCGTTGCCGTGATCGGATAGATCCCGCCCGACAGACCCTTGCCAGTGACGAGCGCGTCCGGCGTCACCTCTTCGTGTTGGATGCCCCACCAGCGCCCTGTGCGACCGAGTCCAGTTTGCACCTCGTCGATGATCAGAAGAGCGCCTCGGTCATCGCAGAGCTTCCGAATACCGCTGAAGTAGCCCGGCTCCGGAATCGGCATACCCAAGGTGGCGGGTATGGCTTCGAGAATCACCGCTGCCGTGTCATCGTCGATGGCCGCTTCCATCGCGCTCAGATCGTTGAACGGAACCTGCGCGAAACCTGGGAGGTTCGGACCAAACGGGTCCCGGAACTGGGCATCGCCGGCCGCCAACGAAAGGCCGGTGTGTCCATGATAGCCACCGTGCACGGAGATGATCTCTCCCCTGCCGGTCGCGCCTCGCGCCGCCTTGAGTGCAACGTCGATGGCCTCGCCTCCGGAAACGCCGAACACGACCCGTGGAAGCGCATGCTCGAGCGTTGCGGAGAGTCGCGCCGCCAGCCGCGCGCGCTGGCCCGAAACGAAATGATGATTGCCGATGTCGAGCTTGCCCAAGGCGTCGGCCACCGCTGCTGTGACGCGAGGGTTGCAGTGCCCGAGGCCGAAGACACCGCCGTTGCAATGGCAGTTGATGAGCCGAAGTCCGGTGTACGCATCTTCGAACCAGATGCCTTCACGTTTCCCCATGACCATCTGGAGGCCCATTCGCTGGTAGTACGCAAGCTTGTTGGGCGCGACGTGCTTTCGAAAGACGTCGAGCAGATCCTCGATCTCGTCGAAAGGCGGTGGGACTGAATCCTCGGACATCGCCGGGATTCTACCCGAGCTTGCTCGTCATTGCGGTAATGGTCCGAAACGAAAGCGCGCAACGGCTGCACGGTCGCCGCGAAGTAGCGCAGTTTCTGCGCGCAAAGCCTCGGAAACTGGCCCAATTGGTTCCACGAAAGACGAGCTTCGGGGAGCGGCACGCCGGTTGCAAGCTGGAGCTGATCGACCGGAGCGAGTCGCGCCGTGGATATCCTCTACTTTGACAAAGGGCACGTCACCGACCGATCGTTGCGGTTCCTCCAAGATATCGAGGTCATCGTCCAAGAGCATGCAGGTACGTGGATACAGTCATCCGGATTTTCGTTCGCTGCGAGACACAGTTCGCTGGTGCACGCCGGCCCACGGCCCGGGTGGTGTGGCAATCGCCGTGTATCACCGTGGAGAGCTCGTTGCAGACCTCGCCGGCGGCACACGCGACAGGAACGGAACCCCTTTCGAGCCGGAGACGCTCGCCTTGAGCATGTCGACCGGCAAGGGCGTCATGGCAACGCTGCTCCACCAAATGGTCGACCGAGGTGTGCTGGACCTCGAGGCACCGGTGTCGAAGTACTGGCCCGAGTTCGGCAAGAACGGCAAGGGCGCCATCACGGTGAGACAAGCCGCATCACACCGCGCAGGCCTCTACTCGATCGCCCGCGTCATCGACTCGTCCGAAGAGATGTTCGACTGGGATCACATGGTTCGCGTCATCGAAGACATGTGGCCAGTACACAAACCGGACACCGACTTTGGCTACCACGCCTGGACCGGCGGCTGGATCATCGGCGAAGTCCTCCAACGGGCGACCGGCAAGTCCTTCCCCGAGCTGATCAAGGAGAATCTCGCGGACCCACTCGAGCTCGACGGCCTCTACATGGGGCTCCCCGAAAGCGAGCTGCCCCGCGTGGCCGAGTTCTTCATCCCGAAGTTTCCGCGGAAGGTTCTTCGGGGGCGATCGCGGGGTTTTCGCGCGCAAGTTCGCCGAACCGCGTCCGCCACCGCGCGATGGCACTCTTCGGTCGGGCAGTTTGTCGATGCGATGATCCCGCCCGGCCTCGGCGACGTGCTTGGCGACCCGCGCTGGCTCACCTCGGTCATTCCCTCGGGTAATGGAGTGTTCAATGCACGTTCCTTAGCCCGACTCTACGGCGCCCTGAGTCGCGGGGGCGCACTCAATGGAGTCCGGCTCTTGTCGGCTTCGGCCCTCGCCGATGCAACCGAAGATCAGAACCAGCCCATCGGCCGGGTGATCCCCTTCCCGCTTCGCTTCAAGGTCGGTTACATGCGGCCAGTCTCTCTCGGCTTGCGTTTCACCGTCGCGAAGCGTCACTTCGACCTCGGGCTCCCTAACCCCCATGCATTCGGTCACTTTGGTTTTGGTGGTTCGGGCGCATGGGCCGACCCAGAACGCGAGCTCGGCGTCGCCATCGTCACCAATTGTTTCGGCGGGCGCATACCGGGCGACTTGCGTCCGGTTGCGGTGGCGACTGCAACGGCCCGCTGTGCCGAGCGGCGCGCGGGTTAGCTTCTTCGTTGCAAGGGGTCGCGGCGTGGCGTATCCAGCGCCGGCATGCCGATCCTCGCCCTTCTCTTCCTAGTGACTGCCGTGCTCTACGCATCGGTCGGTTTCGGCGGCGGCTCCACCTACAACGCGCTTCTGGTTCTCGCCGATACGGACTACCGTATCCTTCCGTCGGTCGCGCTTGCCTGCAATCTCATCGTGGTTTCAGGTGGCGCGTGGCAGTACCGACGTTTGGGCGAGCTGAGCCTCGCCTTCGTACTTCCTTTCGTCGCACTCTCGATTCCAATGGCCTGGTTCGGCGGGCGCGTCCCGATTCAAAAGGAGACCTTCGTCCTGTTGCTCGGGCTTTCCTTGCTCGCAGCCGGCATCGCGATGTGGTTTCAGCCGCCGCAAGCGAAAGCGTCTCCACCGCGCACAGCTGTGCTCAACTGGCTCGTGGGGGTGCCCCTCGGCGGCGCGATTGGTTTTGTTTCGGGCATGGTGGGTATTGGCGGTGGGATCTTCTTGGCTCCTGCATTGCATCTGCTCCGGCTCGCCGAGCCAAAGCGCATCGCCGCAACCTCGAGCTTCTTCATCATGGTCAATTCGATCGCCGGGCTCGTGGGCCAGGCCACAAAGCAGGGGACGACCGCACACCTGGTACAACTGCTCGACTACATCTGGCTTGGCGTCGCCGTCTTGATCGGTGGTCAGATAGGAAGCCGGCTCAGCACCCGCGTTCTCTCCGGCCGCGTCGTGAAGCGACTCACCGCGCTGCTGGTCCTCTACGTCGCCGGCCGCCTGCTCTACATGAGCTTCGGTTGAGCCACGGTCAGCGAAGGAACGGCCACGGCTTGGCCTGCTCGAGCTGAGCCGCCAGCCTCAACATTCGCGCCTCGTCGCCATAGGGCCCAACGAACTGTACCCCAACGGGCAAGCCCTCCTGGCTGCGATGGAGCGGCATCGACATGGCCGGTACACCCGTCAAGTTGGCCACCATCGTCCGAGGGAGCACCTGCCGGGAGAAGGCCTCCATCCGTGCATCCATGACCCGCTCCCGGAGAGGGCGGACGCCGAAGAGACCCGAGGCCGGAGCAGACACCAGGAAGCGAATCAGCCGCTGCTCGTTCGCAGTCGGCGCCGCCTCCGCGAGAGGCACCGGCACCCGTCCCATGGTTGGTATCAGGAGCAGGTCATGGCGGGTGTAGAACTTCGCCAGCGCTAGGCCTACACGCCTGCCTGTCCACCGAGACGAGCCCACCTGCTCGGGCCGGAAGCGCCCGGCCCACCGCCGCAAGGAGCCGGACCACCTCTTCGAGTGACCTGTGGACCTTCGCTCGACCGTACCTCGCCTCCAAATCGGAGACGACGGCCGCAGTATTGGCTGCGCCGAGGACGATGGACGCTCGGAGGACCTCCCATTCGTCGAACGGGAGCGGGACTTCTTCGACGATGTGGCCCAAGTCCTGCAAAAGATTGCCTGTCGTGCGCACCGCATCGACGCAAGGACTCTCCATCGGCACGCCGAACACCTCGGTGGCTGTCGACATACCGACACGCAATTGACCCAGATCGGCCTCCAGGCCGGCCAGAAATCCGGTCGGACCGGGCGCCGCGTAGGGCGAGCCGAGCTCGGGGCCCGACGTGGCGTCGAGCATCGCCGCGGTGTCGCGGACCGTCCGGCTCACGATGTGGGAGGTCGACTGACCTTCGTACTCCCAGCTGAAGTCTGGCCCGATCGGATTGCGGCCGCGACTCGGCTTGAGGCCGAATACCCCGCAGGCCGAGGCCGGCATTCGTATGGAGCCTCCTTCGTCGGTCGCGGACGCCATGGGCACGATGCCCGCCGCAACCGCCGCCGCCGAGCCCCCGCTCGAGCCCCCGGCCGATCGGCTCGGGTCCCAGGGATTTCGGGTCGCGCCCCAGGCCTTGGGCATCGTGAAGACCGAGAGTTTGTACTCCGGGGTGTTGGTCTTTCCGAAGACGATGACCCCAGCCTCGAGGAAGCGTCGAACGATTTCCGCGGTGAATGAAGAGAGCTCGCCTTGATGAAGCCGGCTCCCGTTGCTCATCGGCGTGCCCTCGAGCGCATGGTGGGCGTCCTTGAGGAGAAACGGCACCCCGGCAAACGGGCCCGAAAGCTCATTCTGTGCACGCGCCCGCGCATGGTCGTAGAGCGGTGTCACGATGGCGTTGAGCTCCGGGTTGAGCTTCTCGGCACGATGGATGGCGGCCTCCAGAATTTCGCTCGGATGGACGGCCCGATTTGCGACGAGCGCCGCAAGGCCTAGTCCGTCGTAGTCGACGTAGTCTTCGAACACGTCAAGATTCCTTCCGTGGACGCCGCGCGCGTGCGCGCGAGCTCAAGATCGCGAGGATCGATCCGATGCTGACGACGGCGATGACGTATGCGCCACCGTGGCTGAAGATGTCGGCATGCACCTCGTAGAGCCCGAGACTCGCCCCGATGCCGACGCCGTATGCGAACCAGGGTTGCTCGCGCCAGTTGATCGTTTGCCGTTTGGTGATGACCGCGACGAGTGGCCAAAACGAAGTCGCTGCGACATACGCGAGGTAGGGCTCGCCCAGCTCGGCGCCGAGCCGACGGTCCTGGTGCAAACCTCCCACGAACGAGAGAACGACGACTCCGATGAAGAAGACGAACGTCACGGTCGATGGCGCGAGCAATGCATGGGAGGCCGCCCAGATTGCGATGCCCGAGAAGAACGGGTGTCGGGTGAGTTGCTGAATCCCGCGCACGGGCATGACGCGATGGCGAAACGTCGCCATTGGAAGCCTGGGGTAGACCAGCACCGCCGCGACGAAAAGCGAAAAACCGATGACCGAAAGTGCGATCAGCGCGCCACGCACTGGGGGGATCGTCACCAGGAGGGAGGCCTGCGGCTCTGCAAAGCGATGCAGCGCAACGTAATGGACCAGTGCACCGAAAGTGCCGATCGCCAAGAGGGAATAGACGAGAATGAAACCCGCCTCACCCAGGCGAGCGACCATGCGTGTGCGAATCGCCGGAATCGAAAGGACGACGTGGCTGCCGCCAAACAAGAGCCACAATAGCGCGGTGACCAATCCCTCCTGCATGGGCTCGGGGCAGCCTACGACGGTTTGTCCCCGTTCTCCAGGCGGCCTGCTCACCCGACCCGCGAGTCGAGAAGCTGCGCGCCCGCGGCTACACCATTCACGAAATTCAGATCGACCGAAGAATCTCGCCAGTTCCGAACTCGAAAAGCGTCTTGGAGCTAGGCAAGCTCATGCGCGCGCAGAACTACGACCTCGTGCATACCCACGCCCCAGTCGCCTCGGTCTTGGGGCGTGTCGCGGGCAGCTACGTCGCCCTGACGATCCTGATCGCAGCGGTCGCCGCGACTCTGAGCTGAGGCCAAGCCCTCCAGGCCTCACGCGACGGCTACGCGCAAGACCTGAGCGTAGTTGTCGGCGACGCAGGCACCCTCGAGCAACCCGCGCTCCCGCATCATCGCGTGGAACCTCGGAAGATTGTAGTGCGGCACGGTCATCACCAGGTGGTGCTCCAAGTGGTACTGAACGCAGTTGGGCGCGATAAACAGTCGTTCGAGCCAACCGGCGCGAACCGTTCGGGTCTGGCCGATCGGATCACTCGGATCGGGAACCACCGCGTGCTCGGCGATCGAGCGGATGCGGGCAACGAGATTGTTCGTCGTCATCCAGGCACCGAACCAGAGGAGGTACAGCAAGGGATGGCCGAGCGCCCACAACATTCCAAACAGGATCAGATTGGTGAGCACCGTGCCCACGAGCATGCGAATCGCCGGCTCGCGCTCCATGCGCATCGGGAGCGTCCCGGAATCGATCTCCTCGCCGCCGATCACCTTGATGACGAGATAGGTGGTGCCGATTAGTTTCTTCAACCCGGTGATGCCGAACAGGTCCCGCATGACCTTTCGCGCCATGCTGGCTTTCGAAACCGGGAACGCCGTCGCGAGGGAGAGGTCCGGATCTCCGTCCGTCCAGGTCTTGGCATGATGCTCGAGATGATGCGCCCGGTACATGTTCGCGCTCAGATAAACCGGGTAGCCTGCGAGCCAGTTGCCAACGAAGTCGTTGAACTTGCGGTTCTTGAAGAGCGTGTAATGCGCGCTTTCGTGCATCACGACCGCGAACCCGAGCTGGCGCGCCCCGATGATGAAAAGCGCCAAGACGACGGTGAATACGCTGGGCAGATATGCGACCAGCGCCATCGACGCGGCAATCAGCCCGTAGTCGACGAACAGGGTGAGCCAGGCCCGATGCTCGCGGATAGCGCGAAGTTCCCGAATCTCGTCGGTGGTAAACTGCTCAAGCCAGGCTTTGCTGCTCTTCGCCACCGATCACCCGCGTTGGATGTATTGCTCGAGCTGATCGATGGTCATGTCTTGCTCGGCAACGATACTGCGGACCAGGTCACCAATCGACAAAATGCCGAGGAGCTTCTCGCCCTCCATCACCAGCAGATGCCTCGTTCGCTTTCCCGTCATGATCGCCATGCATTCCCGTGTCGTCTCCTTGCGCCCGACGGAGAGGACCTCATCGGCCATCGCCTCGCGCACAGGGGTGGTCGGCGAAGCCTTGCCGAGGAGAAACACGTTGCGGGCGTAGTCGCGCTCGGTAATCAGGCCAACGACCTTCTCGCCGTCGATCACCACCAAGGCGCCGATGTCGAGATCGGCCATGCGTTTGATGGCGTCGTAGACCGTGTCCTCGGGAGCAATGGCTTGGATATCGTGGCCCTTGTGATCCAATAACTGCGTTACGGTGGTCATTGGCAGGAGGGTACCACCCTTGCCCAATGCGTAGAAGCCGGCGCGGCCTGCGGCCTTGTTCCTAGCGGTGTCTCTTCGCAAAACAGGCCATGATCGCGGCTCCCCGGCCCCCCCTCATCTAGCGTGAGTGGCGTCACGGGACTCTTCGATGACCTCTTGGACGAGGTCGAAGTACTGGTTGGTGACCACGTCCTGATCAAAGCGCCGCAGCCAGTCTGCGCGCTCGGCACGGCGCGCCTCGTGACCCCGATCGGGCTCTGCGAGCTCGGCTTCGACCGCCGCAGCAAAGCTCTTGGCATCCCCGACTGGGGTTAATCGCCCGAGCCGCCCATCGTCGAGGAGCTCGCGCGGGCCGAACTGACAGTCCGTCGATACGATCGCCGCGCCCGCTCCCAGTGCCTCGATCAACACCATCGGCAAGCCCTCGTTGCGGGAGGACATGACGAAAATGCGAGCCCGGCGCATGAAGGCCTCGGCATTGTCGACGAAGCCCAGAAGGAACACGCGTTCGGCCACGCCGAGCTCTCGAGACTGCGCCTCGAGCGAAGCGCGTTCGGGGCCTTCTCCGAGGATCACGAGGTGCAGGTCGTGTCGCGAGGACAGTTCTGCAAACGCGCGCAGCAACATCCCAAAGTCCTTCTGAGGCGTCAGGCGCCCGACGGCAAGCAACACCGGCTTGTCGAACAAGGGTTCCTGGTCGGGCGTGAGCTCGAGGGAAGCTTGCTGACTGTGCCTCGGGTTCGGAAGGGCCAGTACTCTGTGCGGTGGCAAATCGAAAACCTCGGCGGCATCGTCCGCCACCCCCTGCGAGCAGCCTGTCACGCGCTCTACCCGCCGATACGCGAAACGCTCCGGCCCGAAACCAAGCCAGCGCCGAAACCACCACTGAGCCTCCGGCTCGCAACGCATTGCGTAGTGCTGACTCACGATGACCGGCACGTCGGGAACGAGGTAGCGGCCGATTCCCGACGCGATGTTCGCCGTGTGAATCAAAGACATCGCGCAGCGTGGACGCGCCCGTTTGAGGTAGCGTATCCAGCGCGGCGTCGCGAGGAGCTCGTTGATCGCCCCGAGCTCCACCTTGTTCACGCCCGGCAGCTCCTCGTCGCGTAGCCCACCATGAGCGCAGGACACGACCAAATCGATGCGCATGCCCCGGTGCGCGAGGGCGCGAGCCATCAGGAGGGCGACGCGCTCCGCGCCGCCCGCCGCGTACGAGGGAATGAAAATCGCGAGGTCGGGCCTTCGGGCGCTGCTTGAATCGGAGTCGCTCATATCGGATGCAGGAGGGTCGGGGTGAAAAGGCTAGGCGCGAGGTCGGGCCATGCCAAGGAGCGTGTTCCCCTCGGACTTCCCGAGGAGGCTCAGCAACGCCAGCATCGGCGCACGCAAAATGAGGCCGGATAGACCGTACTCGTTGCGCACGCTGGCGGCCGGGATCGGACGCGTCGCGAAACGCTCGGTCACGAAGCCCGCCTTCTCCAATGCGACGCGCATGCTTTGCCGCCGGAAGAAGTTGATGTGGATCGGCGGGATGTTCACGGGAAGGGTTTGTCGTAGGCAATACGGATCGTCGAGATTGGGCACGCTGAACACGAAGATCCCATCCGGCTTCAAGATAGAGCGAATCGACTTCAGCATGCTGATCGGATCCGGCACGTGCTCCAAGACTTCGAACGACGTCACGACGTCGAATTTTTCGTCCTGGTTTGCGGCGAAGTCCTCGATGACGCCATTGAACATGTCGACGCCCAGACTGCCCGCCTTCTCGGCCGCCAGTTTGGTGGGCTCCACCCCCTTGACGCTAAACCCGCGTTGCTTGGCGACCAGCAGGAAGGTCCCCGGCCCGGTTCCAACGTCCACGAGCTTGCTGTTTGGGCGCTCGGTCTCGATCCAGCGAAGCGCCTTGCGTTTGAACCAACGCAGCTGTCGAAAACCCC
Source organism: Polyangiales bacterium (assembly GCA_049645265.1). Lineage (GTDB taxonomy): Bacteria > Myxococcota_A > Polyangia > Polyangiales > Houyiibacteriaceae > SG8-38. The sequence goes on from JBARTN010000249.1 coordinate 34,579, forward strand.
AGTCACCGCTCGCTGTTTTCTCGGCAACCTCGACCATCTCGCGATAGTCCGCTTCGCCCGAATAGACTTCCTCGTACTGCTCGCGCGGAATCCTACGCAGCGCGGTGTACACCAAGGAACAGTCGCGACATCTCGCCATCTCGTAGGAATTGAAGGGTTCGATCGAATCCTGTGAGGCAGAGCCGCAGAGCGGACAGCTCATCGCTCGCCCCGCGTCATCGAGGTTCAGTCCCGCTTGATTGAGCACGGCCCGCGACTTAGCATCCCGACCGAATCGCGCCAGGCGCCAGCTAGCCGTTGACCGCCATGATGCTCCAGGCGACGATCAGCTGCGCCGCATAGTAGAGGGGCAATCCCCAGAGGCGGTTCACGAAACCCTTCGAGACGAAACGGTCCCGCACCACGGCGATGTCTGACGCCGTGAACATCAGCGCACCGACCGGAATCATCCATGGGGCGCCTGCCCCACCCGCCCCGATCGCCACGATGCACATCGCGGAAATCACGAGCATGTAAACGCCGATGGGAACGCGCATGTCGGGAGCGTGCGGGAACACCCAGCGCGCGATCAAGACCATGGTCACCGCCATGACCCCCGTGGCTACGAGCGCGACGGTCGTGTCGATCGGCAGGCCGGCGAACGCGATGACATAGGCCACGTGACCGAGCAGGAAGGAAACGAGGCCCGCGATGAAGTACTTCTTTGCGGACCCCAGCAGACAGACATCTCCGATCGCGCCGAGGATCAAACCCACTAGGACGATGTTTCCGTAGCGCGACTCGAGCGCCCCAAAGCCGACGGCCGCAACGATGAAGCCGAGCGAGGCGAAGGGCTTGCCGGCGGCACGCAGACCAGGCCGGTCTTTCCATTCCCCATAGAGGAGAACGGCAAGACCCAGCGTCGTCATCCATTCGCCCACTGCGTTGAGACCCATGGCTCGATTCCTTTGGTTTGCGCCCCGCAGGTCGTTCAGTTGACCCTGAACACATCATTGCTGAGTTCAGCACCAACCGAGGTGTTACGCCGGATCACATCGGCAAGCGTCGTGCTTTCAACAACGTCGACCTCTTCAGACGTCAGCGCCGCTCGATACCAATACCTGTCACCGTCTCGCAGCGCCGTGAATTGCCTGCTAATCACTTTGAATGCCAGCTCGCCGACGTGTCCTCCATTCACTGGCTCCTCCGCAAGGGTCCCTACCCAGAGATCGATTTCGTCGACGTCTGCATAAACCGACGCTAGCCGGGCTTGCACGTCGGGGTCGCTGTTGACTTCTGCGAAGCTCGCTCGCGGCGTGAGCCCCATCATCCAACGAGCGTCGTTGTGGCTGGGTAGACCGTGGTCGCGACCGCGCTGGATGTTGAGCGACGCCAAGTCAAACCCGCCCGCTCCGGGAGCACCGAACAGGAAGTTGCGCACGTCGTCGACCAGCTGGGTGTCGATTGGCGAACAGGCCTGGCTCGCGAGACCCCGCAGAATCGGCTCGATGCCGCCTTCGTCAACGATTCGATCAGGGCGGAAGAAAGCGTCTCGAAGCGGCAGGTGCCCCTCGGGGATCGCGTTGCCGGCTGCATCGAGGCGCAACAAGGTCGGGCTCAGCGCGCTGTGCCCAAATCGAAAGATTGCGCTCGAAAATTCGTTGGTGATCGCGGGGCTTACCGTCCACCGGTACGTCACGTACGGCCTCAACGCATTCGGACCCAGCAGGGCGGGCAGAAACTCGTTGTAGGTGATGGACTGCATGAGAGCTCCGACGAAGCGCCGGGCCTCCTGGTAAATCTCTTCGCCGGTCAGCGCTGGATCGCTAGCCGCAATCTCTGCTACCAATCGGTTGTGCTCACGCACGAAGAGCGTGTGCATCGCCGTCAAGCCGACTTGCTCGTTTGCCCTGACGTCCCCCGCGAGAAACAGCTCGGGACCCGTTCCCCCTGCGTTCGGCAAGCCCACGGTGTTGAAGGGAAGCAAATCGCCCGTGCTGACCAATAATCGCCCGGTACCATCATTGGTGCGCAACGCGGCGGCGCGAACGTCGTCCGAGCCGTAGACATTCGACGCGTCGATGAAGTGGGTAATCTGGTTCATTTGCTGGCGGGGGTAGGCCAGGTCATTCCCAGTTCCGGGATGATAACTGGATCTGTTGAGGTCGATCGTCATCAGTCCCGTGCCAGTCGGGTCGAAGAAAGGATCACCTGTGGGAACCAGAATCGGCGCCGGCTCCGCTGGGGTTTGCTCCCCGCTCAGGTCGATGTCGTGATCGAGGAACTGACCCCACTGCCACAAGAAATCGCTCGCTCCCACGGCGTTTGCGCCGGGCTGCGAGTCGGCGCAGAGCGCATTGCTCACCTCTCGGGCTGATGGGCGTCCGGCGCCCGCCATCGAAGCGACCATGTCATCATAGTCCACCGGCATCATTCGTCGCAGAGGCGTATTCGCAGCACCGAGCTCGAAGTGGATTTTGTGGTTGCCGGTCCCGTCAATGCTTCGGTATCGGTCCGTGGGCTCCTCCGAAGGGTCCGGTGGATCGACGCTGTCCGGATCGACGTCTCCATACGGTGAGATCCAGTCCAGATTGATTGGAATGCCGTTCCCGCGCCGGCAGCTAAAGGCTGCACTCGGAAGTAGGACGATCACTAGCAAGCAGAGCTTCCAGGTTGTCATCCAAACGGGTTTCATCAGACGGTCTGTTGGGTTCTGGCCGCGGAGCGAACCTTGTACCAGAAATCAAACCAGCCGGGAAGATGCCGTGACCTTCCAGTCGGCAGTGTCCGCATGCGGCTAGTCCGCAGACAACCCGGGTCAGAGGCGGTGCCTAGTTGTGCGAAATCACACACTGGAGGTCCGTTTCGAGTCCTGTCTCAGGGATGCCGGAAGTACAGATAGTAGTTTTCCTTGAGAAGGTCGGCTTCCGACTCGAGCACGAATCCCGCTCGCTCGACCTCCGCGATGACCGTGGACTTGTCCGCACGGACGTGTCTCAGGACGTCCGGACTGCTCTGGCCTTCCGGGCGCTTCATGTCGACCAGTACGAGGGTCGCGCCCGGCCGCAAGGCCTGGAAGAGGGAGCGCATATACGCCTTCGGGTACTCGATGTGATGGTAGGTGTCGCACATGAAGGCGAGGTCGAGCGAAGCGGGCTCCAGTCCGGTTGCTCGTTCTTCTCCGCGCACGACGATGACATTGGCCAGCCCTTCCGCCCGCGCACGCTCCCGAATCCGCTCCAGAAACGCGGGCACGATGTCGACGGCAAACACAGTGCCCCGCCGCCCAACCTGCTTCGCCATCTCCATGGTGAGCAGGCCCGTGCCTGCTCCGATGTCGGCAACGACCATGCCGTCCTCGAGCCCGATCGCGTCGACGATGTCGCTGCTTCGCTGAACGATCTCGCGGGTTTCTGATTCCAGAATGCGAGTGTACCTATCGAGCCCATCGGCCCGGAAGTAGGGATCGTTGATGCCTGGCTTGACGCTGGGTTTCTCTACCGCCGGGGCCGGCTCGAGACGAGCTATCTCGCCGGATCCGGGCGCCACGCGGGCGACGTCATTCGCATCGTCGGGCGCCGCAGGCTTGGCTGCGCCCGCAGCGCAGCCGAGAGAACTGATGGCAGCGACGCAAAGCAGCCAGGCGCTCACGGGAGGGAACCGCATCGACAGGAGTCTACGATAAGATAGATTCAAGCCAAGCATGCGCCGTCGAATGAGTGCGGCCAACGAAAAGAACGCCAGGAGGTAGGCGGTGAAGAGCTACATCAGGGTCGATGACGAAGGATTACAATCTCTGCCCCTGGCGGGCATAAGAGTCATCGAGTTCACCCACATGGTCATGGGCCCGGCAGTGGGTCTCATCCTGGCCGATATGGGCGCCGACGTGATCAAGCTCGAGCCCGCACATGGCGACAAGACCCGCGGCTTGCCCGGCTCGGGTGCGGGTTACTTTCCGGCATACAATCGCAACAAGCGCTCGCTCTGCGTCGACCTCAAGTCGCCTGAGGGAAAAGCTGCGGTGCTACGCCTCGTCGACGGCGTTGATGTGCTGGTTGAAAACTTTCGCCCGGGAACCATGGATCGCCTGGGCTTCGACTATGAAGAGCTGCGACGGCGCAACAAGGGTCTGATCTATTGCTCGGAGAAGGGCTTTCTCGCCGGCCCCTACGAAGAGCGCACGGCAATGGATGAGGTCGCGCAGATGATGGGGGGGCTCGCCTACATGACCGGGCCGCCCGGACGACCTCTCCGCGCGGGCGCATCCGTGATCGACGTGCAGGGCGGGATGTTCGGCGCGCTTGGCATCCTCGGTGCACTGCTGCAACGCAAGCAGACCGGCGAAGGCCAGAAAGTCATTGCCTCTCTGTTCGAGAGCACCGTGTTCCTGATGGGCCAGCACATGGCTCAGTACGCGGTCACCGGCGAGGCGGCTGCACCGATGCCCGCGCGCGTCTCGGCTTGGGCGATCTATCAGGTGTTTGAAACCAAGGACGACGATTTGGTGTTCGTCGGAATCGTGAGCGACAAGCAGTGGGAGATCTTGTGCGACGCCTTTGCCTTGCGCGACCTCGCCGCGGATGGGGCACTAAAGACCAACGACGGTCGCGCGGCCAGCAAAGATCGACTCCTGCCGATCATCAAGGGAGTCTTTGCGAGTTTCACGAAGGCCGAGCTGATGGCCAAGCTCGACGTGAGCGGCTTGCCGTTTGCCCCGATTACCCGGCCGGACGAGCTCTTCGACGATCCGCATCTGAATGCAGGCGCGGGCCTGCTGCCATTCACGGTTACGGACGGCGAGCGCAAAGGACACGAAGCCAAGCTCCCTGCCCTACCCCTCGAAATGGACGGACACCGCTTTGGCCTGCGCTTGCCGGTGCCGCGTGCCGGTGAGCACAGCCGAGAAATCCTGGCCGAGGCCGGATACTCTGGCGATGAGATCGAAGAGCTGCTCCGAGCTGAGGTTGTGACTGCGGAGTAACGCCAATGATGTTTCGCCCCGGCCCTTGGGACCCGAAGGTCAATAACCAGGGCTGGACCGAGATGGAGGAGCAGCGCTAGGCCAGGACCCGCGCCACCGGCTTGATCTCATTGCAAAACGTCTCGAGTGGGCTGAACGACCTGCTGCCAGGTCGGTCGGTTTTGCCAATGAATGTTCGGAGGGTCCGCGAGACCGAGTGCCGTGGCATTGATCGCATCGTCGGCTTCGAGAGAAGGGCCCCATTGCGCCATGTCGTTACCGAGGCCCGCGATCGTCTCCTGGAGGCTCGCGACGAGCGCTACCCGACAGTCCGAGAGGTCTCCTGTCTCGGCACAGGCGAGCTGTCGATAGGGTGCCCCACTCTGCCCAAGTGCCATTTCGAGCACGCGCAACAGGTAGCCATAGTAGCCACCCTGAAACGCAGAGCCATTGGCGCCGGGCGCATCGTGGCGGCCGCCCACCATGACACCGGCGTCCTCTACCTCCACGAGCTGCGGAAGCACTGCGTCGATCATCGGGTTCCACCATCGGTCCATGAATGCCACGGCGGCGTGGTCCTCGTACAGGAGGCTGTCCACATCGAGGCCCGGCCCCCCTCGATCTCGTCGCATCGCTCCAAGGCCGTCCGGCCCGTTCGCAGCCCAGTCCTTCATGAGCTGCACGACCTCCTGCTCGAAGCTGCTCAAGTCGCTGACGTCACCCAGCACCTCGAATACGCGGGGCAGCACCTCCTGGCCCCGAAGGTCCGTCGTGCCGGCGTCGACCATGATTTGCACCATGCTCGCTCGCGTGTGACGCGGCGTGCCGTCTCGCGCTTTGAAGGCATCCAGTCGCCGGGACAGGAGCTCGGACCGGTACACCCGTCCGTAACCGGTTTGACCGTCGTTTGCGTAGAAACCGGGGGCCTGTGCGTTGTTCCAGTTCGCGAAGTAGCCAGCAGGCGGATTGGCCTCTCTCGGGTGGTTCTCTAGGGGCAGGAAGTTGTCGAAGCTGAACGCGGGATTGATGCGTCCGGTGCCCGTCTGCTGCCAATCGAACTCGCCCGTTCCCCATTGCGGCAGATCCGGATGGATGCCCGCCGCGCGAATCGGAAGAAGTCCCGAATTGAAGTACGCGATATTGCTCGCATCCACGTAGAACCAGTTGAACGTTCCCGTCAGGCTATTGAACACGTCGAAGAACGCGTCTGGGTCCACCATGTCGTTGCGCGCGGTTGCAAGGAACGGCCGAACCGAATCGACCTCGCCGAAGAACGTGGAGCGTTGCACGGCGAGTGCAACCGGCGCTCCCTCGACCGTTGCCGTGGCAAACACCGGCCCGTAATCAGGAGCACGGAGGATGTTCCGCGTCACCCGTTGATTGGGCCTGCCCGCCGTCGTCAGATTCGTCTCCGCCGTCCAGGCGTCCGTTCGCCGGAGCATCGCCGTGCAGACTCCGTTGTAAAGGTAGCTCGTCGATGCCTGTTTCGGTTCAACTCCGTCCATTTCACAGAGTCGCAGCACCCGCACATCGGCAATGTCATCCCCAGACGAGGTCGCGCTCCAGGCATGGTCGATCCCGCGACCGATAATCACGTACGGAAGCCCCGCGAACGCCATGCCCCTGCTGTGAATGCCACCACCCTGCTGCGAAAACTCGACGAGAAACTGCGGCGAAAAATATCCGGTTTGGGGACCAAATACCGCGATGGGATGCCCGTCCGCGGTTTGATCCGCGTTCACCAGGATCGCATTCGACATGGCGTCGGGAAAGCTGTGCTCGCGCAGCGCAAGCCGCACCCCTTCGAGTGTGGCTTGGGCGCGCGCTCGTCCGACACGCAGTGCATCGAGGCTGGGGTCTTGGACGCGATACGGAATGCCGCGCGCAAATTGAACGCCTTCCGTGGCGCCTGGCCTGAAGATCATCATCGCGGTTGCCGACGCGACCGGGTCGCCAACGACGTCCTCTCCGAACGCTGGACACTCGATGTCCCCGGGCATCGCCGCGCCGGGCTCTACGCAATCCTCGATCGTGAGAAGCTCCAAGTCCTGAACGCTACCCTCGTCGAACAACGCTGCTCCCGGGTACGCCGCGGCGAAGCCCTCACCGAGCGGGCACGCTGCCTCGTCGATCGTCGGCGGGGACTGCGTTTCAAAGGTGAGCTGGGTGGTGTTCGGCCGCTCTGGATCGGCTGCCTGCCGGATGTCGCGCCACATCTCGCAGGCGGCGTCAGGGTCGCCAGGGAATAAGCCCGCTAAGCCTTGCAAGAGCTGAAGCTGCCGATGCTCGCCGCCTCCACCGGTGGCGAAGGTGGACTGCACGAGGGCGGCGATGGCGAGAACATCCCGTGCCGTGAACGGGCGAAGCTCCAAGCTGAGGGCCGCGTACTCGACGGGAACGGTCTCGGCGCCATCTGCACCCGTTTGAATGTCATCGATGTACTGGTTGATTCCGCTCACGAAGTCATCGACGTCTTGCTGTGCCTGGACCCCGTCCGTACCGAAACGAGGCGCGAGTTGGTCGATCTGATCTTGCATCTCCTGCTCGTCGTATCCGCCGAAGCGCGCGAGACCTCGATCGGAGGAGTAGTTCCCGCCCGCCGGTCCCACAAAATCGCTCATCCGACCTCGACCCACGTGCCGAAGGACGTCGATCGCAAACATCCGATCGGTGGCGGTAGCGTACCCAGTGCCAAACAGCACGTCACCCCTCGCGTCTCCGAAGATGTGGGGAACGCCCATTGCATCGCGGCCAATGCGCGCGCTGCTGGTTCCGTTGGTCACGGATTGCAAAGTCGCGAATGCCGTTTCGTCGAGAAACGGTTCATCTTTAAAGTAGTCGGGAACGAGGTCACCGTCATTCAACTGACCCGGCGTCGGATACGCGTCGCTGAAGACGAGATTCTCGTACATCACGAGCTGGTTGGTGGAGTTCGGGTCGGCCTGGATGTTCCCATCGTTCGCGTCGGCCGATCCCGGCGGCAGCACGTTCAAGAACACACCGTGGTCCCCGAACGGATCGACATCCGGGTCGGGACCGGTCGCCGAGCTGCCCTCCCCCGAGCAGCCAAGCAGCAAAAGAGGGACGCCAAGAACGAAGGCCGGGAGCCAATAACGGGATTGCACGGACGCGAGTCTACCGGAACGCGCCGCTCAGAGCGACCTCAAGAACGCGAAGAGCGCCTCTCTGTCGATGGCACTCAGATTGGCGGCTCCGCCTCGGGCTGTGGAGGCTTCGCCTGCGTGCTTTGTGACCGCTGCTTCGATCGTGCTGGCGCGGCCATCGTGCAGATAGGGCGCCGTTCGGGCGAGACCCCAAAGAGGGGGGGTCCGGAACTCGTGGATCCCCGCATCGCCTTCTTCGATCCCAAGCGCAGTGGGCTCCGCGATGTCGTGCAGCAGCAGGTCGGTGTACGCGTGGACATCGACGCCATCTGCGGTCCGAAACGTCGGCACGTGGCAACTGCTGCAACCGACCGACTTGAAGATCGCCTCACCCCGATCCTCCAGGGCCATGTCGATGCGGGTTCGTGGAGGCGGCGCGAGGAGCTCGATGAACGACGCGATGGCATCGATCGAGTGGACGTCGGCTTCGGGGTCGGTCGCTTCGTCGTCGTCCGCCGGATTTCCAAACGACAGGCCGGGCTCGTCTGGAACCGTCAAGCCGAGCTCGCCGCTCAAAGCGTCGCGGACGAATTCCCGGACGGACGGCACGTTGGCCTTCCAGCCAAAGCGGCCGAGGCGCCCGTCCTCGAGCAAATGGGCGCGCCCCGAGATCCCATCTCCATCCTCATCCGTTGGATCCACGAGCGCTTCGATCGCTTGTCGCGGGATTCGCTCGAGGAGGCCCAGGCCAAGCGTCGACGGAGTCTGGCGCGGCTCGAAGAAATTCGCGTCGGCGCTGGCTTCCGGCCGGACGGAATTCACGGCATGGCGGGGCAGCGCGGTGCCTGCTTCTGGTGTGCTGAATTCAAACGCGGTGAAGCTCCCCTGCCGCATCGCGTCGACCCCAGAAGGTCCCGCACCACCGATCACCGGATCGAAATGACACGAGCGACAAGCGTCGCCGTTGAACAGCGGACCTAGGCCTTCGCCGAAACCAACGTCGCGATCGAAAAGGATGCGGCCATGCTCGAAGAGCGCGCGCTCCGAAGGCTCTAGCCCCGGCAGAGGCGCCCCGTATTCGCCTTCGCCGGGGATCATGGCCTGAGGAGGGAGCAAGCCCGCCGTCTTTTGCGTGCGGCCGCCCAGCGATTCGAGAAACGCGATCAAGTCGTCGCCCTCCTCCGACGGGAGCGCCAGATATGCATCGCGGATCGTCGCCGCTTCGCCACCGTGCCATCGAATCGCGCCATCGATCGTGTCTGCACGGCCGTCGTGCAGGTATGGGCTCGACGCTGCCACTCCCCAGAGGGGTTGTGTGCGGAACTCGCGCCCGCTCGCTTCTCCCATCGGAACACCGTCCGCGAGATCATCCCCCATGTCGTGGAGAAGCAAGTCTGTGTAAGCGGGGATTGCCCCTCTGGGACTTCGCAACGACGGCAGGTGGCATTTGTCGCAGCCGATCTCCTGGAAGGCCTCCGATCCGCGTTCAGTTGCTGCACTTGGCTTGTCCGGCTCGGGCGCGGCGAGGAGCAGCGCAAAGGAGACCAAGTCGAACAGCTCCGAATCGGAAAGCTCGGGATCGGCGGCCTCGTCTTGATCGAACGTAGACTCGTCGGGGATGATGGACTGAGCGGCGAGGACGGAGCCGACTGGGGCGATGGAGCTCGGCACCACTGGAGGCGCTTCGGCCTCGAGCGTCGGCAGCTCCGCTCTTCGTTCGTTGGAAAGCGGGTCGGTCGTGATGCCCATGTGATTGAAGAGCGGCCCGCGGACGAAGATCTCAATTCGCGCGGTTTGCGCTTTGCGGCCGAACCGTCCGACGAGCATTCCATCGAAGTTGACCCGTCCGCTCACTCCGTCTCCATCGGCGTCATTGGGATCGGCGTGACTCAGAATCTCGAAATCTGGGATTTCGGCAAGCAAGCCAGCGCCAAAAAATGGAATCGGGTTTCGAGTCGCGCTGAGGTTGGTCAGTGGATCCGAAGCCGACCGCCCCGACTCGAGCGAGAACTGCCGTTGAACACCGTTCTTGCCCCGCGGCACGACCACGTCGGGAACGAGCTCGTCGCCCACCAGCAGGAAGTCACGATAGCGGCTCGCGCTACCGCCGAACACGGGCTTCTCGTGGCAACCGGCGCAGAAGGTGAGATTGAACTCCGGTCCGAGACCGTCGTCGCGGGTGAACCGGCGGAGCGCAACCTCCCGACCTCGTTCGAATGCCGCGACCTGCTCGGCCGTCGCCGACGGGAGAGGCGAGCCGAGCTCAGCGAAAATGCCGTCCGCACCTGGAACGGCCGTGTCGGAGGCGCAGCCAAGCGCCAACGTGCCACCCCAAAAAAGCACGAGCCCCACACCCCGAACGACCGTCTCGAAGGTTGAATCAAGCAAAGTTTTCAAGTCAAATATACCCTGCGTTCCCTTCGAGACAATGTAAGGTCCAATTGCCGAATTCAATGGAGATCCTTTCCAGCCGTTTCATGCTCCACCCGCGCGACTTCGACCGCAGCGTGGCGTTCTACCGGGACACGCTCGGTCTTCACCCCATGCGAGAGTTTGGCGAGGGTAAATCGCGGGGGGTTGTCTTCTTCTTAGGGGGTGGCTACCTGGAGATCACCGACCGGGAGGTTGAGCCGCCCGCGCCGTCGACAGCGCTCTGGCTTCAGGTGCGGGACGTGCGTCAGGCGGAACGGGAGCTGCGCGCCGCAGGGGTTTCGATCGCCGAAAGCGCGGTTGAAAAACCTTGGGGCCTGATCGAGCTCCGCGCTCCCGATCCCGACGGTTTGATGCTGATCCTGGTCGAGGTTCCTGCC
>JBARTN010000250.1:0-10954 GCA_049645265.1 Polyangiales bacterium
CGCCTGCGCGAGTTCGGGTCGGCGAGGTGCGCGCAGGGAGCGTCGAGGCGCAGTGGTCGTTCCTCGGTGACGTGAGCGCGCTGCAGCGTGCGCGCCTTGCGGCGGGTGCGTCCGGGGAAGTGCGGCGCGTCTTGGTTCGTGTCGGCGATCGGGTTCAGCAAGGGGACATGCTGGTGGAGATCGATCCGTCCGTTGCTTCCGCGCGGGTTCGCGCGGCTGCCGCTTCGAAGCAAGCCGGGTCGGCACAATTCGAGCGCGCGCAACGCGATGCGGAACGTTTGAGCGTGGCGGGCCCGGACATCGCAGCGGCCGCGGAGATCGAACAAGCGACGTCTGAACGGAAGCGTGCGGCGGCCGAGCGCGGGCGCCTCAAGGCGGCGGAAACCGAAGCTCGCGCAGAGCTCGGACGGCATCGCGTCAAGGCACCGTTCGACGGTGTCGTTGCGAACCGTCGCGTCGACCCAGGTGACTGGGTGGACCCTGGCGTCGAAGTCATCGAGCTGATCGACGATCGCGGGGTCGAAGTTCTGGCGTCGATCCCTCCGGAAGTCGCGCGCTTCCTGGCGATCGATGACAAGGCGAGGCTTTCGCGTCAGGGTGAGACGACGCCGGCGACCATTCGCGGCATCGTGCGGGCCCTAGATTCCGAATCCCGAACGGTTCGTTTGCGTCTGACGCCCGACGAGCCGACTTCCTGGTTGATGCCCGGCGCGGCGGTCGACGTGCTGCTGACGATAGAACGCAGCGAGGAAGGCGCACTCGTCGTTCCACGCGACGCGCTCGTCTATGGCATCGCGAGCCTCAAGGTCGTGAAATTGGTTGACGGTAAGGCGGAGCCCGTGCCGGTCGAGGTCGTGGCGCGTGGGCGGGATGAGGTGCTAGTGCGGGCAGAGGGGCTCGCGGCTGGGGATTCGGTGCTGACGCGCGGCAACGAACGCGTGTTCCCCGGGCAGCCTCTGATCGTGTTGGAAGACTGAGCGGCAGATGACTGACGAGTCACCCCCGCACGACGAGCAACCCGCCGGGCTCATCTGGGTCGCGATTCAGCGGCCGATTTCGGTCGTGGTCGGCATCGTGCTCGTCATCCTCTTCGGCGCCCTCTCGGTCATGGACCTTCCGATTCAGCTCACCCCTGACATCACGACCCCCACGATCAGCGTGAACACGGTCTGGCCGGGCGCAGCGCCCTTGGAGATCGAAACCGAGATCCTCGAGCCGCAAGAGGAGGTGCTCAAGAACGTGCAAGGGCTCACCCGCATGGAGTCGAGCGCAAGCATGAACAGCGGGAGCATCACGCTCGAGTTCGAGGTGGACACGGACATTGAAGAGGCGCTCGTCCGCGTGACCAACAATCTCAGCCAGGTTTCGAGCTATCCCGATGCGGTGCGGCAGCCCATCGTCGAGACCGCCAACAGCGCAGGACCACCGCTGGCCGTCGTTGCGATTCGCGATCCGAAAAAGGGCAGCGTCGCGGCGTATCGCACCTGGGTCGAGGACGAGGTCCTCCCGGAGATCGATCGCATCCCAGGCGTGGCGGGCATCTTCTTCATTGGCGGTCAGGACACTGAGGTCCACGTGCTCTTCGATGCACAGGCGCTGGGGGCGCGTGGTCTCTCGGTGCAGGACGTTGCCAACCGGGTGAGAAGTGAGCTCCGCGATCTGTCGGGGGGCGACATCACCCTAGGGAAGCGGCGCTATTTGGTGCGGACTGCCATCGCCCCGGAAACGCCAACCGAGCTCGAAGAAGTCGTGCTCGGAGCCAGCAGCGACGGCACCCCGATCCTCCTCGGCGATGTGGCCACCGTGAAGCTGGCGCTTCGAAAGCCGGTCGGGGTGGCGCTCGTGCAGGACCGGCCGGCCATGGTAATGTTGCTTTCCCGCGAGGCGGGCACGAATGTGCTCGAGGTGACGCGCGAGGTGCACGAAGTCATCGCTCGACTTCAGCGCGAGAAGTTCGATCGCGAAGGGCTTCAAATCGAAATCCTCTCCGACCAGGTCGAGTACATCGAAGGCGCGCTCGACCTGGTCCAACGGAATCTGCTCCTCGGCGCGATCCTGGCCGTCATTGTCCTCTTTTTGTTCCTACGGACGTTCGGCGCATCCGCCGTGGTCAGCATTGCCATTCCGGTCTGTGCATTTGCGACGGCCCTGGGGATGCAAGCGCTTGGCCGCACGATCAACGTCGTCTCGCTCGCCGGCATCACGTTCGCCATCGGCATGGTCGTCGACAATTCGATCGTCGCCCTCGAAAGCATTGACACGTGGCGCACGCGCGCACCCAACACCAAACTTGCGGCGTATCGCGGCATCCGCGACGTCTGGGGCGCGCTCATCGCGTCGACCGCGACCACCGTTGCCGTCTTCATTCCTATCGTCCTTTGGCAAGGCGAAGTCGGGGAGCTCCTGCGTGATGTCGCAGTCGCGATTGCGCTCGCCGTGTCGGTGTCCTTGGTCGTGTCGGTTCTGGTGATCCCGAGCCTCGCCGCACGCCTCCTCTCACAGGGTAAGACGCTCGACATCGGCGGACTGACCGACTTTGGCCGGCGCTTCCGATCCCGCGTCACCGAGCAAGTGCGTTGGCTCTGCAGCTCGACCCGACGCTCGATGGCCACGGTCACATTGGCTATCGTGGCTTCGCTTCTGGTGACCTGGGCACTCCTTCCACCGATGGATTACCTGCCCACCGGCAACCGCAACCTGGTGTTCGGCATCTTGATTCCTCCGCCCGGCTACTCCATCGAAGAGCTCGAAGCGACCGGCAACCGGCTTCAAGGCGAGATGGCGCGCTACACCGGCGTCGAGGCGGGCGGCGAAGCCAACATCCGACGAAGCTTCTTCGTCGGAAGCCCAGACCGCGTGTTCGCGGGCGCCGTTGCCGAGCACAAAGAAGATGTGGGCCGAATGCTCGACCTCTTGCGGCGCGTGCAGTCGAAGATCCCGGGCATGATCTCGTTTGCGACCCAGGCTTCCTTGTTTGGCCGCACCATCGGTGGAGGCCGCGTCGTGGAAATCGACATCCAAGGCCCGGACTTGCAGACCCTCACCGAGGTTGGCGGGCGTCTTTTCGGAGACCTTCGCACGGCCCTACCCGGCGCTCAGATCCGTCCCGTCCCGAGCCTGGACCCGGGCGCGCCGGAGCTCCATGTCATTCCCAGGCGGAAAGAAGCGGCGCAGCTTCAAATGGGCGGCGCTGAGCTCGGTCTCGTCGTCGACGCCTTGATCGACGGCGCGATCATCGGCGAGTACACGCCGGAGGGCTCACCGAAGCTCGACGTCGTCTTACGAGCGGTCACCGATGGCGATCGGCTTCTTCCCGACGCGCCCGCCCTCTTGTCCGCGCCGGTCGCCACCCCGAGTGGGCGCACGGTCCCCCTGGGTGCGCTTGCCGACATCGAAGAACGCCTTGGGCCATCGGTGATTCGTCACCTCGAACGGCGCCGCGCGATCACCCTCAACGTATCGCCACCGGAAGATCTGGCGCTTGAAGATGCCATCGATACGATTCGCAACGACGTCATCGGCGGCCTCGAAAAGGAAGGCGCCGTCCCGGCAGACGTCCAGTTCGGCCTGAGCGGTGCAGCAGGCAAGCTCGAGCTGGCCCAAAAGCAGTTCGGGAACATTCTCTTGCTCGCGCTCGTCATCTGCTTTCTGTTGATCGCTGCCCTGTTCGAAGACTTCATCTCGCCGCTTGCGGTGCTCATGAGCGTGCCGCTCGCGGCGGCAGGCGGCGCCGGCGGCTTGTGGCTGGTCAATGCCTTGCTCGGGAAGCAGCCACTGGACTTGATGACGGCGCTCGGCTTTCTAATCCTGATCGGCGTCGTCGTGAACAACGCCATCCTCGTCGTCGATGGCTCGATCACGCGGCTACGTGCGGGCTCGAGCCTCAGCGAAGCCGTCCCTCTCGCCGTCGAAGCCCGCGTGCGGCCCATCTTCATGACCACGGCCACGTCACTGGCCGGCCTGCTCCCCATGGTGGTCTTCTCCGGCTCCGGCTCCGAGCTCTACCGAGGCGTCGGCGCCATCGTGCTCGGCGGCCTTCTGCTCTCGACCGTGTTCACACTCTTCGTCGTACCCACCGCGTTCACCCTCCTGTGGAGGCTTCGCGGGCACGCCGATACGGATTGAGAAACTTCTTTTTGAGCTGCTGAAGCTCGTCGCGCTTGAGCTCGCGATACTCGCCCGGCCGCAAACCATCGATGCTGATGTCCGCAAACGACTGCCGCGCGAGCCGCATCACGCGGCGGTGAATCGCGTCGCCCATCCGGTGAATCTGCCGGTTTTTCCCTTCGGTGAGCGTGAGCTGGACCCAGGTGTGGTTCTGCTCCTGGCGCAGCACGAACGCCTCGGCGGGCTTGGTGCGGTAGCCATCGTCGAGCCTCACGCCGTTTCGTAGGGCATCGAGCTCCTCCACGTCGAGGTGGCCTTGAAGCTTCACGGCGTAGACCTTCGGCACTCCGGAAACGGGCCGTAGAAGCGCGTCGATCATGTCGCCATCGTTGGTCGCCAGAAGCGCGCCGCTCGTGTGATAGTCGAGGCGGCCCACGGGCACGACGCGCTCGGGGATCTTCCGCAGCAGGTCGGCAAGGGTCGCCCTGCCCTCCGGATCGTCGAGCGTCGTCACCATCTCCCGAGGCTTGTGGATGAGATAGTACACCGGCTTCTCTGCAACGAGACGCCTCCCATCGACTTCGACTCGATCCTTGTGCGCGTCGACCTTGGTGCCAAGCTCGGTCACGACGCGCCCGTTCACGCGCACACGCCCGGCGAGGATCAACTCCTCGGACGCGCGCCGAGAAGCCACCCCAGCTCGGGCGAGGACCTTTTGAAGGCGTTCCACCGCGGGACCCTAGCGCCGCACACCCCCCCTGTCACTGGCACCGGCACATGCGCGGCAGCGCGAGCCCGCAGGGCGAAGCCCGGCGCAAAGCGCCGCCAAGGCAGAGCGAAGCGATTGCCGCGGCAGGCACGCTCCTCACTCGCGTGAGGGTGATACCAGGACTACGGGTGGGGGTGGGCGGGCGGTGTAACTAGACGCTGACCTACTGGCTGGCTTCGCCGGACTGCTGGTTCGCCAGGGCTGAGTTGCGGAGGCGCTCTTCGTCGCGGTCCCAGCGGTCGACTTTGCCGTCACCATCGACGTCCGTACCGATGCGGACGGTGCGGCCGTCGAGGTAGTACTCCCAGCGATCCGGGCGCCATTCGGCGACGGTGCTGCGGTTCTTCATGTCGCGTTCGGCTCTCACGGGCTGGCCGCCTTCGTAGAAGATCTTGGTGTCGATCATCCCATTGCCGCTCGTGTCGATTTCCTGAAGTCTCACCCTGCCGTTGCTGTACTGGGTCACCTCGTCGATGCGGCCGTCGAAATCACGGTCCGCCTCTTCGAGCATCGGCCTTCCTTCTTCGGTGTAGAGGCGCACGATGTCCTTGCGGCGGTCGCCGTTCAAATCCGCCTCGCGGCAGACCAAAACCAGGCGTGAAACGCTGCCCTCGCCCATGGTCTTGAAGAGTTTTCGCACGTCGGGCGTGGTGTCGCCGGAGGTGTCGTACTCGCTGACTTCGTAGCCTGGACCGTCGGGCCTGCAGCGCCCGCCATCGGAGAGCTCGCCACCGCTCGTCGACTCGGATTGAGCGGAACCGGGGCTCGTCACCGGCTGGGGGTCCTTCGCGCCACAACCCAGGACGGACAGACCCAATAGGGCAAGCAGTAGTTGTTTCATAGTTTGCCTCTTTCGCATCGAAGCGCGTCCTCCGCCTGGCCCATGCTCTGCAAGGGCATGTCATGGCTGCGATCGGGTTCGCCGTCTCCGTTGTCATCGTATTGAGTCAGCAGTAGCTTACCGCCACGAAACGAATCCCACTTCTCGACGCGACCGTTGTTGTCGTCATCGTATTTCGCCTCGGTGATGAAGCCCTGTTCGTAGACTTCCCAGACGTCGACGTTTCCGTCGCGCTGCCGATCGCGCTCGGCCCGGACGACCCAGCCGCCCTCGCACCAGAGCCAGGTATCAATCGTGTTGTCGAAGTTCGTGTCGAGCTCCTTGCGCGCGAGCTGGCCAGCCTGGAAAAACGACAGCTGGTCTAGACGCCCGTCGAAGTCGAAGTCGTGACGCTCTGCGGCGACCTGCACGCCATCCCTTTCGTAGAACCGTTCCACATCGACTTTGCCGTCAAAGTTCATGTCTGCCTTGGTGCAGAAGCGACGGCCGTTGCGGTCGACATGTTCAATATCGACCCGCCCGTCTTCATTGACGTCGGTCGCGATGACCTGGTTCCCTTCGCAAGGAGTGGCGTTGGCCATCGAGCCGCGTGGCACGGTACTCGAGGAACCCTTGGCGCACCCCAACCCCGGCAGACTCGCCAAGATGACGAACCCAACCCACGCATGTGCGAAATTGCTCATGTTTGTGCCCACTTCTCGGTACCCGGCGAACCCGTCCTCCCCTAATTATAGGGGCGATGGAGGGACCCGCGCAAGTCTCTGGCCCCTTCGATTGACAATATATATGGTGCCATGTAGTTTCATGCCACTTCTGGGGTCCGAATGGCGCGCAAAAAGATCTCGACCACGGTCTACATCACGCCCGAGCAAAACGAGCGGCTGAAACTCCTTCACGAGCGAACGAAAGTGCCCGTCGCCGTCTACATTCGCGAGGGCATCGATCTCGTCTTGGAAACGCATCAGGACGAGCTTCCGGGCCAAATGTCGCTGGATGCGGCGCCACCCAAAAAGGGTTAACGACGGCGCATTGCTGCGGGCCTGGCACGAGGCTAGACAGGTCGCACTTTGGCGCAAGATCTCCAGCATATCCGGAACTTCTGCATCATTGCGCACATCGATCATGGCAAGAGCACCCTTGCCGATCGGTTCCTCGATGTGACGGGGGCGATTTCCGCGAGAGAGCAAAAGTCGCAGCTGCTCGACAGGATGGAGCTCGAACAGGAGCGAGGCATCACCATCAAGGCGCAGGGTGTTCGGTTGCCTTACAGAGCCGACAACGGTGAAACGTATCAATTGAACCTCATCGACACGCCTGGACATGTGGATTTCAGCTACGAGGTCTCGCGTTCGCTCGCGGCCTGTGATGGCGCCCTCCTGGTCGTCGACGCCACGCAGGGCGTCGAAGCACAGACCCTGGCGAATGTTTATCTGGCGGTGGAGAACGATTTGGAGATCATTCCGGTCTTCAATAAGGTCGACTTGCCGAGCTCGGACGTGGACCGCGTGCGCGAAGAGGTCGAGCAAGTCATCGGACTCGATTGCTCGCAGGTGCTCGCCTGCAGCGCCAAGACCGGCGAAGGCGTGCGGGAAATTCTCGAAGCGGTCGTCAAACGAGTGCCGCCACCCGAGACGGACGACAGCGGTTTTCTGCGCGCGCTGATTTTCGACACCTGGTACGACAGCTATCGAGGCGCGGTCTGCATGGTCCGGATCAAGGACGGCACGGTCCTCAAGGGCGACAAGCTCCGTTTGATGGCCACCGGCGCGGAGTACGAAGCCACCGAGCTCGGTGTGTACACACCATTCCAGCAAGAGCTCGACCGTCTGGGGCCCGGCGAGGTCGGCTACCTCGCAGCAAGCATCAAGTCGCTTCAAGACGCCAAGGTCGGCGACACCATCACCTTGGCGAAGAACCCCGCCAAGGAAGCGCTCGCAGGCTTCAAGGACGTCAAGCCAATGGTGTTCTGCGGAATCTTCCCGACGGACAGCGACCAGTACGGCGAGCTTCGCGACGCACTCGAGAAACTGAATCTCAATGACGCTGCCTTCATGTACGAACCGGAGACTTCGGACGCGCTCGGTTTTGGATTTCGTTGCGGCTTCCTCGGGCTCTTGCACATGGAGATCATCCAGGAGAGGCTCGAGCGCGAGTACGACCTCGGGCTGATCACCACCGCGCCGAGCGTCGTGTATCGCGTGCATACCGAGGAGGAAACCATCGACATCGACAACCCGTCGCAGATTCCCGACGGTCGCATTCGAATCGAAGAGCCGTACTTCACCGTGTCGATCCATGTGCCTGCCGAGTTCATCGGCGCGGTGATCAAGCTTTGCCAGGACCGCCGCGGCGAACAGCAGGGCATTCAATATGCTTCGACTGAACGCGTGATCATCACTTATCTGATGCCGCTCGCCGAAGTGCTCTTTGATTTTTTCGACAAGCTCAAGAGCGCAACCAAGGGCTACGCCTCGATGGACTACGAGCTGGCTGGGTATCGCGAGAACCCACTCGTTCGCCTCGACATGCTGCTCAACGGCCAGAAGGTCGATGCCCTAAGCGCGGTCGTTCACAGGGACAAGTCCTACTACTTGGGGCGAGCGCTCGCGGCGAAGCTCAAGAAGATCGTCCCGCGACAGCAGTACGAGGTGATCATCCAAGCCGCGATTGGCTCCAAGGTCATCTCGCGCGAAACCGTTCGCGCCCTCCGCAAAGACGTCACTGCCAAGTGCTACGGAGGCGACATCTCGCGAAAGCGCAAGCTCCTCGAGAAGCAAAAAGAGGGCAAGAAGCGCATGAAGGCCGTCGGCAGCGTCGAGATTCCGCAGGACGCGTTTCACGCCATCCTAAAGGTCGACGAATGACTAGCGCCGCTTGCCGCGCCGGCGGGCCTTTGTGTCATCGGGCACTGGCGCGCTGCCGCCAAGCGCCGTCGTATTTGCGACCTGAACCTCGAACTCTTCGGTGATGTCGATCGATTCGGCACCCTCGGACGTCTTGACGAGGAGGTGATCCTCAGTCGTACCGTGCGCCGACGCGTCGGACTCGAGCGCGTCGAGGTCGAGAATGATCTGCCCGTCGGCCTGTGAGGTCATCGACTGGACCGAGATGACGATCCCTTCTTCGGGGAACTCGATGCTCTGCGGATGCGCCATCTGCTGCACGGTGATGTTGAGCATCACCTCGTCGCCTACCCGGTCGACCAGGGTGTAGGTATTCACCTGCTGCAAGTCGAAGCCGTACGCCTTGATCTGCCGGCGGGATTCCCATCTCGCGCCAAGGCCGACCTTCTCTTCGGGAAGTCGGACGCGTGTCAGGGTTTCCCGAGTATTGACGATCATTCGGAGCAAGCGTATGGGGACATCCGAGCGCTTGGTCTGCTCGCTGAAGGCGCCAGCCAGCACCTGACCACGGTCGTCCACCTCGACCCAGCCGCCGATGCTCTCGGCAAGCGCCGCTCCGTCTCGGAGTTGGTCGGCCAAGTCTTCGTCGTACTCGTCCGGCACCACGGCCTCGGAACGCACGACATCGACCTTGAACTTCACGCCGCGCTCCGTCCGCTCTGCGGGACCGGACACGATGTCGAGGCGAAGGCCCGGCAGGATCGTCAGCGCAGCGTTCGTTTCACTGGTGGCGAGGCTCGTAACCCGAAACGTCGTCGTCGAGCCGGTCGTCGTCCCAGCGGCAACGCCATAGCGAAGCTCCGACCGCGGCCTCTGCCCCTTATCCAGCAAGCGAACCCCGCTGTCGGCCTTTGCGGCGGCGTCCGCGGCGGCGTCTGCGGCGGTATTGGAGTCCTTGCAAGCGGTCAGCGCCAGCATGGCGCAGGTCAGCACGAGCCCGTGGTGCATCGATTGCGTCATTCCAGGACCCCTACTCCTCAGTGAACACCGCATTCCAGTCGTTCTTCATCGAAACGACAAGCCAACCCGACGGGCCCGCGGCATCGAGCGCCCGATCGAGCTTGCCTATACTGGTTTCGCGATCATAGGCGTATTCGCGCTCGGCGTCATCATGGTGCAGAAGGAGCCCCAGCCGCGCTCCAGAGCTGCCTGTGGTGGTCCACTCGAGCATCTCGAAGTCGCCGTCCGAGTTCCCAAACGCGAGAATCGGGCGCCGGCCGACATGCTGATGAATGCCCACCGGCTTCCCGGCCTTGTCGTCAACGTGGTCGATTTCGGGCAGGCGCAACAGTGAAGGCTTGCCGCCCTGAACCTGGTATTGCGTTTCGATTGACGATCCGATCACTCGTTCTCGCGGAATTCCGTAGGCCTCTTCGGAAAACATGCGGATGAATTCGACGCTTCCGCCCGACACGATGAAGGTTTTGAAGCCCCTGGCCTCTAGGTAGCGCAAGAGCTCCAACTGGGGCTGGTATTGGAGCTCGGTGTAAGGCTTTTGGAGCTCAGGATGAAGCGCGTCCCGCAGCCAGTCCGCGACGATCGTATCGAAGAGCGTCGTGCTCATGCCGGTGTGCGAAGCCATGATGATTTCGAGCAGGCCCCGGCTGCCCGCAGACACCAGGGTGTCCCGGTCCCCCTCGATGACGGCCTGAAAGGGCTGCTGGTTTTTCCATTCGGGGTGAACCTTCGCGAGGTCCTGAACCCGATGAAGCGCGAACGCCAACTCGGTGTAGAGCGGTTGCTCGACCCAGAGCGTCCCATCGTTGTCGAAGGTTGCCACCCGTTCCTCGGGCTCGACGAAAGCCGGGTCCTCGGGGTCGCTGACGGCGCGGACGAAGTCGATGATCCGCGCTTTCGTGCTGTTGTCGTTCCACGAGGGAAGCGGGTCGACAAAGGCTTGGGCTTCAGCGCTGGAGTGTGGCTCCGCCGCGCCAGGCGTTTGGGAGCTCGCGCAGCTCAGCACGAGCAATGCGGCAAGCACCGAGCCAAGGGCGAGCACGCGATTTCCACGGAATGTCATGGCGCGAACTGTAGGAGTGGGCCCCGGGAGAGTCCAGGCACCCATCGCTTTTTCAGGTGCAGGCATCCAACGCGGCAAGGAAGGTGCTTGGCTCGGGCCGGACACAATAGTTGTCGGTCATATCGGCAAAGATGATGGTCCGGTCGGGGTCGGTGATCAGGACCGTGGGCAAGACGCTGTAACACTGCCGCGGGCACGGCCGCTGACACTGACACTGACGCGGGCACTGACACTGGCACTGACGCTGACACTGGCACCCGCACATGCGCGGCAGCGCGAGCCGAAGGCGAAGCCCGGCGCCAGAGGCGCCGCCA
>JBARTN010000251.1:0-1783 GCA_049645265.1 Polyangiales bacterium
CGGAGGCAAGCCCTGATTGCTCGAGCCGGGAAGATTGAGGAGATTAGCGATGCGAGACAGCTCTAGACCAAGCCGTGGCGTGATGAGCCAAACAGTTCCAATGGCAGTTTTCCTGGGCGCGTGGATGATCGGCACACTGCCAGGTCACGCGGCCGCGACCGACGCGCAAGAGGAAAACGCGGAGATCTTCACCACGCAGATCCCAGAGCAGGGTTCGGAGATCGCGGCAGGCCGTGCGGTGCTCGTCGTCGACAAGCCGATCGACGAGGTGCTTCCCTTCGTTCTCGACTACGCGAATTACGTGCGCTTCATGCCCAACTTCACCAAGTCCAGAGTGCTCGCGCAGCGCGGGAGCCGGGCGATGGTGTACATGGAAGTCAGCGTCGCCAAGGGCATGTACACGCTCTACGGGCAGCTGAGCCTCGCGGAGCGTCCCCAAGATGGAGAATCGCGAGTCGTCGAGGGACGGCTCCTGGACGGTAACATCGACGCGTTCAACGCGACCTTCACGCTCACCCCGGTCGATGGCGGCGCTCGAACCGAGATCGACTTCAAGATCTACGTCGACCCAGCCCTCCCTCTGCCTTCATCCGTCTTCAGCCGAGAGAACGAACGAGCCGCTGACCGAACCGTTCGCGCCCTGCGTGCACGGATTGCCGAAGCGCCAGGTGGCTCGGCCTGAACGCCCAACGCATTTCTGTCACAGAACCCGGAGAGTTTGAGGAGTCCATGATGAATAAGCACGACTGGAGCGCAGAGGCGCTTGGTGATCAATCCGGCCGCATCGCGATCGTGACCGGATCAAACAGTGGAATTGGTTTCGAAACCGCCCGCGTGCTCGCCGGGAAAGGCGCGACCGTGGTGATGGCATGCCGAAATCTCGAAAAAGCAAACCCGAAAGCCGAGGAGATTCGCGCAGCGCACCCCGGCGCCAATGTCGAAGTGATGCAACTCGACCTTTCGGATCTCGACTCGGTTCAGCGCTTCGCCGACGCGTTTCGGGCTAAGCACTCGCACCTCGATCTGTTGATCAACAACGCGGGCATCATGGTCCCTCCCTACGGAAAGACCGCCCAAGGGTTCGAAACGCAATTCGGAGTCAACCATCTCGGGCACTTCGCGCTCACTGGGTCCTTGCTGGACGTCATCACCAATACTCCCGGCTCGCGCATCGTCACGGTCAGCAGCATCGCCCACTACGTGGGCAAGATTCAGTTCTCCGATCTCAACTGGGAGAAGGGTTACAAGGCACAGTCGGCGTACGGGCAGAGCAAGCTGGCAAATTTGCTCTTCACCTACGAGCTCCAGCGACGCTTGGCCGATGCGGGCAAAGACACACTTGCCGTCGCAGCGCACCCCGGTTGGACCGAAACCAATCTCCAGGAGCACGCCAAGGCTGCGAAGTTCATGAACCGCTTCCTCGCGCAAAAACCATTGATGGGCGCCCTCCCCACTCTATACGCCGCGACCGAAGCAAGCGTGAACGGCGCTGAGTACTTTGGCCCGAATGGCTTCATGGAGATGAATGGACCTCCGAAGAAGGTGAAGTCCAACAAGCGCTCCCGCGATCGGAACGTCGCCGAACGCCTTTGGAACGTCTCTGAGGAGCTTACCGGGGTTCGTTTTCAGATCTAGGATTCGGAAGCGCGTTCGCCGAAACCTTCGTCCGCGGCGACGAGCTAGTTCGCGCTTCGGGGCTGGAATCGGCGACCTCCCCTTTCGACGCGACTGAGTCGCCACCTTTCGCCCGATCGATGGTAGAAGGGCCTGTGCGTTTGGCTCT
>JBARTN010000252.1:0-8703 GCA_049645265.1 Polyangiales bacterium
GCATGGGCGGCATGGCTGGCGAAGGCGGCATGGCTGGCGAAGGCGGCATGGCTGGCGAAGGCGGCATGGCTGGCGAAGGCGGCATGGGCGGCATGGCGGGCATGGGCGGTGAAGGCGGCATGGCGGGCATGGCTGGCATGGGCGGTGCGGGCGGCACCGGCGAATGCATTCCGGACGGCGGCGCACAATTCGCGGGCGCTGCGACGAACCGAATCTGTGGAGAGGTCAGTTGCGGCGCGATGGAAGTCTGCGTCGATCTGGTTTGCACGCCGTCGGCGATGGTCTTCCTCAGCAGCACGAGGTCGGATGCAGCCCTCGGCGGTCCCCGCGGCGCCGATAAGACCTGCGCGGACCTTGCGGAAGCCGCCGGCCTAGGCGGATATTGGATGTCGTGGACTTCGGATCCGTGCACGTCTCCGTTTAAGCGTTTTGAAAAGTCGACGATTCCGTATCGCATGATGGACGGGTCGGACATCTCGACGAGCTGGGACCGAATGACGATGGATCCGCCGCCGCCTGGCATGGGCTACCTCGGCACCTCGATCGACATCGACGAGAACGGCGACATCCCCGGCACCTCTCAGGAGTGCGCCAGCTCAGCGAACCCGGTGCAGGGCTGCTTCGTCTGGACGAACACCAATGTCGAGGGTCGCGTCGACGCGTTGGGCAACAACAACGGCTGCCTGGGCCTGACAACAAACAACAGCGCTTTTGCGCCGTCGACGGCAGGCAAGATCACGAGCGTCGCCAAGGGCTGGACAGACGGCGCGTTCTGGAACTGCGGAATCGACAACCTGCGCCTCTACTGCTTCGAGCAGTCGGTCGCAGACCCGATTCCGTAAGCCTGGCTAGCTCTCGTCGTCGCTCGGCGGCGGAGCAGGCTCTTCTTCCGGCTTCTTGGGCGGCGGCAGAGGCTCGCCGTATTCGTGCATGAGCTTTTTCTTGAGCTTGTCGAGGAGCATGCGCTCGATGTAGCTCGGCATTGCTGGGATCTGGATCACGGCGCGGATCGGGCCGCCGCCTTGGTCCTCGATGCGAACCAGCTCGACGCTTCCGGGGTACATGCGGCCGTCGTCGCGGTAGTCGAAGAGGAAGTAGCCGACCTCCTGGTCGCGGTCCTTGATCGGGTAGTCCTGGTCGACGCGGATGAGCCGAATCGCGGCGCCCCAGACCTGCTCATAACTGTGGCGAAAGTCCTCGGTCTTCTTCGCCTGGCCAGTGGCCGGCGTGAGCAGCGCGATCGTCATCAAGATGGGAGCCCAGAGCTTCATCGGAGCCCACGCTACCGAACCCCCTCGCCCAGTCCAAAAAAGCGCGCTGCCGCCTGCTGTCTGCCACCTGACGCCGGCACTGAAACTAGAACTAGCCCTCCCCCTCCCTCGCCAGCTCCTCGACCATCGGCATCAACTTATCGCGCGTGTTCAGCGAGGGATCCTCGATCACCCGGTCGAGCAGCGTCCGCAGGATCTCCCCGACGATCGGCCCTGCGCCGCCCTCCAGTTGCTCGATCACATCCTTGCCGCTGACGGCGAGGTCCTGGGTCGTGAGCGCATTGCCCTCCTCGATTGTTTTGTCGATTCGGCCGCGCAGCTCCTTCAACGCCGCGAGCTCCTCTTCGACGTTGCGCCCCTTGCCGAGCGCGTCGGCTTCGCCCAGTCGCAACAAGGGGTCGACGCGGTCGGGCCCCACCCGCTTGATGAACCGTCGCACGGCCGCGTCGGTCCATTCACTGCCGTAGCAAATCAAGTGGTGCCGAATCAGGCCCACCACGAGCTCGCGTTCCTGGTTCGAGAAGCGGTAGTCGCGGAGCCAGCGCTCGGCCATGTCGGCGCCGACTTTTTCGTGATGGTAGAAGGTCCAGTCGCCGGTCTTGTCGGATTTGGCGCGCGTGCGGGGCTTGGCGACGTCGTGAAGGAGCGACGCGATTCGTTCGACGGGGTCCGCCGCCGATTCGTCGAGCACACGCATCGTGTGATTCCAAACATCGTAGGCGTGCCATTGATTCTGCTCGCAGCCGACCTGCTCCAGAAGCTCGGGATAGGTCACCTCGAGAATGCCGGTGCGGCGCATGACCTCGAATGCGCGCGATGGCGCCTCCGCCTTCATCGCTTTCATCCACTCTTCTCGGACTCGCTCCGGGCTCACCTTTCGAAACGTGTCGAGCGCGCCGCGAAAGGCGGCCTCGGTGTCGGCATCGAGCTCGAAGTCGAGCGTGGCCACGAAGCGCGCGCCCCGAAGAATCCGAAGCCCATCTTCCTGAAAGCGCTCGATTGGCTCGCCGACTGCACGAAGGACTTTGTCCCGCATGTCGGTCAGCCCACCGAAGGGATCGACCAGCTGCCCGTCGACCGGGTCGTAGGCGAGGGCATTCACCGTGAAGTCCCGGCGCGCCAGATCCCGATCGATGTCCTCGACAAAGACGACGTGGTCCGGTCGCCGGCCGTCGGAATAGGCGCCCTCCCCGCGGAGCGTCGTCACCTCGTAGGGCTGACCCTTCCAAAGGACGGTCACCGTGCCGTGGTCGATGCCGGTCGGGATGACTTTGCGGAAGACCTTTTGGACCTTTTCCGGCCGCGCCGTCGTGGCGACGTCCCAGTCGTGGACCCGCTGCCCACGCAGCGTGTCGCGGACGCAGCCGCCCACCACCCAGGCCCGCTCCCCGGCGCTGCGAAGCTCCTTACAAATTTCGAGCACCGGCCTGGCGATCTGCTGACGGAGAATTCGGTGTGGCACCTGGCTTCGATAACCTTAGGGAGGAACCAACGCAATTGGCTTGGAAGCCCAACAGGGCTACACTCGAGTGCTTGCCCCCTGCCCCCTGCCCCCGCGACAATCGAATGAAAAGACTTTGGAAGCCCTTGCTTGGTTTGGTGGTCGTCCTCGCGGCGTTCACCATTTCTTTTGGCTGGCCGATTCAAAACGGCCTGCAAATCGACATCGACACCTCGCCGCGGGCCCAGGCCGCGCGTCAGAAGACGCCTTGGGATCTGACCAAGCTTCAGGTGATGAACCGGGTGATTCACCAGGTGAACGACGACTACGTCGATCCCAAACGAATTGACCACCAGCGAATGATGCTGGCTGGCCTCGACGCCATCCAAAGGGATGTGGCGCCCGTCCTGGTGCACTATCAAGAAGGCGCCGAGACTCTAAAGGTCCAGGTCAACAGCCGGGAGAGCGAGTTTGCCATCCAGGATGTGTCGAGCCCCTGGGAGCTCGCCGGGCGATTCCGAGAGGTGTTCGGCTTCCTGCAGGAAGAGCTCAAAAACGAAGATGACATCGAGCTCAGCGAGATCGAGTACAGCGCCGTCAACGGGATGCTCAAGACGCTCGACCCGCACACGGTTCTGCTGCCACCCGAGCTCTTCTCCGAGATGCAAACCAGCACTCGCGGCGAGTTTGGCGGGCTGGGGATCGTCATCTCCGTTCGCGACGGCCACCTCACGGTCATCAAGCCGATGGAGGGCACGCCTGCGTCCAAGGCCGGGCTGCAGCGTGGCGACCGAATTGCGAAAATCAACGACGAGTCCACGCTGAACATGCCTTTGAACGGCGCGGTCACGCGTCTGCGCGGCCGTCCCGGTTCCAAGGTCACGATCTTCATTCGCCGCGAGACCAAAGCCGGCACTTGGTCTCCGCCCCGGCGCGTCGAGCTCACCCGTGCGGTCATCGAAATCGCCTCCGTCGAGCACCGGATGCTCCGCGACAACGTCGGCTACATCCAAATCAAGAACTTCCAGGGAAACACCGAGGCGCATCTTCGTCAGGCGCTCGCGACCCTTCACAAGAAACGCATGGTCGGCCTGGTGCTCGATCTGCGGGACAACCCGGGCGGTCTGCTCGATCAGGCCGTGGAAGTTGCCGACACGTTTCTCGAGGAAGGCCCGATCGTCACGACCTCTTCGCAAGACCCGCGGGAACGCACCGAAGAGTTTGCCGAAGCAGGGGGCACCGAGCCGGCCTACCCGATCGTCGTCCTCATCAACGGCCACAGCGCATCTGCAAGCGAGATTGTCGCCGGCGCCCTAAAGAACCACGACCGCGCGCTGATCATCGGCGAGCAGAGCTTCGGCAAGGGCTCCGTACAGGTGCTCTACCAGCTGCAAGACCAGTCGGCGTTGAAGCTCACCGTGGCCCAGTACCTGACGCCCGGGGACGTTTCGATTCAGGGCGTGGGCATCGTTCCCGACATCGCGATCAACCCGATGACGGTCGACAAGGAGAACATGGATCTCGAGGTCGACGAGAGCTTCCGTGAATCGGATCTGGAGTCCCATCTCACCCACGCGAGCGCGACCGATTCACAGCGCCCTGCGGTGGTCATGGGCTACTACCTCAACGCGGCGCTGCGCCAACGCCTGCTGGAGGCCGAGCCCGGCGAAGAGGAGAACGAGGACCAGGAAGCCTTCCTGATTCGATTCTCGAGGATCCTCGTCGTCAACGCCAAGTCGCCCAAGCGCCAGCAGATGCTGCGCTCGGCCCAACCGATCATCGAGCGGGTTCAGAAGCAGGAAACCGAGAAGGTCGCGCGTGACCTGAACAAGCTCGGCATCGACTGGAGCGTGGGTGCGGACCAGGGCCCGAGCCAGGTTCGGGTCATCGCGAAGACCAGTGCGGGCGATAAGCCGGTGCGCGCGGGCGACCCGTTGACGCTCACTGTCGAAGTGACGAACCAGGGCGAGCGGCCGCTCTATCAACTGCGCGCCACGACCCGTAGCGACAACCCGTGGTTCGCCGGTCGTGAGCTGGTGTTTGGCGAGCTCTTGCCGGGCGAGACCCGTTCGTGGGCCACGACCCTCGGCGGTTGCACGACCGAAGAC
This sequence comes from Polyangiales bacterium, assembly GCA_049645265.1. Classification (GTDB taxonomy): domain Bacteria; phylum Myxococcota_A; class Polyangia; order Polyangiales; family Houyiibacteriaceae; genus SG8-38. The sequence continues at coordinate 4,821 of JBARTN010000252.1, forward strand.
GAAAAGCGAGTTTGCCGCGTCCCACGGAGCATGAACGACCGCGCGGATGCAACGCTGGTCGAGTTCGAAGAAGCGCACGGGCACATCCCGGAGCCGGTCGAGGTTCGGACCGTGATTCGCGCGCGCCCCAGGCCGCGGTTCACCTACGGCGTGCAGGTCGCGGACAACGTCAACGGCAACGGGGACGGCCGGGTGCAGCGCGGCGAGCAGGTGAGCTTGTACGTCACCGTCAAGAACATCAGTGACGTCGACAGCTTCGAAGTTCAGGCCAATCTGCAGAACAAGAGCGGTTCGGGTGTGCTGCTCTACGACGGCCGCTTCCGGCACGACGCGCTTGCCGCGGGCGAGGAATGGGTCGTTCCCTTCTCCTTCCAAGTGCTTCCCAACTTCAAAGAGGACAAGGCCACGCTTCTGTTCGCCGTCTCCGACACGGAGCTCGGCGCCGCGGTGGGTCAGAAACTCGAAGTACCGATTTACGACGAACCGGGTCCGGTGAAGCCCTTGACCGCGAAGCGCGTGGTGAGCTTGAGCCCCGGCGTGGAGATCCGAGAGCGGCCCGATGCCAACGCAACGATCATTGGCGTCGTGAAGGGTTCGTTCCGAGTGCTGAACACCGCGACCAGCGGAGCGTTCGAGCGGGTGAACCTGGGCGCGGGTCGGCCGGGTTGGGTGTCGGCTGCCGGTGTTTCGCCGTCTCAGGGCCAGGTCTCCAAAGAGCCGCCCGTTTTATGGGTCACGGGCAACGCGCCACCCGAAATCGAGCTCGTGCCGCCCGAGAGCTACGTCACCCGTGACGACGTCTTCCGATTGAAAGGCAAGGCGATCGACGCGCAACGGGTGCGAGACCTCTACATTTCAACGAGCGGACACAAGATCTACTACGAATCGAACCAAGGCAGCTCCAATCCGAGAGAGCTCGCGTTCGATGCGGAGATCCCCGTTCACCCGGGGACGAACTCCATCATGGTGGTCGCGCGTGAGGACAACAACTCGGTCACCCGCCACTTCTTCACGGTTCGCCGTGACGCCGAGGACGGCTCGCTCATGGAGACGACCAAGTTCGAGGGCGCCCTGCTCGGCAACGGCAACGGCGGCCCCCACTGAGCCACGCGCCTGCGCCCGGCAAAACCCTGCAGTCGGTTACGGCGAAGACGCGACGGAGAAGAACCCGGCGAAACGCTCGACGCCCTCGGGAAGCTGGCCACCGGCGCGAATGTGCTGCCACAGCAGAGGTGCCAGCGTTTCGACGGCCTCGGACACCGTGACGGTCGGCGCGGCGTCATCAAATTTCAAATCACATTTAGATTCGATCTCGATGCTCTCGATTTTACTTTCTTTCCAGGCGATGCGCAGCGACTCGGGGTCGAGGCTGGGAAGCGACTGAAGCAGGCGGGCTTCCCCTTGGGCCTCGGTGCCGGTGAGGAACGCGGCTTGCCGGAGGCGGCCATGCCGGCGGATCAGCCCCGCCAAGCGTTGCTGCGCCCCTGGCTCCTCTTCGACGGCGAGCAGCGCGGCCAGGGCGCGGGTCGGGTCATCTGCGTCCTGCAGCACCGCGCGAACCAGTGCATGGCGCTCGGGTGCGGCCAGCTCGGCGTACGCGAAGGCCAGGCCGTCCATGGCCGTCTTGTCGTGCAGGATTTGGTCGAGAAGGCTCGCAAACGAACCCAGACGAGGCCGATCTGCGCTCGCAATGCCCGGGCGTGTTGGCTTCACAGGGCCCCTATACCTCAGAGCCCCATCTCCCACCAGCTCCTCTAGGTGTAGTGAAACGTATTCCATTTGACTTCATTCACCCACTTGGCTAAAGACCTTCCGTTCAGGAGTTGGCATGCAGGGAACCGAGCTCATCGCGCAACACGAGAAGATGGTCCACGGACTCGCCTACCGCCTTCGCCGCGAGCTTTCGCTTCGGGGCGAGCTCGACGACCTGATCGCCTTCGGCTTTGGCGGCCTCCTAGAGGCCGAGCGTCGATTCGACCCGGCCCGCGGTGTCCAGTTCCGGACGTTCGCCTACCACCGGGTCCGGGGCGCGATGCTGGACGGCGTCCGGAAGATGGCCGACCTGCCCCGCCGCGCGCACGAGCGCCTGCAGGCGTCGCCCGAAGTCTCCCCGACCGCTGCGCCCACCGCGCTCGACCGGGCCTTCACCCGCATCAGCGCGACCCTCAGCACGGCGACGGTGCTCCAGGGCAGGTTCGGCGACGAGAGCCCGGAGGCGGCGCTGCTCAAGAACGAGAGCGTGACGCTGCTGCTGCAGGCGCTCCCAAGGCTTTCGCCGAGGCAGCGGGTGCTGGTCCGCGGGTTCTACTTCGAGGGCCGCTCCATCGACGCGATGGCTCGGGAGCTGGGCATCTCCAAATCCTGGGCCAGCCGTCTTCATCGCAACGCGCTCACCGAGCTTCGCGAGGCGCTCGAAACGCCTTGATAGAAAGTCGGCCGCCCAGCCGAAATCCCGGTGTTCCCGCAAGGTTACCTGCGCAGGCTCGTACGCGCTTGCTCCCCAAATGCGAACCGAGTTGCGCACTTGACCCGGTGTGTGAATTTTTCGGGTTGGGGTGTGGCAATCGCGGCTCTTCCTTGTAAATCCCGGTGTAAAATGAAGCCTGAATTCCCTGCTTTTGCCGTTTTTTACATGTGGCACGTAACCTGCATGATGCTCGGGCAACATGGGGGCTACTAGAACACAAGACCCGAAGGCGGTGCCTGACAACCGCGGCGTTCGGATTATCGCGAAGTCGGTCTATCGGGAGCTCCGCAATAGCGGCCACAGCCGTTCGGACATCGTCGCATTCACCAATGCGGTGCTCGAGCTGGTGACCACGGAGCTTCGTGACGCCCAAGAGGCGGCCGAGTAACGATCGCGAGTCGCGCTGACTTCGGTCAAAAGCGCAGACTATTCGCGTGTTTGGTTCCTTGACCGGTTCGTCGTGCGCGCTAGGTTCCGCGCTCGCTGACGACCCAGTTGGACTGGGCTGCAGTCGGGAGGGAGTCGAACAAACGATGGCTACGAAAATCGGAATCAATGGTTTCGGACGTATAGGGCGCTGCGTCGCTCGAATCGCTGCGGAGCGTGAAGACATCGAAATCGTCGGAATCAACGATCTCACGAGCGCCGACATGCTCGCCCATCTTCTCGAGTGGGACTCGGTGCACCGGCACTTCCCGCACCCGGTCAAGGTCGAGGACAACGCGATTCGGATCGGGGACCAGCGAATCCCGGTGTCGGCGGAGCGAGACCCTTCGAAGCTGAAGTGGAAAGAGCTCGGCGCAGAGGTCGTGCTCGAGTGCACCGGTTTTTTCCGGACGAAGGAAGCCGCATCGGCGCACTTGAAGGCTGGCGCAGAGCGCGTGATCATCAGCGCGCCCGGCAAGGGCGACATCGACGGCACCTTCGTCGTCGGCATCAACAGCGACGAGTTCAACCCGAAAACCGACCGCGTCATCAGCTGCGCGTCCTGCACGACCAACTGCTTGGCCCCACTGGCCAAGGTCCTCAACGACAGCTTTGGCATCGTGAAGGGTCACATGGTCACCGTGCACGCGTACACGAACGACCAGGGTCTTCTCGATCAGCCGCACTCGGACAAACGTCGGGCGCGAGCCGCTGCGCTTTCGATGATTCCGACGTCGACCGGCGCAGCCACCGCCATCGGCCTCGTCTTGCCCGAGCTCAAGGGCAAGCTCGCTGGGACCGCGATTCGCGTGCCGACGCCCAACGTTTCACTCACCTGCCTCACCGCGCAGGTCGGCAAGAAAACCGACCGGGACGCAGTGAACGCGGCGCTGAAGGCTGCCGCGGAGGGCCCGCTCAAGGGCATCCTCCAGTTCGAAGAAACACCGCTCGTCTCGATCGATTTCTTGGGCAATCCCCATTCGTCGATTT
>JBARTN010000253.1:0-6342 GCA_049645265.1 Polyangiales bacterium
GGTGCCGATGGCGTGTGTGAGTGTGGCATCGCTCCGCAGGGATGCACATCGTGCGGGCGAGCTAGATGCCCAAGTTGGCGAGGCTCTCTGAGACGCTCCTGAGAATCTCAGCGAACTTGGGATATGAGGTTTCGAAGTCTTCGATGAGCGCGGTGACGCGTTTGCTCAGAGGCCCTCCCCCGCCGGGCTTGTCTCCAGGGTCGTCCTGGCCGAGGGCGTCCTCGATTTCCCGAACGGCTTGGAGCAGCGCCTCGCGGTCCTCCGTCTCGATTTCCGCACCGGACTCGAGCTCCCGATGAAGTGCGACCAAAGCCCGGTTCAACTGCTGGCGTGGCATAGCCACGATACTGCCCGCTTCCGTCCTGCAGGGGAAGAGGCCGTTCGCACGAAGGCAGCGAGCTCCAACCTGGGCCGGCCGGAGCGCGCGGGCGGCTGCAGGGAGTTGGGGCTGCAGCGTGACCGGATGCTAGCGTCCCCCGATGGAGAGCTACCCCGTACAACTAGAGATCCCCGTTGCCTGGGGCGACATGGACGCCTTCGGTCACGTGAACAACACCGTCTACCTCCGCTGGTTCGAGTCGGCGCGGATTGCGTTCTTCGAACGGATCTCTATTCGCGCGAGCCGACCGGAGAAGGTCGGGCCCATCTTAGCGTCGACGACCTGCGACTATCTCACGCCAGTCGCGTATCCAGCCACGGTTGTCGTCGGCGCCCGCCTGCAACGCGTCGGCAATACCAGCTTCGTCATCGAGCACTTGGCGACCAAGGACGGGGCCCCGGTCGCGCGTGGCAGCGCCGTGGTCGTGCTCATCGACTACGAGACCGGCGAGAAGGTCCGTGTACCCGATGAGATTCGAGCGGCAATCGCCTCTCTCAGCGGAGGGTAGGCCACAGGAACCGGCCCAGGCTGAAAGAGCCATCGCGATTGTTGCAAACTATTTGTTCGGCTGAGGGGTCATCCGAAGGTATGGCCGGAGCTCCCGATGCCCTTTGGGGAATTTCTCGGCAATCTCTTTCGCGTCGGTGATCGACGGCACGATGACGACGTCGTCCCCATCGTTCCAATTGGCTGGCGTCGCGACCTGGTAGCCATCGGTCAGCTGCAAGCCGTCGAGCACGCGCAGCACCTCTTCGAAATTGCGGCCTGTAGCCGGCGGATACGTGATCGTCGCACGGATTTTCTTGTTCGGATCGATGAAGAAGACCGATCGCACGGTGAGCTTTGCATCCGCCTCTGGGTGAATCATTTCGTAGAGGGTGGCGACCTTCTGATCAGGGTCAGCGACGATCGGAAAGTTCATCTTCACGTCCTGTGTATTTTCGATGTCCGCGATCCAGCCGCGGTGGGAATCGAGCGAGTCGACACTAATGGCTAGCGTCTTCGCATTGCGCTTCGCGAATCGGTCTCGGAGCTTTGCAACGAGACCGAGCTCGGTGGTGCAGACGGGTGTGAAGTCTGCAGGATGTGAAAAGAAGATGACCCAACTATCGCCGGCCCAGTCGTGAAAACGAATGGTTCCTTCGGTCGTCTCCGCTTCGAAATCAGGTGCGGTAGTTCCTAGCTTCAGGCTCATTGGCTTGCTCCTTTTTTCCGGCAGCCATACGGCTGCAACGGCGGGTATACTCCCGGTGGTCCTGGATCGATAGGGCGGGGAGTCCTCTTCCGGAAGGGGCCGGGGAAGGTTAATCGGCGCTCGTCGTGCTCCGGTAGCTCAGAGGACCGCCATGCCCTGTACTTCGCGAAGCCTACCTTCGAGGAAATGGCGTTCGGGGTCGTTCGTGGCGAGCTCGATGGCCCGTTGGTAGGCGCGCTCGGCTTCCTGACGACGCCCTGTGGTTCGGCAGAAATCGGCGCGTGCAGAATGGAACGGGCCGTATCCATTAAGGTCATCGGCCAGCGCAGCGAGCTGTTCCTTGGTTTCGGCGAACGGGCCGTCGGTGGTGATGGTCTTGCCATCGCGTACGCGGACAGACGTTGCAGTGGTCGTGGGTTGCAGCGCATCGGCCGCGATGTAGTGACCACCCTCCCGAACCGACGCCGTAAAGGCGCCGTATTCCTGGAAAACCTGGTTGCGGGTTTTCTCGTCGCGATCGTGGAGTGCCTTTTCGTCCTCGTAGATCAGCAGCAGATAGTTCATGGGTCTCCTCCAGGGTTGTTGCGTAGGGGGCTGGGCAACCCGGCGAACCCGAAATTGCCTGCCTTTTTCGGTTTAGTCGAGTGAGGCCGGCGGTTCTCGACATGGCGCTGGAAAAAAATCGTCGGAGGGTGTCGAATTCCCAGTTCCCCGCGCGACTGGGGAGTGAGGGGGCAGTCGCCCCGCTACGAAAGGAGCCCTCATGAGCTACGAACACGGAAGATTTGTTTGGTTCGAGTTACTTACGAAGGACATCGATCGAGCCACGTCGTTTTATCCCGAGACCCTGCCTTGGCGAATCGAGTCGACGAAGATGCAGGCGGGGCCCGACTACTGGATGATCCAGGCGGGCGAAGCCGGCGTTGGCGGTCTCATGTCGCCGCAGGGCGAGGTGCCGACTGCATGGGTGAGTTATGTCTCCGTCGCCGACGTCGATGCGGCCGCGAAGAAAGTCGTCGCCGCCGGTGGCGCGACTCACGTGGACGCGTTCGATGCGCCCGGCGTCGGCCGGATGCAGCCCGTGAGTGATGCGCAAGGTGGAATGTTCTGCCTGTTCAAGGGGGAGACGGGTGATCCCCCGCGCGTCGAAGGGCCGGGCTCGCTCCACTGGAACGAGCTTTGGACACAGGACCCCGAGGCGTCCCTCGCGTTCTATGAGAACGTGCTCGGGTATACCCACGAAGAGATGACCATGCCAAACGGGAAGTACTATATCTTCAAGGATGGAGACCAGATGCGCGCCGGCATGCTCCAAGCTCCGAGCTCCGACATCCCAACGATGTGGCTTCAGTACATCACCGTGGACGACTGCGACGCGACGCTTGCGCGCGCCAAGAAGAACGGAGCCACCATCATCGCGGAGCCGATGGACGCTGAAGGTGTCGGACGCTTCGGCATCCTCCGAGACCCACTCGGCGGCATGATCGGCGTGATCAAACCGGCCAACGCCTAGCGCGGGACCAAACCTGTCGAGAAGATCCGCGCTGGCCAGATCCGCCCGAGCCCGCTATATCGGCCGGAGTGAAACACGTTCCACTTTGGCGCGCGCATGGCTGACTACGACTACGTTGTGGTGGGATCCGGGTCTGCGGGGGCGATCGTCGCTGCACGCTTGGCCGAGGATCCCAAGGTCAGCGTCCTTCTCCTCGAAGCCGGGGGAAGTGATCGCACGACGCTCGTCCGCAAGCCCGGAATGATCAGCCTCGTTCAGCAGGTCAAGCAGCTCAAAGAGAAGGTCGACTGGGGCTTCAGCACGGCGCCACAGACCCATCTCAACAACCGGCGCATCACGTACACGCGCGGAAAGATCGTTGGTGGCTCGAGCTCGGTCAACGGGATGATCTACCTTCGAGGAAACAAAGAGAACTACAACGACTGGGCCGCCCGAGGCTGCCACGGCTGGAGCTTCGAGGACGTGCTGCCGTTCTACAAGAAGCTCGAAGACCACCAAGACGGCGAGACGAAGTATCACGGCGCGGGGGGTCCGATTCGCATCAGCCGGCATCCGGATGAGGAGCTCAGCCCCGTCTCCAACGCATTCATGAGGGCCGTCTCCGCGGTCTGCGACATCCCGATTCTCGATGACTTCAACGCAGAGAATCAGAACTGCGCAGCCGTCTTGCAGATGTCTTGCCGGGATGGTGTTCGCAGCGGAACGGGTGAAGCCTATGTTCAGCCGAGCCTCTCGCGCCCCAATTTTAGCTTGGAAATGCGCGCACTGGTTCAACGCGTCATCATCGAGAACGGCCGCGCCACGGGGGTGGAATACGAGCAGTCCGGCAAGCGCGTCAAGGCCCGTGCGAATCGCGAGGTGATTCTATCCGGAGGCACGATTGGCTCGCCGCACTTGCTCATGCTCTCGGGAATAGGCCCGGCAGACCATCTTCGCGAGCATGGCATCGAGGTGAAGCGGGACCTGCCGGGGGTAGGCCAGAACCTGCACGACCATCTCTTGGTGCCTCTGGTGTTCCGGGCGCGCACCAGCCTTCATCGCGGAACCGCAGCGCATTTTCTTGGCGGCATGATCAAGGAGTACATGCTGGGAAACAGCTGGTTCGGACGAACGGTCTTCGAGGCCTGCGCGTTTATCAAGAGCCACCCCGATGCGCCGATTCCTGATCTGCAGCTCCATACGCTTCCCTGGGGGTACCCCGATCCAAATCAGGACGGCCCAGAGCGCGCGTATGTCGACACCGGACACTGCCTGTCGGTGCTGCCGACGCTTCTGTATCCGAAAAGCCGCGGGGAGATACGACTCACGTCCGCCGATGCAGCCGATGCGCCGCACATCGATCCGGCATACCTCAAAGAGCCCGAGGATATGCGGTTCTTCCTCCATGCCATTCGCAAGTGCCGTGAGATTTGCAGCCATCCGGAGATGGCCGAGCATCTTGCCGAAGAGCTCGCACCGGGTACCAAGCGCGCGAGCGACCAAGAGCTCATCGAAGAGATTAGGCTGCGCGCGGGCACCGTGTACCACCCCGTAGGCACCTGTAAAATGGGCGTCGACGAGATGGCCGTCGTCGACCCAGGTCTACGCGTGCGCGGCATCCAAGGGCTGCGAGTCGTCGATGCCTCGATCATGCCGGAGATCACGGGCAGCAACACAAATGCGCCTAGCATGATGATCGGTGAACGTGCTGCCGCACTGATTCAGGAACGCTGACCGCAAGAAGCGCTTCCCGCTGCGCTCCCCGATTCATGTTACCTTCTCCCCATGGAGGCGCGAGAGCTTGGGGGCGTCGAGCGCATGACCCTGGCGCTCGATCGAGTAGCGACCGTGAACTTCACGACGATCGCGCGCGTCCGCGGTAGGTTCGACGATGCGCAACTGCGACATTCCCTCGACGCGCTGGCCAGGCGGCATCCTAGCCTCACCGCGCGCCTCTTTCGATCGCGATTTCGTTGGTACTTGCAGCCCAACTCCGCGCATTCGATCGAAAGCGGGACCATTGATTGTGGCTCCCAGGCCTGGGTTCCCCACGTCGAGGCCGAATCGAGACACGAGACCTGGGCGCTCGACGGGCCCCGTACGCGTTGTACTAGGCTTCGTCACGGGGATTCGGACTCAACGCTGCTTCTGACATTTCACCACGTCGTTGGCGACGGCAAGTCTGGCGTTCTGGTGATGCGCGATCTCATCCGGCTGCTTGCCGATCCGTCCCTGGCGCTGCCTGAGATCCCCACCTCACCTCAGGAGTCGTTCTTTCCCCAGGCCTATCGACCTTCTCAAAACCTGAGCAAAGCCTTTGGACTCTTGGCTCGCGACATCCGGGCCACCGCGGCGACGCGGCTGCCGTCTGAGGGCCGAGCGCCGGTCGAAGAACGAACGCAGCGTGTGGTTCCGATGCGATTCACGGAGGAACAGACGTCAGCGCTTCGAACCCTCGCTCGTCGGGAGGGATACACCGTGCACGGCTTGCTCAGCGCAGCGCTGATGCTCGCGGTCTATGAGACGGGTGACTGGAACGACGAGCGGACGATGCGCTTCTTTCACCCATTGGACCTCCGAGTCTATCTCGAGCAAATCCGGCAACGTAGTGGTGAGGAGCTGCCCCGAATCGGAGAAGCTTCTGGTGTCTACGTCTCCTATGTGGACTCCGAGCATCGTGTCTCGCCCGACACAGAGCTCCACACGCTCGGTCGAGACGTGACCGGGCAAATCCAGTCGCAGAAAGTCGATGGGATTCCATTTCTCACGTCTCCATTCTCCGGAGGGCTCATCCCATGGATCCGGGCGCTCCTCGGCTCGAGGCGGACGCTCCGTCTCTGCGAGAGTCAGCTCACCCGAAGGTCGTTTGCCTTCACGAATCTCGGCCCGCTGGAGCGCCTCGACGTTCAAGAACGGTATGGAGAGCTCGAAATCGAAGAGCTGCACTTCTTTGCCGCCGTGTCCACGATGGGTCCGCTTGGGGCGACCGCGACGACCTTTCGAAATCGCCTCCAGCTCAATCTCGGGCATGTCGAGCCGGTCCTCGGCCGAGTGACCATGGACCGCTTTCGCCATCACTTAGTGAACCGACTCGATACCGTCGGCGTTTCAGGACGAAACATGGATCGGAGGCCGGTGGCTTCAACCTCGCGCGAATAGAAGCAGCGCAAGGGCGATCATCGCGGGCAGACCTTGCATGAACAGGATCGACATCTTGGCGGTGATCGCTCCGTAGAGCCCTGCAAGAGCCACGCAGGCGAGAAAAAACACCTTCAA
>JBARTN010000254.1:0-7561 GCA_049645265.1 Polyangiales bacterium
CGACGGAGTCGGTGTTGACAAAAATGGGCCGTTTTTGGGCCGTTCTGGCTCAGGTGATCCGTAACTCGCCCTGATAGCTTCGCTGCCATCGAGTTGGATTGACGACGCGCAGAGATGCGCTTGGACCAGTGAGAGTGGCTGAACCTCCTGTTTCTCTTTTGTCTCTCGTTCATTCCGTTCGCAGCAGACCTGATCGGCGAGCATCCCGACTTTCGCGCCGGGGCGGTGCTTTACGGGCTCAATCTCACCGCATGCACGGGCGCGCTCTATCTGAACTGGCACTACGCCTGGAAAAGAGATCAACTCTTGGTGAATGCCGGACTCCCCGTCAGTGGGCGTTTTCAAAGACGGACGCTGCGCGCCGCCGTAGCTTACTTCCTGGCGACCGGGGTGGCGTGCTTCAGCTCTGCGACCGCCCTTGGCGATTCGGGTTGTTCGTGGTGAGCCCAGCCCCGAGCGTCGTCGTGATGAGGAAGCCAAGGCCGCTCACGCCCGCGAGGATTGCAAGGGTATACTCCAGGCCGATCGCTTTTCCGAGCATCGGCAAGAACAGGGTTCCGCAGGTAGCTCCGATCTTGCCGCACGCGGCGGAGACGCCAGCCGCGGTCGCCCTTATCTCAGACGGGAACACCAGCGCAGGCAGGCCGAACGTCGTTGCGTTGGGACCCATGTTCATCATGAGGTTGGAGATGCTGAAGCCGGCGATCACCAGGACCGCGCTGGGCGTGGAGCCGCCAGAAGCGCCGACCGCCATGACCAGGATTCCCATCCCCGCGACCATGCCGAGGAACCCGATGCCCTGCATCTTGATCTCCCCGACGCGCGGAACCAGCCACAGCGCGAGCACGAAGCCGAGCAAAAGAAAGCTGTCGAGCACGAACGTCCCTTCGATCGATGCAAACTCGGCCCCGATGGGACCATCCGATCCTTTCCCAGAAGAGAGAGTATCGAGAACGCTCGGAGCGAAGTGGCCCACGCCATAGTTCGAGATGTCCATCAGGAACCACGGCAGAGCTGTCAACGCGATCAGACGACGGTACTGGGAGGAGAAGAGAACCGACAGGCCGACCGAGCTCCCCTTGGCGTGCTCGCCGGAGCTGAAGTGTTGGTCGCCAGCCTGGCTTCCTAGCTTGGCGAGCTCCTTCTCGTCGTCGGGTGCCAGCGAAGCGAGTACCTTCGCCGCCTCCGCGTTTCGGCCGCGGTGCATCAACCAGCTGGGGCTTTCCGGCATCATGAAACGGCGTAGCACGAGGACCAGAACCCCCACGGCGGCGCGCGATCCCAGAAAGTAGCGCCAGGTCTCAACCTCGGGGCTTGCGCGAAGAAGCAGGTAGCCGAGGCCCACCCCGATCAGCATGCCCACCGCCTGGGCGCTGATGGTGGCGACGAGCATGCGGTTGCGCACGCGGGTCGGCATGAGCTCGGACACGTACGCGCTGGAGTTGGGAAACTCGCTCCCCTGGCCGCAGCCAATCAAAAACTGCGTGAGCAGGATGATTCCTGGAGCCCAGGCAAACGTCGAACCAAGGGCCGCGAGGGTGATCAGGCTCATGCTGAAGAGAAACAAGCGACGGCGGCCGAGGAGATCCGAAGCCCGGCCGCCGATGATCGCGCCGATCGCCATCCCCACGACGCTGCCCGAGCTCACCGCGCCGATCATGAACGGGCTCATCGAGAAGGTCTGCTTGATCAGCGGGAGCGAGATGGCGAGGGCGGCCAGCGTCATTCCATCGAGTAGGGTGCCCCCGGCCGAAAGCCCCCAGAGGCCGTAGTGGCGGGGCCGCGCCGGGCACGAGTCGCGAATCTCGCGCATGCGTTGCTGTGCCGAGACTGCTGTTGCTTCGGTCATTCAGAACAAATCAGTTCTTCTTCGGGACCAGTGGCATGTGCCCGCCGTGGGGAGGGTTATGCGCCCCGGCCTCGGCGGCTGGCTTGGCCTTGCCCCGTCGTACCAGATCGGCGAACTCCAGGCGCGCTCCTGGATCGTGGCCGGCACGGTGTCGGGCGGCGGCAGCTTGAGCTCGACCGCATCGTAGGTCGACCAGCGCGGCGTCGGGATTTCCAGCACCCGCACGTAGTAGGCAGCGCTGACTGTTGGGTCGAAGTCCGGATCGGACCACACGGCCATCAACTCGGCGTCGCCGATCTCGTTGGTGTACTTGGCGGTCTTCAGGTCGACGGTATTGCCCACCGCCGGCGCCTTGCCGGTCTTGCGGTCTACCTTGCGGCCGTCGGACAGGGCGACGTCGTAGATCTTCTCGTAGTCCATGATGCCGTCCGTCCACAGCTTGATGATCTGGATGCGGTCCAGGTTGCCGCTGTGCGGGGACTTCAGCGCCCAGACGGCGAACTTCGGCACCGCCTTGCCGGTCGGGTTGGCGGCCAGGTCGGCGCCCATGGGCACACCCCCTTTGTAGGCCGCCTTGACCCAGTCCCGCTTCTTCACCAGGTCATCCGGATAGCCATAGCCGCCGAAGAAGCGCAGCTTGATGCGCGTGCCCGAGGTGGCGTAGGTCTCCTTGCGCGCCATCGCGTCGTAAATCGGGCCGCGGGTGTTCGATTCGGCCCACGCGCCGGTCAGAACGCCGGGATTCAGGAACAGGTTCCCGCCCTTCGCCGCCAGCTTGCCCTGCCCGCCCGAGGCAAAGCGCCGCTTCTCGGCGGTGTTGTTGATCATCGCGTGGTTGCCCTTCCAGTTGAACTCCTCGAAGGTGTTGATGGTGCTGTGGGTGTCCGAGCCACCCTCGACCCCCATCTTGAAGGGGTTCTCGCCGATGATCCGCTCGACGCTGAGCCCCATCTTCCAGGCCTCGCGCACGTAGTTGGTGCGCAGCGGCGGGACCGGCACGCCGGAGGGCAGGTGATAGTTCCACAGCTCGAAGTTGGCCCACTCGTCGTTCGGTGAGAACAGGGGATGGGCCATGGACGTGCCCTTGGTCTGCCCCGCTTCGTGCAGCGGCTCGTTGAGCATGCGCCGCTTGGCGTAGGCCGCATCGATGAAGGTGCCGTCGCTATCTTCGAGCGAGAACATCTTGCCGAGGCTGGCGTTGCCGTTGTGGGAGATCGCGAGCATGGTCATGCCCTGCTTGCGCCACGCCTCTAGCGCCGTCCACAGGTCCTCGGGCTTGTTCGAGTCCATGGCCGTGAACGGCATCTTCGGCGCCTTGCCGTCGCGGAAGATCACGTTGCGGTGCATGTTGGCCTGGCCCGGCAGGGAGGTCCATTCGTAGGCGATGAAGGTGGTGAACTTGCCCGGGTCATTGTACTTCTCGGCATTGTCTACAACCTTCTTCCACACCGATTCGCCAAGCTTCTTGTTGCCGGACAGGCCCTGCAGGGGCTTGCCTTCGATCATGGCGCCGGCAATCATCGTAAAGGCCGCGCCCATCTTCTTCTCGCGGACCAGCTTCGCGACCGGCGTGTCGTAGACGATGCTGCCCTTCTCCAGGAACATCGGCGCCGCGCCCATGAACTCCGAGTGATCGGTCATCATGAAGAAGTCCAGCGGCTGCTTGAGCTGCACCTTCGGGCCGCCCATGTGGGTCACCGCCTCACCCCGGGCGAAGCGATAGCCTTCTTCAGGACCGTACTTCTGGTTGCCGAGCGCGAAGGCGTCGATGGACCAGCACGAGTGGCCGTGGGTGGTGCCAAAGTAGACATCTTTTTCCGGGTTCGCAGTGACTCCGGCCTTTTCGGCAGCATCTCTGACGGCGTAGCCAGCTTCCTTCGCCGCCTCGCCAGCCGCCTCGGCCGCGCCCTTCGCAGCATTGGCCGCCTCATCGGCCGCACTACCAGCCGCTTTCGCCGCCTCGTCAGCAGCCTTTTGCGCTGCTTCAGCACCTTCCTCGGCCTTCTTACAGGCCGTCATCGCGCCACAAAGCGCAAGTACGAGACCCAGTCGCAAAACGCTCTTGGTCCTCAAAAATTCGAATCCTGCGAGTGTTTTTCTAGGCATTGCGCGGCCTCCTCTTTGGGTGCCTCCGCCGAGGCGTAATTTCTCAACACCGATCACGTTGGACGGAGAAAGAGTTACCAGAGGGACACGTCGCCCGCGTGAGCCACAACGGCCCAAAAACGGCGCATTCTGGTTCGTTCTTACTCCGGGTTCTCATTCAACCTGGGTCAACCTTTTGGGGTCGACCTTTTGGTCAGCTTCGCGTCGCTCCACTGAGCAAAATGGGCCGTTTTTGGGCCCTAGTGGCTCACGTGGTCGCCGCGTAGCGCTGCTAGTGTCCACTTCATCGAGCTTCATCGATAGCGAGAAACTGTGCCTCGATCGAGGCATCCAACTTGGAGGATTGAGTAATGTTCAAAACAGCACTTCTAGCAATTGTGGTTCCAGCTTTGGCCTTCGGTTGCGTTCGCGATGTGCAAACCGAGTCGGCGGCATCGTTCAGCCTTGCGTCTGGTCAGACCTGGGATTGGGTTCCCGAAGAGAAAACCTGGCAAGAGTACAAGCGAGGCGCGAGAGCAGCGCGAATCAACGTCAACGATGCGTATGCGGAGCAGCGGCAAGACAATCGCGCAGAGCGGGAAGCGCGACGAGAAGAACCGGTGGGCGACGAGCGCCGCGCAGACCGCCGCGAGGAGGTCTACGATACGGAGAACGCGCCACCCATGACGGACCCAGACGCGGGAGATGAGGCACGTGCGCTCAAGCGGGAGCACAAGCACATCCAGGAGTCGATTGCGGGCGAGCTCTCGTCTAAAGGGATTCAGCCTGCGGGAGGCGCGTCTCCGACCTATTACGTCGCGTACTATCTGTTCACCAACGGGGAGCCCGTAGCGCCTCGCGAGTTCGCGGCCTACCAAGACCGAACGGACTGGGGGTCCGGCTGGGACCGCTTTGCCGAAGACGCGCTCGTCATCGACATCGTCGACCCCGCGAGCGGTCAGCTTCTGTGGACCGGAGTGGGCGACGGCAACACGCGCGGTGGCGGCGACGTTTCAGACCGCATGCGCGGCGTGAAAGAGGCCGTTCGCCACATCATGAGAGACCTCGACTAGGTGAGGAAAGAAACGATGGGTCGGCGCGTTCACCAGGTCGCTCATCGCCAACCACTGGATTCGGCCCAGACAAGAATGGGCCGTTTTTGGGCCGCTCTGGCTCACGTGGTCGCGGTGTATCCCTGGTAGCGTTCGAGCGAAGTTTGAAGGGATGCTCGGATGCTAGCACCAAGTAAGCTCTGCCTACGATCGATCTTGGTGTCCATGGTGCTCGCAAGCGCGTCCACAGCGTTGGCACAAAAACCCGACGCGGGCAGCGAGCCCGAGCAAGACGCCGGCACTACGCCGGAGCAGGAAGCCGAGGATAAACACCCCCGCCTCGTGAAGCCCGAAGGCGACCAGGAGGATAACGCGCAGCTCGGCGGAGAGCCGTCGCTGACGGAGGTCCAGCAAGACGAGAAGGAGCAGCACAAGAAGCGGACCCTCCAGGTCGGCAAAGAAACCGGTTCGATCGGCAAGGACCTCCACGACGACCCCGGCGACACCCTCGCCGCCGAGCCAAGCACGACCTCACTCTCGGAAAGCAAAGCGAAAGCTCCGGACGAGGGGAAGCTGCCCGGTCGTTTGGGGCCGGTTCGGATCCGTGTCGGCAAGACGGATGACTGGGTCGGGATTGGCTTCGGCACGCAGCTACAGTTCGAATACGACCAACAGTTTGCGGGCGCGGGTGCGCAGAAGAGCTCGACTCAGAAGCTCGAGTTTCGCCGGATCCGGACGACCCTCTCGAGCTCGTTCATCGAAGGCCGGATCCAAACTCGGTTTCAACTCAACCTGACCCCGAGCGCCGCCGAGCTGATCGATATGTGGTTCGGGTTCACCCGTTTCAAGTTTGCATCGCTCCGAGTCGGCCAGTTCAAGATCCCCTACGACCGATACCGTGCGCAGTCGTTTGCCGCTCTTTCGACAGTGGACTGGGCGCCGACCGTTCGCATGTTCGGCTCGGAACGACAGATCGGCCTGGAGATGCACGCAGGCGCAGGCGTTTTCAAGGGCGAGTACGCGATCGGTCTCTTCAGCGGGGTCAACGCGCGCTCGTCACATGCGGTCGGCATCACGGAGTTGTACGGCGAAACTCCGCAAAACCCATCGGCGCTTGGATCTGGATCGGTTGTGAGCGAGTTTCATCCTGAGATCACCGCTCGGGCGGCCAAGAACTTCGGGAACATCAACACCGACACCAACAGCGATGTGCTAGGTACCAAGGAGCTTCGGCAAAGCCTGGGCGCTGGCTTCTCCTGGGATGCGCGACCCGTGGCGACGAAGGATCTTGGCCTACGGCTCTCCTTGGAGTGGCTCGCCAAGATCAGCCATGCGCACATCAACATCGTCAGCTACCTGGCTTGGTACAAGCCGTGGCAGGGCGGCAAGATCCTCTTCGGCCCCATCGGCTTCTTGGCTGAGGTCGGCTATCGCTTCACAACGATGTGGGAGCTCGCGCTCCAATACGGCACCACGTATCTCACACCGTGGCTCCGAAGCGACGCCCGGAGCTACGGCCAGTCCCAAATTGACAACGCGACCGACCAGGCTTCCGCCATGGCGCAATATGGCCAAAACGGAAACCAAATCACCAGCGATCAGCTCGCGCTTGCGGGCACCTCACACATCATCGGCAACAGCCTCAAAGTCGTCGCCGAAGCCGCCTGGGAGTCACAGCTTTGGGATCTCGGCCGGCAAAACGGCCTCCGACTCACGTTGCAACTCCAGTTCTTGTTCTAATGGACACAAGCGCAGTTCGCCTGGTATTGGCACAAACACCCGAGAAACGCTGGGGACCCACGCGGGCCGTAGCGATTGCCATGTTGTCCGCTGCGTTACTTTCACCACCCCATGCAGCCGCTCAAGAGGTCGGCGCGGACGACGATAAAACTGGCGTCGAGACTGCGACGGAAGCCGCCGAGACCCAGCCGTCGACGATCACTGCGCCTGGAGGCGTCCCACTCGAGGCTGCGCCGAGCGATACCGCGGTCGACTCGGTAAAAGCGAGCATGGCGCGGATCACGGAGCAGGCCGCGGCCGGCATCCCCGAGAATTACGCCCTCGAGTTTGGTGATACGTTCGACTGGCTTCGAGTGGACACTGGCGAGTGGCTCAAGGGCAAGCTCAAGGAGATGCGCAATGACAAGCTGGTGTTCGAGAGCGACAAGTTCGATGCGCAGGACATCGACTTCACCGACGCCAGGGAGATTCATTCGCCCCACGTCTATACGTATGTCTTCGAGGATCAAACAACCGCAATCGGTCGAGGTGTCGTCACAGCCGACAAAGTGATCGTCGAGACCGATGAGGGGACCAAGACCTTCGATCGCAGCAAGCTCGATGCGATCCTTTCGGGTGGTAAACGCGAGAGAGAATGGTGGTCGATGAAGCTCGGTTTCGGTTTGACGCTCAACAGGGGCAACAACGACCAGCTGACCTACGAGATCACCTTCAACGTTCATCGCGAAGATCGGCTGACGCTTCTAGACCTCAACTACCAGGCGAGCTTCGGCCGGACAAGCGGTGTGCAAAACGTGAACCGTCACCTCGGCGAATTCCTCTTTCAGGTGTTTCT
>JBARTN010000255.1:0-10394 GCA_049645265.1 Polyangiales bacterium
GCGGGAGGAATCATGGGCAACTCGTTTCGACTTTGTGGTTTTGTGTTTGCGTTGATCTTGGCTGGCTGCAGCGGAGACTCGGCAGACGGAGCAGCTGGCAGCGGTGGCAGCGCCGGGACGGGTGGAACCGCCGGAAGTGGCGGAACCGCCGGAAGTGGCGGAACCGCCGGAAGTGGCGGAACCGGCGGCACAGCGGGCACAGGCGGTAGCGCCGGCACCGGCGGTGACGCGGGCGGCGGCGGCTCAGCCGGCACGGGTGGAGGAGGCGGCTTCGGCGGCAACAGCGAGTTCTGCATCAACGACGGCAACTGCATCACCGACGACGACGACTGCGTCTGTTCCGACTGCGACGACGACTTCTTCTGCAGCGACCCAGCCAACTGTGTAGACAACGACATCTGCTCGAGCTTCCAAGAGGGCTGTGTTTGCGCCGATTGCGCGGAACACCCCGAGTGCGTGAACTGAGCCGCGTCGCACGACGCGACCAACCATAGCAATATCGTTGGGAAATCCGAAATGACTCGGAATTCGCACTCCGCCTCGTGGCCCTATCACCACAGTCTCCATGCCACACAGGCACGCCAGGCCCAGCGCAGCGATTCGCTTCCCTCTCGCGTGGCGGCGCCTTTCCCACTATCCTCCGCCACGCATGCGTTCCCGTGAAGTAGAGCGCGACGTGGGGCAGTTGATTTGAACGACAAGCTCCGGTCCGTCGTCAAAGACATTCCGCCGTCCATCGTCGTGTTTTTGATCGCGCTTCCCTTGTCGATGGGGATCGCGCGTGCGTCGGGGATGCCGGCTTCGCTCGGTTTGATCACCGCGGTGGTGGGCGGTGTGGTCGTGGGCTTCCTCGGGGGCGCGCCACTTCAGATTTCGGGGCCTTCCGCTGGTTTGAGTGTTCTCGTGTTCGAATGGGTCGTCGCGTTCCGGACCGACGAAGACCCCTATGGCATCACCAGCATTGGCATCGTCGTCATGCTCGCCGGGCTGCTTCAGGCATCCGCAGGTCTCCTGAAGCTCGGCACCTATTTCCGTGCGGTCTCTCCGGCGGTCATTCGCGGCATGCTCGCCGGGATCGGCATCATCATCGTGTCTAAGCAGTTCCACGTGATGATCGACGACGACATCCAGGGCAGCGTTCTCCACAACATCTTCAAGATCCCCGCCGGCGTCATGAAGACGATGACCACCGGCGGCGAACGCACCCACTACATCGCTGCGTCGATCGGCGTCGCCACACTGCTCACGATCGTGCTCTGGGATCGCTTTCGTCCCGCGAAGCTGCACGCCCTGCCTGGTGCGCTCGCCGGCGTGCTGGTCGCGACGATTGCGGCCGCGCTCCTAAAGCTTCCAATCGACTACGTCGACGTCACGGGCTCGCTGGTTTCGTACATCACCTTGCCGACGGTCGATTCCATATCGAAGGTGTTGGAGCCGGAGATCTTGATCGCCGCAGGTGCTCTCGCCTTCGTCGCAAGCGCGGAAACGCTACTTTGCGCCACTGCCGTCTCCCGGATGCATCAGGGCGATCGTACGGACTACGACCGCGAGCTCGCAGCCCAGGGCATCGGAAATCTCGCATGTGGCTTCCTCGGTGCGATGCCGATCACCGGCGTCATCAGCCGAAGCACCGCCAACGTCGAAGCGGGTGCCAAAACGCGGATGTCTTCGGTCATGCAGGCCACCTGGGTATTTCTATTCGCGGCGCTGCTGCCCGGGCTGCTCGGTTTGGTTCCAGAATCGGCGTTGGCCGCCATCCTCATCTACGTCGGCTTCCGCTTGGTGCAGGTCTCCACGCCGCGAAAGATTCTCGAGTATGGCAGGGCAGTCTTCGCCATCTATATGGCGACCATCATCGGTATCGTCGTCGTCGACCTGCTCAGCGGCATCATCATCGGACTCGTCCTCTCCACGGGAAGTTTGGTCTACTCCCTGGCACACCTCGACATCCACCGCGTCGACTTGGAAGACAAGATCGAGCTTCACCTTCACGGTGCCGCAACGTTTGTCGCGCTTCCGCTGCTCGCCGGAGCCTTCGAAGAGATCCCACCCGGCTCCGAGCTACATTTGTTCTTCGACGATCTCGACTACGTAGACCACGCCTGCCTCGATTTCATCGCCGCCTTTCAGTCGCGTCACGAGGAAACCGGCGGCAGCGTCATCATGGAATGGTCCTCACTGATGGGCCGCTACACCCGCGGCGGCATCCGCGCCGCCCGCCGAAGCATTCCTCCGCCACGCACCGGCATGGACGAGGACTAGACCGCTCAGTCGAGCGGGATGCCGCAAAGCGGGTCATCTGGCGCGCAACCGGCCTTCTTTACCGGCCGTGCCTTCGGCTTGAGGCTCGTCGAAGCCGCAGCCGCAGCCTTTTGTCTGGCCTGATCCTTCTTCTCGAGGCGTGCCTTCAGGGCTTCCTTATCGCGCTCGGCGGCTTCCGCGCGCTCCGTTTCCGTCATGAGCGCTGCCTCGGCCTGCTCTTTGTCCATCGCGGCGCGGCGTTGTTCCTGCTTGGCCATCTCTTCGGCCATCGCCTGACGTTCCAGCGCAGGCTTCAGGATGAAAGCGTAGCCCCCGAGCGAAGCGAGCACGAGGAACATGGCACCGCCCGCAATGATGCGTCGCGCGCGAATCTTGCCTCTCTCGACAGCGGTGATCGTCGCCATCTCTTTTTCGTGCTCGAGCATGCGTTGCTGCTCGGCAGCGCGAGCCTTGGCCTCTTCCTGGAGCTGAACCCGGAGCTCGGCTTGTTTCGCTTCACGCGAGCGGAGCTCTTCCTCTTCAAGGCGCGCGCGCTCTTGAGCCAATCGGGCTTCCTCATCGGCCCGGAGGCGCGCGTCTTCGTCTTCGCGCCTTCGCTGGGCTTCTGCCTCCGCTCGCAGTCGTGCGTCTTCGGCCGCCCTGAACCGGGCTTCCTCCTCAGTCACGACACGCGCCGCCTGAATGTTGTGCAGCTCTAAGAGCTGATCCGCGAGTGAATCCTTCCTCGGTCCGTCCTGCATCCCCGTCTCCCGCCTTCTCAAAGATTCTGGCAAATTCGGAGGCCCACTGCCCACGACTTTTCGTTCGCCCATGCATTCAAAGACGTGCCGGCGTCGGAAACGATCTAGGCGGTGAGCTTGCCTACAGTTCGCGACTCAGCCCAACTATCCCGGTGAGTCGCACAATGCCCCTGCCATTGAGATGACTATGTTTTCTTGGTTCCGGGGCCCCGAGGGGCGCGGCTCTCGCGCCTTGCCGTCAAACGGCGCTGACTCCGCGCCCAAGTCGCGTTATCCTCGCCGCCCCCAGCACTTCAACTCGAGCACCAGCAACGAGGTAATCCACATGACTGAAGAGAACTACGGTCTCGGCACGCTTGCGCTTCACGCCGGCCAGGTACCCGACCCCACGACCAACGCGCGCGCCGTGCCGATCTACGCGACGACGTCGTACGTCTTCAACGACACCGACCACGCGGCCGCCCTCTTTGGGCTCGCCGAGTTCGGGAACATTTACTCCCGCATCATGAATCCGACGGTCGACGTCCTCGAAAAGCGACTGGCGGCCCTCGACGGTGGCGTCACGGGCCTCGGCTTCGCGTCGGGTCAGTCGGCGATCAACGCGGCAATTCTCACCCTCTGCCACTCGGGGCAGAACTTCGTGTCAGCGACGAGCCTTTACGGCGGAACCTGGACGCTCTTCAACAACACGTTCAAAAACCTCGGCGTCGAGGTGCGGTTCTTCGATCCGGCGCACCCCGAGCAGATTCACGACCTCGTCGATGAGAACACGCGCCTCGTCTACATCGAATCGATTGGCAACCCAAAGAACGACGTGCCGGACTTCAAGGCCATTGCCGACGCCGCGCACAGCGCTCCGCACGGCGCCATTCCAGTCATCTGCGACAACACCGTGACGACGCCGTGCCTGTTCCGGCCTTTCGAGTACGGGATTGACATCAACGTCTACTCGACCACGAAGTTCATCGGCGGCCACGGAGCGCACATTGGCGGTGCGATCGTCGACTCGGGCAAGTTTCAGTGGACCGACAATCGCGACAAGTGGCCCGAGCTCTGCGGCCCGTCACCGAACTACCACGGCGCGGTGCTCGCCGATGCCCTCGCGCCCATGGGGAACATCTCTTATCTCGTGCAAACCCGAACGCACTGGCTGCGTGACACCGGGGCGGCGATGAGCCCATTTGCCGCCTTCCTCTTCTTGCTGGGGCTCGAGACGCTTCACCTGAGGATGCCGCGGCATTGCGAGAACGCGCAGGCGGTCGCCGAGCACCTCGAAAAGCACGATGGAGTGGAGTGGGTGAACTACCCGGGCCTCCCATCCCATCCCGACAACGAGCGCGCCAACCACTACCTGCCGGACGGCAAGGGCGCGATCCTCGGTTTCGGCATCAAGGGTGGCATGGAAGCGGGCAAGAAGTTCATCAACTCGGTGAAGCTCTGCTCCCACCTCGCGAACATCGGCGACGCCAAGACGCTGGTGATTCACCCGGCTTCGACCACGCACCAGCAGCTCAGCCCCACCGAGCAGCAGCAGGCGGGCGTCGTGCCCGAGTACGTGCGCATCTCGGTCGGCATCGAGGATGTCAAAGACATCATCGCGGACATCGACCAAGCACTTGCGGCTGCCATGGGGTAGGGTAACCGACTCTCGTGGTCGCGGAGTTCGAAAGCACCGATTCGATGCGGAGCGGCAATCCGCTTCGCCACGTGCAGACTGCCGTCTTCCCGACGCCGATGAAGCTCCATCACGGTGGCGTGCTTCCAAGCGTCGAGGTCGCGTATGAGACGTACGGGAGGCTCAACGCCGATGGAAGCAATGCGGTACTCATCTGCCACGCGATCACCGGGGATTCGCACCTGGCGCGGCACGACGAGGAGGATGAACCGGGGTGGTGGGAAGGGCTCGTCGGTCCGGGCAAGGCGGTCGACCCCGACCGCCTCTTCGTCGTCTGCTCCAACGTGCTCGGTGGCTGCCGCGGAACGACCGGGCCTGGCACAATCAATCCGGTTACCGGGATTCCGTACGGCAGTGACTTCCCGCTCGTCACCGTCGAAGACATGGTCGATGTCCAGAAACGGCTCATCGACCTGCTCGGCATCAAGCGCCTGCGGGCGGTCGTCGGTGGTTCACTCGGAGGTCAACAGACGCTGTGCTGGGCGACGCGCTACCCGGAGTACGTCCAAACGGCGATCCCCATTGCGGCCTCGGCGAGGGTTACGGCGCAGGCGATCGCCTTCGACGTCGTCGGCCGGAACGCGATCCAATCGGACCCCGACTTTCACGGCGGCCAATACTACGGCACCGGCGATTTCCCCCGGACCGGCCTCGCACTCGCGCGGATGCTCGGGCACATCACCTATCTGTCTTCCGAAGCGATGACCCGGAAGTTCGACCTCGATCGGCATGCGCCCCGCGACATCGTCACCGATTTCGAGAAGCGGTTTTCCGTCGGTTCGTACCTGGCGTACCAGGGCAAGCAGTTCGTCGGGCGCTTCGACGCCAATTCCTACGTGGCCGTCACGCTTGCGATGGACAACTTCGATCTCGGCGACACGCGGGAGCGGCGTCTCGAGGCGTTTCGCGCCGCCCAATGTGATTGGCTGGTGATTTCGTTTTCGAGCGACTGGCTCTTTCCGCCCTCCCAGTCACGCGAGCTCGTCGCGATCATGACCACGCTAGGTCAGCCGGTGTCGTACTGCGAAATCGAAACCGACGGCGGGCACGACAGCTTTCTCCTGGCCGACGACATCGAGGCGTTTAGCCCCTTGGTCGCAGCCAAGCTCGGTGCGCCAAAGCCACGGCCGCCACGCGCGAGCGCCGAAGACAATCGCATACTCGAGCTGATTCCCCCGAACAGCTCGGTGCTGGACCTCGGCTGTGGGGAGGGCGACCTGCTCGGAAGGCTCAAGGAACGCGGTGCGCCGCTCCTCTGTGGCGTCGAGGTGAGCACCGAGCTCATCGCGGCGACCATGCAGCAAGGCGTCGAGGCCATCGACTACGACTTGAACGTCGGCTTGCCGGAGTTCGACGACAATCGCTTCGACTACGTCGTGCTCTCGTCCACGCTTCAAGCGGTTCCCAACGTGGAGCGCTTGCTCGAAGACGCGCTTCGAGTGGGCCGCCGCGCGATTGTGGGCTTCACCAATTTCGCGCATCGAACCCTGCGCGAGATGTTCGGCCTGGAAGGCCGTGCGCCCAAAG
Source organism: Polyangiales bacterium (assembly GCA_049645265.1). Taxonomy (GTDB): domain Bacteria; phylum Myxococcota_A; class Polyangia; order Polyangiales; family Houyiibacteriaceae; genus SG8-38. The sequence goes on from JBARTN010000255.1 coordinate 6,205, forward strand.
CGCCAGGTCCGTACTCGTACGAGTGGTACAATACGCCGAACCGCCGCTTTCCGTCGATCCGCGACATGCTCGACCTCTGCGAGAAGATGGGCGTCACGGTCGAAAAGGCGCGCTACTACGACGACACCGAGGGCCGCATCATCGGCGACGACGAGGATGCAAACCTACTCGCCGAAACCGCTCTTCTCGTCGTGAGCAAAAACAGCGACTAGGCATAGTGGTTGGCGTGGGCCTCGAAGCGGCTGCCGATCCGGTGGACCTGCTCGATGATGCTCTGCGCGTAGGCCGGGTCGGTGTCGTCTTCGAAGCTGAATTCCACCGTATCGGAGATCCCGCCGAATCGCGCTTCGATCGCCTTCGGGAGCTCGTCATAGGTCGCGAAAACGCCAAACTCTTCGACCACCTCGTCAGGCACCTCGGCCGCCATCTTCTTCCATTGCCCGGTTTTCGACATGTGCTTGAGCTTCTCAGCCAAATCGTCCCAGCCGTGAAGCGACATCACCGGAAGATACGCCGGCGTCGAGCCGTAGAACGCCACGCGGTAGCGCACCCACTCACGATTCTTCATGACGGCCTCTTCGTCTGGGCCGGTCATGATGAAGCCGCCGCCACAGACTTCGAGCTCGCTTCGTGAACGGCCACTCGCGGCCAAGCCGCGTTGGATCGCCGGCCAGGTGACTTCTTGCAAGTACTTCTTGGTGCAGAAGAAGTGAAGGCGAAGCCCGTCCGCGATGCCGGCAGCCGACTCGATCATCTTCGGCCGAACCGCGGCGAGATACACGGGCACCATCGGCAGGTTCGACTTTGGCGGCGTGAACTCCGGCGTCATCAGGGAGAACTGGTAGTGCTCGCCCTGGTAGTCCAAGCGCTCTCCGAGCTCCCAGCAGCGCCAAATCGCACGAAGCGATTTCACGTATTCGACCATGCGGCTTCGCGGCGCCTTCCAAGGCGTGCTGAACCGGCGCTCGTTGTGGGCTCTGACCTGCGTGCCGAGCCCAAGCCCGAAGCGCCCGCCCGAGTTCGTTTGAATCGACCAGGCCTGCTCTGCGACCACCATCGGGCTCCGCGGAAACGCGACCGCGATCGCCGTGCGCGCATGAATGCGTTGCGTTGCGTTTGCTGCGATTGCGGCGTTGAGGATGGGGTCGTTCGTGATCTCCGGAATCGCGAACCCATCGAACCCACAGGCCTCGGCCCGCTGGCATGCCGCTGCCACCTTGGACCAGTCATTGACTTCCATACTGAACGTGTCGACGCGCATTCGACGTTTCTATCACGGTTTCGGCTTGACCGCCGTCGAGCTCAGCCCTGAAAATCCGCAACCATGAACGCAAACACGTACGTCGTCGTCGCGGCACTGGCCATTGCGGTCGCTTGGGGCTCGTCGGTCACCGGTCATGCACAAGACGCTTCGATTGCATCGAGCGTGGTGCAGCTTTCGGTCTATGCCGATCCCCCGGACCTCGAGGTGCCCTGGCAGACCGAAGGCACGGAGCTCTACTACGGTTCCGGGGTGATCATCGGAGGCCGCCGGATCCTCACCAATGCGCACGTGGTCGAGAGCGCCGTCGGCATCGAACTGAAGCGTGCCGACGGCAGCGAACGATTCGCGGGCAAGGTCATCTTCATCAGCCACGACGCAGATCTGGCGCTGGTCGAGGTCGAGGACCCGCGGTTCTTCGACGATGCGCCAGCGGTACCCATCGGCGAGATGCCAAAGCTCCAGCAGGACGTCGTGGTCTACGGATTCCCCATTGGCGGCGTGACGCTTTCGATCACTTCGGGGATCGTCTCCCGCGTCGAGCTCGACACGTACACCCAATCCGGGCGCAAGCTGCTCTCCGTACAAATCGATGCAGCGATCAACGAGGGGAACAGCGGTGGCCCCGTCGTGAGCGAGGGCACAGTCGTGGGGATCGCCATGCAAGGGATGGATGATGCCGACAACGTCGGGTACATGATCCCCAGCCCCGTCATCCAACACTTCCTCGAAGACGTGTCCGACGGACGCTACGATGGCTTCCCTCGACTCGGCATCGACGTTCAGGACATGGAGAGCGATGCACAGCGGCGCGCCGCTCGAATGGCTCCGTCCGCGACCGGCGCCCTCATCAGCCGAGTCGATTACGGCGGGCCTTCCTACGGTACGCTCAGGCCGCGCGACGTCCTACTCGCAATCGACGGCCGGAGGATTGCAAACGACCTCACCGTCGCCTGGCCCGGGGTGGGCCGCGTCGACTACGAGCTCACCTGCCAGAGCAAGCAAATCGGAGACACCATCTCCGTGACCATCCTGCGCGACGGCAGGAAGCTGAAGAAAACGATCGAGCTGACGCCGCACACCCCCTTGGTGCCCGGACGGAGGACCACCGATTGGCCGCGCTACTTCCAGTTTGCCGGCTTGTTGTTTCAGCCGCTTAGCGAGGACCTCATCGACAAACCCGACGCCGTCTATCCCGACTCGCTCAGCTACGCCCTGGTGAACAATCTGGTGACCAAGGAGCGCCGCGAAGTGATCATCCTGACCCAGGTCCTCCCGCACGCGGTCAATCGGGGCTACCAAGATTGGGGGGGCGAAACCGTGCGTCTCGTCAACGGGGTCATTCCCCGAGGCTTGAAGCACCTCGCCTCGATGATCGATGAGGCGCACGGGAAATGGCTGCGAATCGTGACGGGACACGGCTGGGTGCTGACACTCGACCGCGAGGCCGCCCGCCGTGCGAACCGGCAGATCCTCATCCGCTACGGGATTTCCGAGGATCGCTACCTCGGGCCGGAACCGAGCCCAGCACGAGGCCGGCGAAAACCCCGTCGATAGGCGCAATTTGCAGCTCGCTGGACAAGTTCAGGGCAACTGCTACCTTGCCGAAATCGTCCATCAAGGACGCGGTGGTCCATCGTGGGCTGCCAGCACGCTGCCGACCTGTTCCTACCAGACCCGCACCGTGAAAAAAAGCAACGGTAAAACGGTTCGTAGAAGACATCGGCAAGTTAGAGACGCGGAGTAGACGTTCGGGACAGTTCCCGGCGAATGCTGCGCACATTGATCAGAGAGAGACAGACAGAATGAGCAAGAAACTATTCGTAGGTGGCCTGAGCTGGAACACGACCGACACCGAGCTCCAGCAGGCTTTTGAGGCATGTGGCACAGTCGCAGAGGCCAAGGTAATCACTGACCGGGAAACCGGTCGCTCGCGGGGCTTCGGCTTCGTGACGTTCGAGGACGAGGGGAGCGCAGGCCGCGCGGTCGAGGAGCTGAACGGCTCCACGCTCGACGGCCGCACGATCCGCGTCGACGCAGCCAACGATCGACCGAGAAACGACCGCCGCTCCGACAATCGTTGGTAAGCGGTACTTCGGAATGACCACGAGTCTTAGTGACTTCCAATCTCTCGGGCTCGGCGAAAAGCTTCGCCGAGCCCTGAGAGACGTGGGCTACACAGAGCCCACGCCGATCCAGTCCCAGGCCATCCCGCAACTGTTGCAGGGGAGAGACCTGCTGGGCATCGCTCAGACGGGGACCGGCAAAACGGCAGCGTTCGCGTTGCCGCTGTTGCAGCGTCTGGATGAGGAAAACTCACCAGCAAAGCCCAGGCGGCCGCGCGCGCTCATCCTTGCGCCCACTCGCGAGCTCGCCCTCCAGATTCATGACGAGCTCGAGCGCTATGGAAAGCACATGAGGCTCCGTCACGCATTCATCTTTGGCGGCGTGAGTGCGAATCCTCAGATCAAAGCCCTCAAGCAGGGCCTGGATGTAGTCGTCGCGACTCCCGGCCGGCTGCTGGACTTGGCAGGTCAGCGTCACATCGACCTCTCGGAGGTCGAGGTGCTGGTGCTGGATGAAGCCGATCGGCTCCTCGACATGGGATTCATCCGGGACGTGAAGCGCATCGTCGCGCAGACGCCCAAGACCCGTCAGTCGCTTCTCTTTTCGGCTACGATGCCAAATGCCGTTGCGGCGCTCGCCCGAGAGATCCTCGACGATCCCGTCCGTGTCGACGTTTCGCCCAAACAGGTGACCGTAAAGGAAATCGACCAGCGATTCGTCATGGTCGGAACCGGCGACAAGCAACGCATGCTCGAGCATTTGCTGCGAGACGACGAAGTGTCCCGGGCCATCGTTTTTACGCGGACCAAGCACGGGGCCAACAAGGTCGCCAAAAAGCTCGGAAACGCCGGCATCGGCGCCG
>JBARTN010000256.1:0-5105 GCA_049645265.1 Polyangiales bacterium
TGCGCTCCTCGTCTTCGGCCGGGACGCTGTCTTGAAGGATGGAAAGCGCTTCGATCCAAACGCGCGGCATCAAGTCCGGACGCGACGACAGTAACTGGCCCACCTTCAAAAAGCCCCCGCCATGCGAGATGCAGACCTCCGTGAACCGCTGCGCGTTCTTCGCATGCAGTCGCTCGAGCATCGCCGCGGCGCGTCGCCGACTCACAAACGCCGCCCCGGTCAAATGCAGGCGGTAGCCGGCGGCGATCTTGGTCAGTACCCAACCGATGCTCACGAGGCGCGCCGTTTGCTGCTGCCAGCTCTGTAACGCCCGTTGCGCATCCCGAAACCCACCGGCCCAATCCGCCCATTCCTCGCGACCCGCCTGGCGGGCTTCGAGGGCTTCGCGCCGCAACCGCCAAACCGTCTCCTCGATGGTCCGAAGCACCACATCGACCGCCGCCAACCAGTGGCGCAGAGACGAGCTGGCGTCAGATGCCCGATTTTCCTCAGGTTTTACCTGAATCACGGTGCTGTGTGATACATCCATAAGCCTGATGTATCACAATGTGACTCACGAAGCTACATCCCCGCTGGGGATGAAGCATTGCCATCCCGGGATCATTCGCGATGCTGCAGTTCGGTAGCGTAGGGAAGGAAGCGAAAGTGGAAGCCACAGACATGCTGATGGACGAGCACCGCCTCATCGAGAGGGCACTCGATGCCATGGGGGGCTGGGTCACGACATTGGGCCCCGGCGGTGAGTCGGACGACAAAGCGGAGCTTGCTCGATTCGTCTCGTTCATTCAGGGGTTCGCCGATGCCTACCATCACGGCAAGGAGGAAGACATTCTGTTCGTCGCCATGGGCGAGCACGGTTTCCCACGCCACGCAGGCCCAGTTTCCGTCATGCTGCACGAGCACGAACAGGGTCGTTCTCTCGTCCGCGTTCTAGATGGCCTCGCGCGACAATCTGCGACCTGGAGCGAGAAAGACCTCGATAGCCTTGGACGGACGGTGCGAGAGTTCTCGAGTCTGCTGCGCCAACACATCCGAAAGGAAGACCAAATCCTCTACCCCATGGCCGACGCTCGGTTGCCCGAACCCGTCAAAGAAGAGATGTTCCGACGATTCCAAGCGTTCGAAGAGCAGCAGACCCGTAGCGGCGAGCAGCAACGACTCCGCGCACTCGGCGACGCATTGATCGAAGCGCACAATCCGTAGAACGAATCTCGGCGCAGTCGTTTCACCTGGACGCTGCGTCCTCGATCCGAACTAGTTTCGCAATCAGCTCCACATGCGGCGTCTGCGGCAAGGTGTCGTAGGCCCGCAAGCTCTCTAGCCGGTAGCCCGCCGACAGTCTCTCGATGTCTTTCGCGATACCCGCAGGTCCGCACGCCATTACGTGAATGCGCGCCGGACGAAGCCGAAGCAGCTCGCCGGTCACCGCAGCGCCGAGGCCCTTGCGAGGTGGGTTCGCGATCACCCCATCGACCGCGTCGCTGTGGCGCGCAAGAAACGCTTCCGCCATTTCCGCTTCAATGCCGAGGCTCCGCGCACCTTCAGGATGTGATTCACAGGGCACGACCTCGCTGGCAACCGCCCGAAGCCGACGGCTAGTCGCGCCCGAACCGGCGTAGAGGTCGAAGATGCGTCCTCCTCCGATACCGTCGACGAGGTCATCGTACATCTGTTCGGCGACTTTGGGATTGGGCTGCAGAAATCCAAGTGGACCGATCTGCGTGCCGTTCACGTCGAGCGCTTCGATGCCACGAAGCACCGTTGCTTCCGCTCCCCGCAACGCGTTGCCGCCATCGCGATAAAAACTGATCGCAAGACCGTGGCAGAGCGTGAGTCGAGGGCTCAGTCGAATCAGCTCGTCCCCGTTGGCTTCGCTCGTCACCAGCGTGACCAGCACTTGCGTTCCATTGGTCCGCAACCAAACCGCGCGAAGTCCGAGCCGCTTGCGTGCTTCGTCGTGCGCCGCAATGCCGAGATCGCGGGCGGCTTCGGCGAGCTCATCTGCGGCCGCGGCGATGAGCGGATGGTCGACGAGGCAACCCTTCATGTCGGCCGGGCGGTTGGTTCCGCGCATGAAACTTCCAAGGCGCAGCTTCCCGGGCCCACCGAACGCAATACGCTTTGCACTCCAGCGATAACCAAGCGATTCGGGCGCCGCGACGACTTCGCCGACCTCGAGCCCGTGTTGCGCGAGTAGCATCTCCCGGAGAAGCGTCCGTTGATCGGCTTCTCCGAGCGCCATCAAGGCACAGCCGGTGCAGCGCCCGTCTTCGGTATCGACGTGAGACAGGCAAGGGGGCGGACGCCGACCCGGGCGGCCGCGCTCCACTTCCACGGTCGTCGCAAAGGTCGCGTGTTTGCCGACGTGGTCGATCCGCGCCACGACCCTTTCCCCCGGAAATGCCCCCGCGATGCGCGCGCGGCCACACCGGCCTTCCCCCGAAGGCAGCAGCGATTCGACCTCGAATGTGACCCGGTCCCCCGCGTTGGGGCGAGGCTCCACGTTGCCTTTCATAGCGGTACGTTTGCGCGACCCGCCGCACATGGGCAAGGTGCGGCATGGGCCTCGTCCCCCTATCGCGAAAAGGCAGTCGGGGTCCGAGCCGGCCCGACCTGACTGCGTACCTGCCCACCACGCGGGAAGAGATGGACGCGCGCGGCTGGGACGAGCTCGATGTGCTCATCGTCAACGGGGACGCGTACGTCGACCACCCGGCGTTCGGCGGCGCGCTGATAGGCCGTTTCCTCGAAGGGCGTGGCTACCGCGTCGGCATGATCGCCCAGCCAAAGTGGGACGACATCGCGGACGTGTCCCGCATGGGCAAGCCGCGCCTTTTCGTCGGCATCACCAGCGGCAACTTGGACAGCATGCTCAACAAGCTGACCGCCCAGAAGAAGGTCCGCTCCGAAGATCAATATTCGCCTGGCGGTCGCACCAACATGCGTCCCAATCGGGCGAGCATCGTCTACGGCAACCTTTGCCGGCAGGCGTTCTCGGGCGTGCCGATCATTCTCGGCGGCATCGAAGCCTCGCTTCGGCGCATCGCCCACTACGACTACTGGAGCGATTCGATTCGCCGGAGTGTCTTGCTCGATGCGAAGGCCGACATGCTCATCTTCGGCATGGGCGAACGCCCCGTCTGGGAAGTCGCCGATCGGCTTGCCGCCGGCGAAACCTTGCAAGACTTGCGCAACGTGCGCGGGACGGCCCACGTGCTCCGTAAGGGGCAGTGGGAACACATCGAGCCGAGCCGCTTCATCCCCGATGGGAAACCCGTGTTCTTGCCCAGCTACGACGAAATCAAAGCGAGCAAAGAACAGTTCAGCCAAATGAGCGGAGCGTTTCAAAAGGAAACGAACCCGGGCAACGGCCGGCCCTTGGTCCAGCCTTACGGGCACGAGGCCGTCTACCTCAACCCACCCGCAGAGCCCCTCACAACCGACATCATGGACGGGCTCTACGATCTTCCCTTCACCCGGTATCCCCACCCTTCCTACGACGCAGGCATTCCGGCTTATGAAACGGTCAAGCACAGCATCGTGACCATGCGCGGCTGTTTCGGCGGCTGCAGCTTCTGTTCGATCACCGAGCACGAGGGGAGGGTGATTCAGTCCCGCAGCGAAGAGAGCGTCCTGCGTGAAGTGCGCGCTCTTCGTCGCATGGATGGGTTTGCGGGCGTGATCAGCGACGTCGGCGGTCCGACCGCGAACATGTATCAGATGAAGTGCAAGGACGAGCGCATCGAAAAGGCCTGCCGCCGGCTCAGCTGCGTGCATCCGGGCGTTTGCGAGAACCTGGTCACCGACCACGGCCCGCTCGTCGAGCTTCTGAGCAAAGTCCGCAAAGAGAAGGGCGTAAAGAAGGCCTTCATCGCGTCCGGCGTTCGCTACGACTTAGCCGAGCGGAGCCCCGAGTTCGTCGAAGTGCTTGCCGAGCATCACACCGGCGGTCAGCTCTCGGTCGCCCCCGAGCACGTCGACGACGCTGTGCTCGACAAAATGAAGAAGCCCGGCGTCGAAAGCTACGAACGATTCGCAGAGATGTTCGCCTGCGCGAGCGAAAAGAGCGGCAAGGACCAACACCTCGTTCCGTACTACATCAGCGGCCACCCGGGCTCGACGACCCAGTCCATGATCGAGCTCGCGCTGTACTTGAAGAAACGCGGCTTGAGGCCACGCCAAGTCCAGGATTTCATTCCAACGCCGATGAGCATGGCCACCAGCATGTACGTCACCGGCCTGGATCCCTTCACCCAAGAGCCCGTCTACGTTGCCAGGGGCCTGCGCGAGAAGCGAATGCAAAAAGCGCTCCTGCAATACTGGGACGTCGAGCAACACGACCTCGCACGCGAAGCCCTCATCAAAGCCAAGCGCGGCGACCTCATCGGAAGCGCCGACCGCCACTTGGTCCCGCCCGCCTCCGGCAAAGGCGCGCTTTCCATTCACGAAAAGCGACGACGCCAAGGCCGACGCGATCAACCCTACGGCCGAGTGGGCCGTCGCGCAGGCCCGACCGGCAGTGGACCGCGCAAGTAGCCCATCGCAAGCACCGGCCGCGCCCGCGAGCTAATACAATCCCGGGTTCACGAGCGACACTCGATAAAGCGCTTCCCGCGCCGTGATGTACAACGTCCTCGCGTCGGCGCCGCCGAATGCGCAGTTGGCTGGAACGCGGCCGTCCGGAACTTCGATGGTTCCCCACAGATCGCCCGACGGGTCGAACACCTGCACGCCAGTGTTCGTCGAAACGAATAGATTCCCGCCGGTATCGATCGCCATGCCGTCGGCGGTGGGCAGCGTCTCGATGAAGGCTCGCTCGTTCGTCAGCGAACCGTCCGCATTCACATCAAACACCATCACCCCAGCCGTGCTGTCGGCCACATACAAGAGGCGTTCATCCGGAGACAGCACCAAGCCATTGGGCCGCGTGCTTTTCGCTCCCTCCCACTCTGCCGTGAGCTCTCCATCGGGGGCCACACGGAACACTCCGTTGAACTCCAGCACCTGTTCGGTGGCCGGGTTGATGCCAAAAGGTGGGTCGGTGAAGTAGATCGTCTCGTCGCTTCGCACCGCGATGTCGTTGGGCGAGTTGAGGGGGTCGCCGA